>CAKUAV010000005.1 GCA_934636425.1 uncultured Clostridia bacterium
GACATGAGCGTCATTGTGCTGCGCATCGACCGGCGCGGCGAGGGCGCGCAGTCCTCTTCTCAGGCGGATATCGCCGATATCGAAGCGCCCGGCGTCGCTTCATAGCCGTGAGCGAGCATGCCGAAGCCGGGTGCATTTCGCTCAGGGAGGCAAAAAAACGGGTAAGGCCGCGATTCTGCCTGCCGAAGCCGCTTCAAACTGCCCGCGCTTGTTCCTAAAGAGGAAAAAAGCGCGGCGTTCATGGGAAATTTGCAGCGGGGCCGAGGCAGCTTTCCGCCTGTCTTTCGGAGCATCTGATGCCATACTCCATACAAACGGCAGGCGCAGAGCGCAAAATGCGCGATAAAATCAGCGATTGACGCAGCGGCAAAGGCAAACGGGAATAAGAGAACAGCGAAATGGCCGGAAGCGCTGGAATTACGTTATGTCCACAAAAGCAATACCGAGACTTTGGCGCAGGGTTCGGCGAGCGCCGTATAACGCCCCCGCTGTCATTCAAAGCGCTGCCGGCAGGCAATGGCTGACGTCTATGCTTTAGCGGGGATTTGGTATGAGACGCTCTGTTTTTGCTCTTCACGGAAAGCTGGAGAAAGCAAGGCGCGGCAGAGAGACATATTGCACTGCCAAACGCGCAATTTCTCTTCTTTGCCCGTTCTCTCTTGGCGATGCCATGTAATCCTGCTGCCATGGACTTGCCCCCCCCAAGATTCCGTGAAGAGCCAAAAGCAACACCGAGACTTTGGCGCGGGGTTCGGCGAGCGCCGTATAACGCCCCCGCTGTCATTCAAAACATCAGGCTGCCGTCTATGCTTTAGCGGGGATTTGGTATGAGACGCTCTGTTTTCCGCTCTTCGAGGAAAGCTGGAGAAAGCAAGGCGCGGCAGAGAGACACATTGCACTGCCAAACACGCAATTTTTCTTCTTTGCCCGTTCGCTCTTGGCGACGCCATGCTATCCGCTGCTGCCATGGACTTGCCCCCAAGATTACGTAAAGAGCCAAAGGCAATACCGAGACTTTGGCGTGGGGTTCGGCGAGCGCCGTATAACGCCCCCGCTGTCATTCAAAGCATCAGGCTGACGTCTATGCTTTAGCGGGGATTTGGTATGAGACGCTCTGTTTTCCGCTCTTCACGGAAAGCTGAGGGGAATCAAACAGCGGCAGAGAGACACATTACACTGCCAAACACGCAATTTCTCTTCTTTGCCCGTTCTCTCTTGGTGACGCCATGCTATCCGCTGCTGCTACGGACTGCACTCCCCCCGAGATTCCGTGAAGAACCCTGTCGCCTGCTCAGCATATAAAAAAGCGGAACGAACCGGCGCGCTTTGGCGCATGATTCGTTCCGTTTCATTTAGGCTGTATCTCTTGGCGCAGGCAGGCGCTTTCAGACGCTGCGGCAGTTGAGCCTGTTCGGATTCAGGAGAATACGGCCTTCTGGCGCGCTAGGCTGAAATTTCCACAGCGTAACGCTTCATCCAGAAGTTGATCTGCAGCAGATAGGCCAGCATCTGCGGCCCGGCCATCAGCTGGCCGAACCAGGGCGTTTCCGCGGGCGAAAGCTCGGAGCGGATCAGTCCCGAAAGCGTCCTGCGGTCAATCAGCGCCAGTATCGGCGCGGACGAATCCTCCAGCATCGCCGCCGTGCGCCGCTTAATCGCCTGCGCATAGGCCGGATGATACGTCTTGGGATAGGGACTCTTTCGGCGCATGAGCAGCTCCTCGGGCAGAAGATCGCGCATGGCGGCGCGCAGCAGCCCCTTTTCAACGCCCATCATGCGCTTCATCGCCCAGGGCACGTTGTAGACATACTGAACCAGCCGGTCGTCGCAGTAGGGCGTGAGCACACTCAGGCCGCCCGCCGCGCCCATGCAGGCCGCGCGCTCCTGAAGATTGCTCATGAAAAACTCAAAGCACAGTCCCTGTATGAGGCGCAGCCGCGCCGAGCGCGCATCCTCGCCGGGCAGCACGCTCTGCCGCGCCAGCGCCTCCCGGTAGACGCCGTCCACATAGGCGGCGAGGCGCAGTTCGTCGCGCACATCCTCGCGCAATACCGATTCGCGCAGCGCCAGAGAGCCCGACCATGGGAAGCCGTCGGAAAATATCAGCTCATCGCGGCTGAACCACGGATAGCCGCCGAACACCTCGTCGCTGCACTCGCCGGAGAGCGCATACTTCTCGTGCTGCGCGATGGCGCGCGAGAACAGCAAAAGCGACGAATCGATGTCGGCCATACCCGGAAAGCCGCGCGCCAGAACGGCCTCGTCCAGCGCGCCGCTGAGCGCGTCCACCGACAGCACAACGCGCGTATGGCGGCAATGAAGCGCCCGCACCGCGCTCTCGACATACGGCGCGTCCTGCTCCGGCTGATAGCGCCCGCCCTGAAAATAATCGGCGTTGTTTTCATAGTCGACCGAGAACGAGCGCACCGCGCCGCCGCGTCTAGCCAGAAGCGCCGTCAGCACGCTGGAATCCAGCCCGCCCGAGAGCATGGAGGCCGGCTGACAGGCCGCCGCGTCGTCCACAGCCTGCTCCAGCAGGCCGCGCACAGTGTCTATGGTCTTGCCGCCGTCGTCCTCGTGCGCTCTGGCCTCCAGGCGGAACCAGCGCCGCGTGCTGTGCCCGCGCCGGTCGGCGATCAGCATGGTTCCGGGCGGCAGCTGGAACACATCTCTAAAGGGCGTCAGTCCCGGCGCGCGCGCAGGCCCCAGTCCGAAGAGCATCCGAAGCCCCTCCCGGGCGACGCGGCGCGAAACGCCCGGCACGCTCAGAAGCGGCTCGGGATGCCCCGCAAACGCCACGCCGCCCCGAACCGGCGCGTAAAACAGCGCCCCGGCCGCGCCCATTCGGTCGGATGAGAGCAGCAGCCGCTCCGCGTCCTGATCGATCACGATGAGCAGCGCCTCGCCCTCCAGCCTTTCGGCGCATTCCTCGCCCCACAGCCGGTATGCGCCCAGCAGGAGCGCGCTGTCCGACGCGGTGTACTTCTCGCCCAGCGGCCGCACATCGTCCCGCAGCGCCGCCGCATTGCGCAGATGTCCAACGACCAGCGCCATCGCGCCGCCGTCCGAGGCCACAGAGCGCGCGCACAGCGCGTGCCGCCCCATGACGTGACAGGGCGCGTCGCAAACGCCCCGCAGCGCCTGCGCGTCTCCCGCATAAAACAGACCTGCAAACTGACCCATGACATCAACTCCCATTCACAGCATGGCGGACGTCAGAGCGCGTCTCGAAAAATCGTCGAGCAAATGCGGCTTGATTTTGCGAAAAATTGCAGCTCGGAGGATTTTTGCGGGCGCTCTGGACTCCAGATCATACTATGCGGGAAAGCGCGCGCATAAGCCGGCGTGAGTTTTTTTCGACGGGTCAAACTCACGCCGCGATGCACATAAACGCGGCAAAGCGGACGGCTGCGGATGGATTTTCCCGCCGTCCAAGCGAAATGTTCTTGCGCACAGCAAAGATGCCGGCGCAATCTCCCAAGGCACACGGATGCGGCAGGCCGTGCGTCAACGATTCGGCAAAGCCGGAAAAGAGCGGTCGCTCGAGATGGTTTTCAACAAATCGTTTGGACTGTCGAAAAGACGCGGAGAGCTCGATATGTCGAAGCCCGAATTTCCAATCGCACCCGGCGGCGTGTACGATGGAGCGAGGCGATTTTGCGGCAAAAAATTCCATTTTTCAGAGCAAAATCGTTTCTGTGCGGTCTTTGTGCTCTGAAATCTTGGAGATTTCAGTAAAAACTGGAGCGTGCAGTGGAAATGCTGAACCCCCTCTGGTTTTTCAGATTTCATCAAAGGCGCAACTGCCGGCGGCGCAATTCGAAGATTTTAGGCGCGTCACCCGGCAAAGAGCCCGCCGCCCTGTTCACCAGTTTGAGAACGCCCTGGGGTTCTTCACCGAATCTTTTTTGGGAGCAAGACCACAGCGGCAACAGACGACATGGCATCGCCATGAGAGACTGTCGAAAAACCTTTGGAAAGCTCGAGAGGGTCGAAATCCCTCTCGAATTTTCAATCATACCCAGCAGCGTGTGCGGGTGGGGCGGGATGATTTACGCGGCGGAAAATCCCCTTTCCAGAATTAAAACCGGAGATGGGCACAGAAGGGCGCTTGCACCAGCTTGAGAACGCCTTTGGGTTCTTCACAGAATCTTTTTCGGTGGCAAGACCATAGCGGCAACAGATGACATGGCATCGCCATGAGAGACTGTCGAAAAACCTTTGGAAAGCTCGAGAGGGTCGAAATCCCTCTCGAATTTTCAATCATACCCAGCAGCGTGTGCGGGTGGGGCGGGATGATTTACGCGGCGGAAAATCCCCTTTCCAGAATTAAAACCGGAGATGGGCACAGAAGGGCGCTTGCACCAGCTTGAGAACGCCCTGGGGTTTTCCACAGAATCTTTTGGAGGAGTGCAAGACCACAGCGGCAACAGACGACACGGCATCGCCATGAGAGAACGGGCAAAAAAAAGAAAAATGCGTGTTCAGCAGCGCAGGCTTTGCCGCCACGCTGTTCACGTCTCTCTGCCGCGCCTTGCTTTATCCTGCTTTCCGTATAAAGCCCCTTTTTGCAGGCTGGACGGTTTTCAACAAACTGTTCTCAGACGCAGGAGAGCTTTGCAGAAAGCGCGGACGTCGGCGCTCACTGTGCGGGCGCAGAATCAAAAACGCGCCGCTTATCGTTTTCGCGCTTGCCAAAATTTCTGTTGAAATTTCCATTGCAAAACCGTCTCATTATTTTTGACGGCACGGGCGCTCCCGATGCAAAATGCAGGTAAACATAGATGACGAGCTTTCCGAAACGCCCGGCTCTTCAGGCAATGCGGCCGTTTCCCCGGGAACAATCCAGCAGAACAGGGGAACGGCCGGACGCGCGCCTCCCCCTGATATTTCGCTTTTCCCCTCGGAACGGCGAAAGCGCCCTTTCCCGAGAGACGCTTATTGTCGGCGCATTTTCCGGCTTTTCCCGCGGCCTGACAGAGGAAAATGAGCCGCCGCAGAGCCACTCCTTCTTCGGCAGCCTTTTTTACTGAAACTGCGACAGGCTGCACTGGACGATGCGGTTGACAAAGTGAACGACCTCTTCGCGGCTGTACTTTTCATAGCCCTCGACCACCACGTGCATCAGCCCGTTGGACAGATGGGTGTAGAGCATTTCCAGCTCGGCCTCCGTGGCGCGGCGCAGGTGCTTTTTCCAGTAGGAGATGCTTTCGCTGCGGGCCATATCGATCATGCGGCGAAGGACATTGGGACAGGCGTTTTGAAAGATCAGCACGCGGCAGGCCTCCTGCTGCTGTTCGATCATGGCGTATATGGCCTCGATCAGCGCGGTCACGTCGAATGAATCCACCAGCTTGAGCGAGCTGCAAAACGTCTCCAGCAGATCCTCCTCGATGCTCTCCAGAAGCGCAAAGCAGTCGCTGTAGTGGGCGTAAAACGTCGCGCGGTTCAGTCCCGCCCGCTCGCAGACCTCCTTGACGGTGATCTTGTTGACGGGCTTTTCCTTCAGGAACGACAAAAGCGACTGCTTGAGCGCATTCTGAGTGTAGCGAAGTCTCGCGTCTGTCTTTCTCATAAAAATCATCTCTTCACAAATTGTTCGCATTTATTGGCGACAGTCGCGCCGCGTGTGTCGGTTTTCTTTCACGTCGCCGCGCATTGATGGTTGTCGTCTGCGTCTGTTTCCATTATACTGTAAGTGTGAAAGATAATCAACATCTGTTGTTGATTGGGGGCGACATTATGTATGAGAAATATCTAATTACCGGCGCAACGGGCTTTCTTGGGCGCACAGTGCTCGCGCAGCTGCAGGATACGCAGGCGGAAATTCGGGCATTGGTGATGGACGGCGATCCTCTGGCGCGGGAAATTCCCGAAAACGTCCGCAGCGTATCGGGCGACGTGTGCGACAAGGCCGCGCTCGAGCGCTTCTTCGAGGGCGCGGACGCGCACACCTGCGTCATTCACTGCGCGGGAATCATATCCGTGGCCTCGCGGCCGGGCGACCGAATTTACCGCGTCAATGTGGACGGCACCCGGAACATACTGAAATTCTGCCGCAAACACGGCGTTGCAAAGCTGGTTTACGTCAGCTCCGTCCATGCGATTCCCGAAAAGCCGAAGGGCACGGAAATCGCCGAGACGACGGTCTTTTCTCCCAATCTCGTGAAGGGCGACTATGCAAAGAGCAAAGCCATGGCCACATCTCTGGTGCTGCAGGCGGCCAAAGACGGCCTGAACGCCAGCGTCGTGTTCCCCTCCGGCATCATAGGGCCGGGCGACCTTGGAAAGGGCAGCATCACGAATATGCTGTTGTCCTTCCTGGCCGGAAAGCTGCCGCTGGCGGTCAGGGGCGGATATGATTTCGTGGACGTGCGGGACGTCGCCGGGGGCGTAATCGCCTGCGCGCAGCGGGGTCAGGCCGGGCACGGCTACATTCTCTCCGGCCATTACGCCACCATTCGCGACATTCTCGAGCTGGTGAAAAAGACGGTAAATCTGCGGCGCAGCGTGTCCTATCTGCCCATCTGCTTCGCCAAGATGATCGCGCCGTTCTATGAAAGGATCAGTCTGCGCAGGCGTGAGCCGCTCTACTTCACGCCCTACTCCATCGCCGTGCTGGATTCGAACGGTCTTTTCAGCCGCGAGGCGGCGGCGACCGCGCTCGGCTATGCGCCCCGGCCGCTGTGCAACACGATCCGGGACACCGTGGCGTGGCTGAAGATAAAAATGAGCGTAAAATCACATACGTGAGATCACACAGAGCATTCTCATCGGCGGTCGGCTTCGGTCGGCCGCCTTTTCTTCTGCGAGCATATGCGGCGTGGAAAACCTGACATACATTTGACAGTTGCCCGATTAAAAGGCTGACATTGCAAATATATTATGAGACTGTCGCGGGGAAATGACACGAGCGCGGCTTCACCGGAAGCGCCTCGCCGCAACAGGCGGACATTTCCTGTGCAGAACAACATTGTCAGACGAACGAACAAGGAGGACATCTTACATGAAGAAGCTCGTTTCCCTGATTCTCGCGTGCCTGCTCTGCCTCACCGCGCTGCCGGCGTTTGCGGAACAATCCGCGTCCGCGCCGAAATACGTGTTCCTGTTCATCGGCGATGGCATGAGCTATCCCCAGTTCCAGGCCGCGGCCGACTATCTGGGCGCGCTGGCCGACGACGACGCGGAGCAGGCGCTCCCCAGCGTGAAGTACGACGCGCGCGGCGGCGCGGTGCTGGACGGCCCCAAGGCGCTGAACTTCATGAACTTCCCGGTGGCCGGCTCCGCCGTGACCTACGATTCCTGCAGCTTTGCGCCGGATTCCGCCTCCACCGCCACGTCCATCGCCACCGGCCGCAAGACCTACTCGGGCATGATCAATGTGGACGAGACCGGCGCGACCTCCTTTGAGACCATCGCCGAGAAGCTCCATTCCCAGAAGGGCTGGAAGATCGGCGTGATCTCCTCCGTCAACATCAACCACGCCACCCCGGCCGCGTTCTACGCCCATCAGGCCAGCCGCAACAACTACTACGAGATCGGCCTCGAGATGATCGATTCCGGCTTTGAGTACTTCGCCGGCGGCGCTCTGAAGAAGGTCAACGGCGCGAAGGGCGATCAGGAGAGCCTGTACGATCTGGCCGAGAAGGCGGGCTACAATGTGACGTTCACACAGGCCGACGCTCAGGCCGTCACGCCCGCGGACGAAAAGGTCGTGCTGATCGACGAGCATCTGGCCGACAGCGACGCCATGGACTACGACATGGACCGCGCCGACGGCGAATGGGCGCTGAAGGACTACGTCGCCAAGGGCATCGAGCAGCTCGACAACGAGACCGGCTTCTTCATGATGTGCGAGGGCGGCAAGATCGACTGGGCCTGCCATGCCAATGACGCCGGCGCGACTGTGACCGACACGCTGGCGCTGGCCGACGCCGTGCAGGTGGCCATTGACTTTGCCAAAGAGCATCCCGCCGAGACGCTGATACTCGTCACCGGCGACCATGAGACCGGCGGCCTGACCATCGGCTACGCGGGCACCGACTACGACACCTATCTGGACACTCTGAGCAACCAGAAGATCTCCTACGCCCAGTTCGACGCGCAGTATGTCGCGAAGTACAAGGAGAACCAGACCCCCTTTGAGGACGCGATGAAGGAGGTCGAGGCGCTCTTCGGCCTGAAGCTCGCCGGCGAAGAGGGCGACCGCCTTGTGCTGACCGAGTATGAAGCCGAGCGCCTGAAGGCCGCCTACGAAATGGCGCTGAGCGACGCCTCCGCCGACAGCTGCACTCAGGAGCAGTCGCTGCTCTACGGCGGCTACAATCCCTTCAGCGTGACCGTCACCCACATACTGAACAACAAGTCCGGCGTGGACTTCACCAGCTACTCCCACACCGGCCTGCCCGTGGCGGTGTTCGCGCAGGGCGTGGGCGAGGACGCCTTCACCGGCTACTACGACAACACCGAAATCTACAACAAACTGGCGGCGCTGGTGGACGTGAAGTAAACCGATCGCAGCGAAACCATGAGGGCGGACAACCGCCCTCATGGTGGACGGGAGAGTAAGCTCCCCCGCCACTGCCACCCCTACCAGTTTTTGCTAAAAATCTTTCAGATTTCCGGGCGCAAAAACTGCAAGGAAACGATTTTTGCTCTGGGAAATGAGATTTTCCTCCGCAAAAATCGTCCCGTGCCCGCCGTACACGCCGCCGGGCACGATTGAAAGTTCGAGAGAGATCCGGCTCTCTCGAACTCTCCAAGGTTTTTTCGACAGTCTAAGGGCGGACAACCGCCCTCTCTTTGCATACAGGGAGGAAAAACCAATGCTCAACAGACTCCGCGCTCGAAAGACGCTCATTCCCGTGGCGCTGATGATCGCGCTGCTGCTTCTGCCCACAGGCTACGAGGGGGCGCTCAGCTATCAGAACGCCGATCGCGTGCGGGCTGAAGTGCTGGATACCGACGAGAGCGACATTGTGGACACCGGTCTTGTGCGCAGCGGCGAGCAGCGCTGCCGCGTGAAAATCCTCGGCGGTCAGTTCAAAGGGCAAAAGGTCGACGCGGTCAATCGCCTGAACGGCTCGCTGGCGCAGGACAAGCTCTTCCGGAAGGGCGACACAGCCTATGTGGTGGTCAGCCACAGCGGCGGCGCAGTGACGTCGGTCACAATGTCCGATCACTTCCGTCTGGACAAGGAGGCGCTGCTGGCAGGCCTTTTCCTGCTGCTTCTGCTGGTCTTTGCGCGGGGCACAGGGCTGCGCGCCATTCTCTCCTTCGTCGATACGATCCTTTTGATGTGGAAGGTGCTGGTTCCGTGCCTTTTGAAGGGCTGCAATCCCATATGGGTGGCCATGGGACTGGTGCTGCTGCTGACCGTGCTGATTTTCAGCCTGATATACGGCCTGGACAGGCGCTGCGTGGCGGCGGTCTCGGGCGCATCGCTGGGCATACTGGTCACGGCGGCGCTGGGCTATCTGTTTACCGATCTGTTCCGCATACACGGCGCGGTGATGGAGTCCAGCGAGAGCCTGTTCTACGCCGGCTATGCCCATCTCAACCTGACGAAGATATTCGTCGCGTCCATATTCCTCGGCTCGTCCGGCGCGGTGATGGATCTGGCTGTGGACATCTGCTCCGCCGTGTATGAGGTGGTGCTCAAGCGCCCGGATATCTCCGCGCGGGAGGCCATCGCCTCGGGCTTCGCCGTGGGGCGCGCGGCCTGCGGCTCCACAACAACAACGCTGCTGCTGGCCTATTCGGGCAGCTATGTGGCGCTCATGATGGTGTTCATGGCGCAGGGCACGCCCGTGGGCATGATGCTCAACTACAAATATGTCGCCGCCGAAATCGTCCACACCGTGGTCGGCTCATTCGGTCTGGTGACCGTCGCGCCGCTGACCGCCATCACCAGTGGCCTGCTGCTGACGAGAAAAAAAGATAAAAATTAAGGCGACACCGCACAACTCGGCGGCGCGTCAGACGATGTCTTTTCCGCCATCTGCGGCATGCAAATTCCTCGATTTACCTCCAGTAAACCTTCGAAATTTGCATTTGCATCTGACGAAAAATCCATTCGCCGGCCGACCACCTCATTTGTGCGGTGTCGCCTTAAGATCTGCCGCAGAAGGCTCAGCGCTGCGGCAGATCCTTCTCTTCACAGCTTTCCCCTGCCGACAAACGCGTCGCAGACAAGCGCATTTCAGGGAACGCCGCTCACACAAGGAACGCAAAAAAGGGCTCTTTACGGAAAGCTGTGGAGGCCATGCGCGGCAGAGAGACTTGAACAGCACAGGATCAAAGATTGCGCTGCTAAACGCCCATTTTCCTTCTTTACCCGTTCTCTCATGAGGAAGCCTTGTAATCTGTTGCCGCTGTGGTCTTGGATTCCGTGAAGACCCTCTAAAAAACGACATATCGGAAAGTCCGAAATTCGCGCGCCGCAATCCGGTTTTGAAATCGGCATTCCGCGCCAGCGCCTTTTCTCAGCATGGCGGTTCGGCCTCTTTTCAGGCTCTGCAAGCGCCGCGCACGGCTGCTTTTTCCGCTTTCAGCGCATTGCGCGCGGCGTGGACGGATATGAAAGCGGCCAGTGCGTTTATGGCCGTTTTCAGAGAATCGGCAACCGTGCAGTCTCATTCGCCGGCATATACTTTTCCTTATCGGACGAGCCGGCGGAGATGGCGCGCGCACGTCCATCCCGCCGAATATCTCGAAGCACCCCCCCCCGAATTTCCTCATGGCCAACGCCTGCCCTGAGTGACTCGAAGGCGCGCGCACGCGCCGCTGCAATTCACCATTGCAAAACAGCCGCGCTTTGTTTATAATCAGAGCGTATCAACGGCAGCCGTTCTGCCGAAAAAGGAGAATCACCGCATGATCGAAAGCAGAATCGTTCGCTCGGGCGACCGCTTTGTCATAGAGATCGAGGGCAAGCGCATCGCGCCCATCGCCTACATGAGCTATCAGCCCGCCGTTGCCGACTATGCCCGCTTTACAGCCACCGGCTTTCAGCTGCTCTTTGTGAGCATATACGCCTGCGACCGGGGCATCAATCCGTTCAGCGGCATGCGCCCGATGCGCCCCGGCTTCTGGAAGGGCGACGATCAGTTTGACTTTTCCTCTGTGGACGAGGACTTCCGCATCGCCGCCCAGGGGCGCGCGCCGGGCGAGGTCTACATCATCCCGCGCATCATGCTCGAGGTTCCGCCGTGGTGGGAGGAGGAATACCCCGAGGAGCTGTGCCGCGATTTCTCGGGCACGAGCATGCACCAGTCGTTCTCTTCAGAAAAGTGGTTTGCCGATGCAGAGCGCGTCATGGCGCGCTTTCAGGACTGGCTGGCCGAATCGGGCTGGGACAGATACGTCGCGGGCTGGCATCTGGCCGCGGGCAGCACGCAGGAGTTTCTGCGCCCCGCCGCCCATGACAGCCAGTACATAGACTATTCCGAGCCGTCGAAGCGCGCCTATCGCCGCTGGCTTTCCGAGCGCTATGAGGGCGACATTCAGCGCCTGAACGCCGCATGGGGCGCGCAGTATGCTTCCTTTGACGACGTTCAGCCCGCCACGCCCGCCGAGCGCCGCTATCAGACGGACACGCCCCGCGCGCGCGATTTCTATCGCTTCTATCATGTGGAGACCGCCAATGCCGTCGTGCGGCTGTGCGAGGCCTGCAAGCGCGTGTGCGGCGGACGGCAGATCGTCGGCGCGTTCTACGCCTACACGGCCAGCTATATCGACATTGGGCATCACGCCGCGGACGTCGTGCTCGCCTCGCCGGCGGTCGATTTCCTCGCCAGCCCCTTCTGCTATAACGACGCGCGGCCCCTGGGCGGCGATCTCGCGCTGCCCGGCGCGGTGGATTCGACGCTGCTGCACAATAAGATCTGGTTCGTGGAGGCCGACATACGCACCTGCCGCTCTCAGCAGATATACGACTGCACGCCCTTCGTCAATCCGAACGCGAAGCTCAAGCTGCATAATCGCGTCTGGGAAGGCCCCAAGACCGTCGAAGGTTCGCTCGCCAAGATGACGCAGGCGTTCGGGCGCGTGCTGACCGGCGGGCTTGCGATGTGGTGGTTCGATATGTGGGGCGGCTGGTACCGCGACCGCGAATTTATGGATTTTATCGTCAAGGCCAGGGCGATCTACGAGCGTGAAGCGCTCTCGGGGCGCGGCCGTCAGACGGCGCAGTTCGCCGTGTTCGCCGACGGCGATTCCGGCCCGTTCCTGACCGAAGTCCTGCTCAAAATGAGCCGCATGGGGCTGCCGTGGCACGTTTTCGTGAGCGATGACATACCGCTGGTCAATCCGGACGATTACCGCGTGGGCTGCTTCCTCTCCGAAAAATCGTGGAACGCCGCGAAGGCGCGCTGGACGGGCGAAAACCGCTCGCTGATTCTGGCCGGCTGGGGCGAAACCGGCGAAGTGCGCGTGCGCATCGAAAACAGCGCGGCGATCTACTCGGGCATCGGCCGCGAGCCGGAACCGGCGCTGCTGCGCGAGGCTGCGAACGTCGCGGGCGCGCACATATACGCCTATACGGACGACATCGTCTATGCCGACGCGCGCTATGTGTGCATACACGCCGCGTCCTCCGGCCAGAAGCGCATCTATCTGCCGCACATGGGACGGCTGCGCGACGCGCTGACCGGCCGCGAATACGAAAGATACGACCACTTTACCGACTTCGTGATGGAAAAGGGCGAAACGCTGCTCTTCGAGATACTGCCGGCCTGAAGTCGAAAGCCCCCGATTTGCGTTCCATCAAGCCGGTGAACATTCGCCCTGGGGATTCAGAGCTGCCCTTGAAAATCGCAGGCTCTTCTCGGAAAGCCGGGAGAAAGCAAGGATTGCGCCGCTAAGCACGCGTTTTTCCTTCTTCGTCCTCTCCTTCATGGCGAAGCCGTGTCAGACTGTCAAAAAAACTTCGGAGAGCTCGCAATGGTCGAACCCTCTCAAATTTTCAAAGGCGACACCGCACAAACGAGGTGGTCGGCCGGCGAATGGATTTTTCGTCAGATGCAAATGCAGATTTCGAAGGTTTACTGGAGGTAAATCGAGAAATTTGCATGCCGCAGATGGCGGGAAAGACATCGCCTGATGCGCCGCCGAGTTGTGAGGTGTCGCCCAAATATACCCAGCAGTGCGTATGATGCGGGCTGGACGCCATTTTGCGGCGAAAAATCCCCTTTTCAGAGCAAAGCTGGAGAGGGCGGCATTCGGCGGGGAGCTTGCATCCCCGTTCATCAGCTTGTTAAGACCTTTTTGACAAGCCATGCAACCCGCTGCCGCTGTGGGCCTGCACTCCCTCCAAGATTCCGTGAAGAACCAAACCGCAGCGACTGACCCTGCAAAGCAGGCGCCGCGCTTTCCGCCGCAAAGACGGAAAACGCGGCACTTTTTTCACTTATTCACAGCTTTTTTGGCGCGCGGCCGCGCCGGTCAACGCGCGTCATCGAATCGCGCGCGCGACGATCTCAGTCTGAATTTCATCGCTCAGCGTCACGAACACCGCGCTGTAGCCGCACACGCGCACGCACACGTCGCGGTGCTCGTCCGGCGCCTTTTGCGCTTCAATGAGCAGGTCGCGGTCGATCAGATTGAACTGAAGCGACGAGCCGCCCGCGGCGACAAACGCCTCGATCAGCGCCGCGATGAGCGTCTGAGCACGGCCGATGGGCAGCTGCGGCAGCGTGATCTCCGTGCAGAATGAATCGACGTAGTCGGTAAAATCGATCGCCTTCACGGCGCGTATGATGTCGGTGGGCGTGGTTTCGACAAACTCGCTGGGCGAGCAGCCGCGCGACAGCGGCGCAAAGGCGCGCCGACCGTCCGGCGTGGCGATGGTCTTATGTCCCAGCGGCCTGAAAATATCGTGCGCGTAGAACGCGGGCAGATAGTCGCCGCCTCGGCCGTTCTTGTAGAGCATGCCGTGCTCGTCTCGATAGAGCGCCGCGACGTCCTTCAGCACGCGCGCGCCGAACGCGTCGACTTCATCGCTTCCCGCGCCGTATTTGGGAATGCGCTGGGCGATGAAGCGCCGCTCGGCCTCGTGTCCCTCAAAGTCGGATCGGCACAGCGCCATGAGCGCCTTGAGCGTCATATCGCGCCGCTCGTACACCAGCGTCTTAATCGTATTCAGCGAATCGATCAGCGTCGCCGGCGCGAGCAGCGAGATCGCGGTCGAGGCGTACTTTGTGCCGCCCGCCGTCGCGTCCCGGGCCGATTCAAGGCAGCCGGTCATTGTCGCAGACAGCAGCGGCAGCGGGTCGTATTTGCACCACAGCCGCTCGTATTTGTTCTTGAGCGCCATAATGCGCAGTATAAAGCGTTTGATCGTCTCGAGCGCGTCGATGTAGAAGGCCTCGAACGTCTCCGCGCCGCTCGTCTCCATGGTGTCCAGCAGCAGCCGCGGAAGGTTGATCCATGTGTCGGCGCGCGTGCAGACCTCGGTATTCTGAAGCGTAATCTCATGGCAGCCGCCGCCCACATAGGTGCGCGCATCCTCGATCGACTGGCCGCATTTCACGCGCGCGGCGATGATCGCATCGTCGTTCTGCATGACCAGCACGGGAATGCGCGCCGCCTGCACCGCGGCGATCTGCTCGAAATACGCCTTCGGATGCGCCCGCGACACGCGGCAGTTGATCTTCGTATTGACGTATCGCCCCTCGAGCAGCGCTTCGAGCAGCGCGCGCGTCACGCCGTTATAGCAGGGCGTTCCGTCCAGATGGCAGCCGCCGATTTCGATGGTGGTGGACGTTTCGAAAAAGCCGCGCCTCACCTCAAAGCGCGTGTCGGTGTATGTCAGCAGCATATGAAGCAGCGCCTTCGCGTCCTCGTGCGTCATGCTTCCGGCGGCGATATCCGCGGTGTAATACGGCTCCAGCAGCCGGTCGAGATGGCCGAATATGCTCACGCCGATGCCCTCGAGCGAGCCGATCGCCTCGCGGCAGAACACAATCGACGCGAGCGCCTCGTAAAACGTGCGAGGGCTCTTTGCGGGCACGCGCCCGGCGGCTTCAGCGACGCGCAGATAGTGAGCGCGCGTTTCGTCCGCATCCGCTTCGGCCGCCAGACGGCGCGCCTCGTCCGCAAACCGCGCGGCCAGACGCATGAGCGCGCGCATGGACGCAATCGATCCGCGCAGAAAGGCGCGGCTTTCCGCGTCCTCCGCCCTTTCAAACGCGTCCTCCGCCCGGGCGGCCAGTCCCTCGAAGCCGACCGAAAGTATATTATCATAGCCCAGAGAATAGTGATCGAAGCTCACCGGATTGTTCCATGCGTGCAGGCGGCCCTCCTCGCGGTCTTTTTCCGTCTCCCGCGCATAGGGATTGAGCCACAGATCGGCGGTTTTCTCGTGCAGAAAGCTGCCGACATGCGATTGCAGGCCGCCCCATGTGTGCCGCGCGCGTCCCGACGAGAATTCAAAGAAGAACGGCGAATGTTCAAATACATGAACCGGCGCGTGATCGCACAGATACGCGATGCCGCGCGCCTTCAGCTCATAGGAGGACATGTCGCCGCGCCCGGCGTAAATGCGCTCGAATTCAGTCAGCAGCTTGTCTGTGCATGGGTCGTATGTGGAATAATAGGCGTCGAATTCTTCGGCGGCTCTCTTGATGGTGTCCATGCGCTTTTCCCCTCCGTCAGGGCGCTCTGCGCGCCCTCTCTCCATAGTTTATCGTCACCGTCAATTCAGTCATTTCCGCCGTCATCGATCGGCGAATGCTCTTGCGCGCCGCCAATCCCGGCATTTCATCACGCCGGCCGTACGGTCAGATCGGACAGCTTCCTGTCCTGCAGTATGCGCGCCATGCCCTTGAACGTACACATGCCCGGCGTTTCGGGGCGATGGCAGGGCAGGCCGCACCGTTCGTCCAGCACGCTGTCCAGCCCGGAGAGCAGAGCGCCGCCGCCGGTCAGTATCAGTCCGCCCCTCAGAAGATCGGCCGCTAGCTCCTCGGGCGCGTCCGCGATCAGGCCGTTTATCAGCAGCGCCAGCGCGTCCACCAGCGGATCGACCGCCCGCTTGATCTGCACGGCGCTGATTTCCTTTTCGCCCGGAAAGCCGGTTTTCATGTCCAGACCGACCGCCGTGGCCGTGACCTCTCGGGCCGGCAGCGCGCTGGAGAGAACGAGCTTCAGCTCCTCCGCCGCCTGAAAGCCGATCTTGAGGCCGGTCTCGGCGCGCACGAGCTGCACAATGTCCTCGTTCATGCGTTCAAAGCCGTAGTTCAGCATTTTCGCCAGCACGACGCATCCCCGCACGACCAGCGACGCACTCATGCGTCCCGCGCCCACATCCAGTATCGCGCGCCCCTCCGGCCGCGACACGTCCACGCCAGCGCCCGCCGCCGCCGCGACCGCCTCATCCAGAAAGCCGCATTGCCCCGCGCCCAGCTCGCGCGCCGTGCCCAGCAGCAGCTCTCTTTCTCCGGGCGCGAGCCGTCCGCCGTCCAGAAAGACCACCGAGGGACGGCTCACCTTCGCGCCGCCCATGAACGGCTCGAGAAGCCGCGTCAGCCACTGCGCTGTCAGACGCGCGTCGGCCATGAAGCCGTGTTCAAACGGCCTGCTGAGCGTCACGCCCGGCGGCGTGCGCCCCAGCATCTGCCGCGCCTCGTCGCCGATGGCGATCAGCGCGCCGCCTCTCTCCGCGCCCCATGACGGCGCCGCGAAGGCCAGTCCCTTCTCGCGCGTGGCCATGCGCACGGCTGTCTCTCCAAATTCAATCGCAATATCCCAAAGCATGAAAAGCCCTCCGTGATCTTATATGTGAAGTTAAACTGTCGCTGTTCGGCGGCCGTCCGGTGTGTGAAGCCAGACCTCACACCATCTGATCGAAAGAGCTTTTGACCAGATGGCTTACGGGGAAGCAGGCTCCTCGCCGGACGCCGCACCTCAAATCTTTTCAATTTGAGCCGTCTCGCCTTTGACGAAAAGCGAAAGCTCCAAAAGGGAGCCAGCCCTCCCGCCGCACGCTCCAGTTTTTGCTGAAGCCCTTCAGAATTCCGGACGCAAAAATCATCCCGCGCCCGCCGTACGCGCCGCCGAATGCGATTGAAAGTTCGAGAAGACTTCAGCCTTCCCGATCTCTCCGAGTTTTCTTCGACAGTCTGTTGTGAAGCTGAACTTCACATTTTGAATTATAGCACATTTCCCGCCGCAGTGAAAGAGCGCTCTTGTTCTTGAGCGCGCGCCATGCTATAATATGGGCGAAAACGGTCTTTGAATCCCCTTGACTTTGTGAAAGAGAGGCTCTCATCGCTATGAATCGGATCATCAACGATTTCTGCGCCGAGAAAAGCGCCTATGCGCCGCGCAAAAACACCGACACATTCTTCCCCCTGCCAGCCGGCAGCAACGTCTTTACCGGCGCACTGATGGATTCCATACGCCATATCGAAAGAATCCAGCTGCTCGACGCCGAGCTGTGGAAGCTGTTCGTCAACCAGTTCCGTCAGGGCAGCGTGGACGATTCCGACCGCGGCTGGCGCTGTGAATACTGGGGCAAGATGATGCGCGGCGGCTGCTTTACCTATCAGGTCACGCGCGATGCTGCGCTCTATCAGGCGCTCGAGGCCGCCGTGCGTGATATGCTCACCGCGCAGGACGCGCTCGGCCGCTTCTCTACCTATTCTCCTGAAAAGGAATTCGACGGCTGGGACATCTGGGGGCGCAAGTATATACTGCTGGGCATGCAGTACTTCCTCGAGATCTGCCCGGACGAGGCGCTCAGGGACGACATACTCGCCGCGCTGTGCCGCCACGCCGACTACATGATCGAAAAGCTCGGCCCCGCCGAGGAAGGCAAGCTCGAAATCAACGAGGCCACCAGCCACTGGCACGGCCTGAACTCCAGCTCCGTGCTGGAGCCGTTCGTGCGGCTGTACAACCTGACCGGTGAAAAGAGGTATCTGGATTTCGCCTCCTATATCGTCGGGCGCGGCGGCACATCGATCGCCAACATCTTCGAGATGGCCTATGAGGACAGGCTCGATCCCTATCAGTATCCCGTCACCAAGGCCTACGAGATGATGAGCTGCTTCGAGGGTCTGCTCGAATACTACCGCGTCACCGGCATTGCAAAGTGGAAGGACGCCGTGGTGCGCTTCGCCCGCCGCGTCTACGCCTCTGACATCACATTGATCGGCTGCGCGGGCTGCACGCACGAGCTGTTCGACCATTCCGCCGTGCGCCAGCTGGACGTGACCGAGAAGGGCATCATGCAGGAGACCTGCGTCACCGTCACCTGGATGAAGCTGTGCTATCAGGTGCTCTGCCTGACCGGCGAGGCCGCCTTTGCCGACCACATCGAGCAGTCGATCTTCAACGCGCTGATCGGCGCAGTCAATTCCGACGGCGTGACGGCCAACGGCGGCCTGCCCTTCGACAGCTATTCGCCGCTGCTGCCCGGCCTGCGCGGCCGCAAAACCGGCGGCTATAAGATCATGGAGAACGGCACGTTCTACGGCTGCTGCGCCTGCATCGGCGCGGCGGGGCTCGGCCTGATCGGCATGTCCTCCGTCTCTGCGGCGAAGGACGGCCTGTATGTCAATCTCTTCCTGAACGGCACGGTGAAGGCGCTCACGCCCGCCGACCGGCCGCTCACGATTAAGACCGCCACAGCCTATCCCGCGGGCGGAACCGTCCGCATGACAATCGGCCTGAACGCCCCCGAGCGCTTCACGCTGGGCGTGCGCATTCCCGCATGGAGCGAAAAGACCGCGCTGTCCGTAAACGGCGAGCCGGTTTCCGTCAAGCCCGGCGACTATGCGCGCCTGGATCGCGAATGGAAGGACGGCGACGCTGTGCTGCTCACGCTCGATCTGCGCGTCATGCCCGTTCGTCCCGAGAACTACGGCGTCGATTCGAAGGACGCGCCCTTCATCGCGCTGCGCCGCGGCCCGATCGTGCTGGCCCGCGACGCGCGCACCGGCGATTTCGTCGATCGCGCCGTCTCGCCGGTATTCAACGAGGACGGCTCCGTGCGCGCCGTCTCCCGCGCCGAGACGCCGTTTAAGTGCGTCGTGGCGCAGGACATCGCCCTGACCGACGGCTCCGTGCTGCCCATGGTCGACTACGCCTCCGCCGGCAAGACCTGGACGAACGAATCGCGCATGGCCGCCTGGTTCGCAGTGAAGTAAATCCTTCAACGCCAAAACAGCCTGTGGACAAACCGCGTCCGCAGGCTGTTTTTTTCAGTTTCATCGCAAAAAATTGCGGCGCGCGCTCCGAGCGTTTGATGCGGCGCTGCGCGGCCGAGCTGGCCGCTTCATGCGCCGTTCTTTTCACGCGTCAGCCGCGCCGGGCGGGAGAGGAAGCGTTCACTGTGCCCTCGATTTTTCACGAAAAACGTCTTGTATGCGCGCAGGTCGGCGAGACAGTTTTCAGCCGCTTCGGACAAACCGCGCAATCCCATAAAAGAGGCGCGGCGGCGTTCTCCAGCGCCGCCCAATCCGGCATGAAGCGCCCGCCAGCACCTTCGACCGTTCTGCGCGTTTCGAAACTTTCTTCCGAAAGCACCGTCGCGGAGCGCGCTCTTTTCATTGGCTTTTCCGCTGAAAATGACCGTTTCAAGCCCCGTCGTCCTTTGCAGCGGCGGCGAGGAAATCCTCAATTGCGCCAGCTGCGTTCTCCGGCGGAGGATGTGTCTTTCTTTATCGTGATCCAAAACCGCCTGTGAACAACCACTTGCCCACACAGAACTGCTGAAACACCGCGTCTATGACCGATTCGCCCGTATCTGCGCCGCACGCCGAGCGCAGGCTGTCGAATTTCCCGTATCATACAAACATCCCCCGCCCGAGCGCGCCAGCTGCGTTCTCCGCGGAGGATGTGCTTTTTCATTATCGTGACGGTTCCAAAACCACCTGTGAACAACCACTTGCCCACACAGAACTGCTGGAACACCGCATCTATGGCCGATTCGCCCGCGTCCGTGCCGCACGCCGAGCGCAGCCTGTCGAATTTCCCGTATCGCGCAAATATCCTCCGCCCGATTGCGCCAGCTGCGCTCTCCGGCGGAGGATGTGCCTTTCATTATCGTGACGGTTCCAAAACCACCTGTGAACAACTACTTGCCCACGCAGAACTGCTGAAACACCGCGTCTATGACCGATTCGCCCGCGTCCTCGCCGGTGATCTCGCCCAGCGCCCTGCGCGCCTCCCAGAGATCGATCGAGGCCATGTCCAGCGGCGCGCCGCCCTCTATGGACGCCGCCGCCCGCTCGAGCGCCTCGGCCGCCCGCTTCGCGCAGGCTATGGCGCGCGGCCCTGTCATCATGTTTTCGCTCAGCTCGGCCACGCCCGCCCGCCTGCGTATCAGCCGGCGCAGTTCGTCGATCCCCGCGCCGGTGCGCGCGGAAACGCAGATATCCGCGCCGCCCGCATCGCTTCCGTCGTTCAGATCGGACTTGTTGCGCACGACGACGCAGCGGTCGTCCGCCTCGTCGAGCAGCGCTCTGTCCTCGTCGGTCAGCGGCTGCGAGCCGTCCAGCACGATGAGCACCACGTCGGCGTTCTTCTGCGCCGAGCGCGCCCGCTCCACGCCGATCTTCTCGACGCTGTCCTCGGTGTCGCGCTGTCCCGCCGTGTCGCTCAGATCGATGCGCGCGCCGTCTATGGTCACCGTTTCGGTCAGCACATCGCGCGTCGTGCCCGGCCGATCGGTCACGATGGCGCGGTCGCTGCCGGTCAGCGCGTTGAGAAGCGACGACTTGCCCACGTTGGGGCGGCCGGCCAGAACCACGCTGAGCCCCTCGCGGACGATTCTGGCGGCTTTCTCATCCGAGCCCAGTCTGAGTCGAGCAGCGATCTCCAGCGCCTCTGAGGCCACTTTGCGGGCCGCTGCGGGCTCGTCAATCTCGTCAGGGAAGTCGTTCGACGCTTCGATGAGCGCCAGGAGGTCGTTGAGCCTGTTTCGGCAGCCGCCGATAAAGCGCGACACGCCGCCCTCCATCTCGCGCACCGACGCGCGCAGCGCCGCCTCGCCGCCGGCCGTCACGACGCGCATGACCGCCTCGGCCTGGCTCAGATCGATGCGCCCGTTCATGAAGGCGCGCTTTGTAAACTCGCCCGGCTCTGCGGGAGACGCGCCCAGCGCCAGCACGCGCTGAAGCGCCCTGCGCGCCGCCGCCCGGCCGCCGTGACACTGTATCTCGGCGACGTCCTCGCGCGTGTAGCTTTTGGGGGCGCGCATGAGCACCGCCATGACTTCGTCCAGCGTTTCTCCGTCCTCATCGATCAGCCAGCCGAAATACATTCTATGGGATCTGAGCGCTTTGACGCGCGCAGCCGGCTTGAACGCCCTCAAAAGGATGGACTCCGCGCCGTCGCCGCTCACGCGCACAATGGCGACGCCGCCCTCGCCCGGAGCGGTGGCGATCGCCGCGATGGGCGCGCTCATACGTTGCGCAGCGGCAGTATCATGTAGGTGTAGGCGCCGCCCTCGACCGGCGTGAGCACGCACGGACTGACCGCCGAATTGAAGCGCATGAGGAAGGAATCGTCCTCAATCGCCTTGAGCGCGTCGGTGACATACTTCACATTGAAGGCGATTTCGAGCTGCTCGCCCTCGGTTTCCACCTGAACCTCCTCATAGGCGTCGCCCATCTCGGAGTTGGCGGTGATCACGAGCAGGCTGGGGCTGATTGTCATCTTGATCATGTTGGTCTTGCTCTCGCGGGCCATCAGGGACGCGCGCTCCACGCACAGCGCCATCTGCTCCTTGTCCAGCACATGGACGGTGGTCTGCGCGGACGCCGGAATGATGCGGCGGTACTGAATGTATTCGCCCTCGAGAAGGGATGCGTATATTCTGACACTCTTCACCTCGACCAGCAGCTGATTGCTGCCGAAAATGAGCGTCGCCTCGTCCTCGCCCGATACGATCTTGGACAGTTCCTGCAGGAGCTTGCCGGGAATGACGGCGTTCAGCGGGGGAATGTTCGGCTCAATCGCAGAAACGCGAACAGCCAGACGGAAGCCGTCGCAGCCGACCATGCGCACCTCGCCGCCGCCGATTTCGAGCAGGCAGCCGGTGAGAATTTTGCGGCTCTCGTCGGCCGAAACGGCAAAGAGCGTCTGCTGAATCATGTCGCGCAGCAGATCCTGGGGCAGATGCACGCGATGGGTCTCGTCGATCTGCGGCAGCTGGGGGAAGAGGTCGGCCGGCTTGCCCGCCATTGTGGTGCGCGAGCCGCAGCATTTGAGCGTGGCGATCATGTTGACGGAGACCGTCATCTGCAATTCGCCGCCGGGCAGCTTGCGCACGACGTCGCCAAAAAGACGGCCGGGCATGACGATGCGTCCCTCTTCGGCCACAGTGGCGGGCACGGAAACGGAGATTGTCATGGCGCCGTCCGAGCAGGTCAGGCTGATGCCGCTTTCGATTGTTTCAATAAGTATGCCCTCCAAAATGGGCATTGTGCTGCGCGCGGACAGCGCGTGCGCAGCAATGGACAGCGCATTGACCAGCTCAGTGGTATTGACCGACAGTTTCATGGTGGATTGGCCTCCTCAATGAGTGTTGTAGGAATTTATTTTTAAGAGTAACAGTCGTATTAGTGATGTGGAAACTGTGGATAAGTCAGGAAAAAGCCTTTATCCACAAGGGTTTTGGCGCGCCGAAACTCGTGGGAAATATGTGAATAAAGCCGGCGCATCGGGGGACGGGCTGTGGAGCGGACTGTGGACGGCTATTTTCTGAGCGCCTGAATCGCCGCCCTGATGGCGTCGTCCGTTTCAGCCAGCTCGGCGATTTTATCGCAGGCGTGCATGACCGTCGTGTGATCGCGTCCGCCGTAGAGATCGCCTATGCGCGTCGTGGACAGTCGGGTCTGCTCGCGCGTTAAATACATGGCCACCTGCCGCGCCGTGGCGATTTCCCGATTGCGCCGCTGGGAGAGCAGATCGGCCTCGGTGACGTTGAAGTACGCGGCGACCGCCTTCATGATGCCCTCGGGCGTAACGGCGCGCGCCTCACTGGAAGGCATTATGCTCTCCAGTGCTTCCTGCGCCATGTCCAGCGTGATCGAGCCGCCGGAAAGCTGCGCCATGGCGTTGACGCGCGTGAGCGAGCCCTCCAGCTCGCGGATGTTGGATTCGGTCTTTTCGGCGATGTAGTGCAGCACGCTGTCGGAAATGACGATGTGCTCCAGCTCCGCCTTTTTGCGCAGTATCGCGATGCGGGTTTCGTAGTCGGGCTTTTGAATATCGGCGATCAGGCCCCATTCGAAGCGGGAACGCAGCCGCTCCTCCAGCGTCGGGATCTCCTTGGGCGGCCGGTCGGAGGAGATGATGATCTGCTTGCCGTTGTCGCGCAGCTCATTGAATGTATGGAAGAACTCCTCCTGCGTGGCGGTCTTGCCGGCGATGAACTGTATGTCGTCCACCATCAGCACGTCCACTGTGCGCAGCCGGTCGCGCAGCTCCTGATTGGTCTTCTGCGCGATGGCGGTGATCAGCTGATTGGTGAAATTCTCGGACGTGATGTAGAGCAGGCGCGCGCTCGGGTTGTTCTGATGAATGTAGTGGCCTATGGCGTGCATGAGGTGCGTCTTGCCCAGACCCACGCCGCCGTAGAGGAAGAGCGGATTGTAGGCGTCGGCCGGAAGCTCCGCCACGGCCAGCGACGCCGCGTGCGCAAAGCGGTTGGACGCGCCCACGACGAACGTGTCGAAGGTATACTTCGGGTTGAGCATCGAGGCGATGAGCAGATCGTTCTCGCTCTTGGGCGATTCGCGTTTCTGGGCCGCCGAAAATATGGGATTTTCCCCCTTGGCGACAAAATCCACCTGATACTTGTGGCCGTAGCTGATCATGACGGCGTTTTCGATCAGGGAACGATAGCGCGAGCGCATTGTCGTGAGTATGAAGCCCTGTTCCAGCTCGAAATACATATGGCTGTCCCCGACAATGATCGGCACCAGCGGCTTGAACCAGGTTTCATACTGGATGTCGTTGACTTCCTGCCTGATCAGCTGAAGCGCATTTTCCCATTGTGTCGTGCTCATTTGTACCTCCAAAACTGAAAGCGGCAGTCTCATGCGGCCGCGCAATACAATATATTGGGCCAAAACCTGACTTATCCACAGGCTTATCCACATCATGTGGATAACAGGGATTCAGCCTGTGTACAACATCGGATGAATTGCTTATAAATCATATCAGAAAACGCACGTCGAATCAAGCGGAAAGCAGGTAAATTCAGCGCCGTTCGGGCTAAAATCTTTCGGCTGATCTCTCCCAAAACATGAGTTAACAACAGATTAAACGCAACCTATTTTTATAAAGCTGTATTTCGGCGCGAAAATATCGATAATTTTGAGCCGAAACTCGAATTGTGGAAAGACGGTTGAAAGAGAGGGGACGGGCTGTTGACAGGCTGTGGAATACTGTGGAAAAGAGGCGGAATCCGCGGCGGGAGGCCGAATTTTTCCGCGGATGAAAACTTGCATATTGAGCTTTTCCCCGGCGCGGTTTTCGGCTATAATGAGAAAAGAGTGAATGCTCATGGCGGCGGCGAAGGCGTTTGCGCGATATTTTCGGGAGGAGACGGCGCGGGAGCGAGCGGCTGTCAGAATCACGCGCTCTGCCCGGACATACCGATCCTGCCAGAGAGGAGACGCCCTATACGGTGGTGCGGCCGAAAAAACGAGGGCCTGGCGGCGAGCGCTCTGCCAAAAATCGGCGAAAAAATTCTTTCGGAGCGCCAAAAAGACGACGGAATGCGGCTTTTTGCCGCCAGCATGTGATAAAGCCTGGCCTGATCGGGGCGCTCGGGGGCGGATAAAATCCGGCGCGAAATTCTGAAGAATGAAATTGATTTTGTCGGTGCTGTGTACCTGCACAAGCCGCCTGTTATCGGGCGCTTGCGGCGAAAAAAACAGGTATGAAGAAGAAGGCGCGGAACATCGCGAGACGGCCAAACGCATTTTGGACGCGTGAAATCAAGCGGCTGGGCGGCGGCTTTTTTCAGAACGACGCCGGTCTTTTATATCCTTTGTGCAGAGCGCTTCCGAGACGCGCGGGGCGCGCTGTTTGAACGGGCGCATTATACTGACGCTGATCATCTTTTTTGCAGATGCTATTGAGATACGCTGTCGGACGAGCGATGCTGAAGAGAGAGGGGAGGAGAGATGTGATTCTTGAACTGGAAGCCGGAAAATGGCGTGCGGAGATCGCGCCCGATGAGGGCGGCAATATCGTCGGCCTGCGCTTTGGCGGAAAAAATGTGCTTGCGCCGCCGCGGCCGGACAATACCGATCCCTGTCTGGTCGGCAGTCCGCTGCTGCTTCCGGCCAACCGCACGGCGGGCGGAGCCTTCCATTTTGGCGGGCGGGTCTGGCGATTGCCCGTAAACGAGAGCGTGAGCGGCGCGCACATTCACGGACTGCTGCGCAGCGCCGCCTTTGCCGTGCTGGAAAGGAACGGCGCGTCGGCGCGCCTTGCCTGTGAAAACCGCGGCGAAATCTATCCGTTTCCGTTTCGGATGGAGGTCGTCTATACGCTCTCTGAAAGCGGCGTTTCGGCGCGCTATGCGCTGACCAATCTCTCGGACGGCAAGATGCCGTATTCATTCGGCCTGCACACGACGTTCATTGAGCCGGAGCGCTTTTGCGTGCCTCTGGGAGAGAAGCAGGAGCGGGACGGACACAATCTGCCCACGGGCCGCATGCTGTCGCTCAATGAAGAGGAAAAGGCGTATGCGCGGGGGACGCATTCCCGCGGGCGCGTCGTTTCCGGCTACTTCACCGCCGCCGGAGATACGGCGCGCATAGGGGATTTCCTGTTCCGCGCGGCGGGCTTCGATCACTGGATATTGTACAACGCCCGCGGCGAAAAGGGCATATTGTGCGTCGAGCCGCAGAGGGGATGCGTGAATGCGCTGAATCTGCCGGGCTGTCCGGTTCTGGCGGGGCACGAGACGGCGCGCTTTGAAACGCGCATTGAGCGCGTCAGCTTGTCAAAAAAGTCTTTTTGACAAGCTGGTGGACGGGAGAGCAAGCTCCCCCGCCACTGCCACCCCTACCAGTTTTTGCTGAAATCTTTCAGATTTCCGGGCGCAAAAACTGCAAGGAAACGATTTTTGCTCTGGAAAATAAGATTTTCCGCCGCAAAAATCGTCCCGCGCCCGCCGTACACGCCGCCGGGCACGATTAAAAACTCGAGAGAGTTCCGGCCCTCTCGAACTCTCCAAAGGTTTTCGACAGCCTGACGCGCATTGAGCGCGTGGAATAAAAACAGACCATTCAGGAGGAAACGCCATGATTTCCGTCATCGATGACATTTACGGCGAAAACTACAAAAAATTCATGTCATTCGCCTTTGAGAAGAGCGACGCGGCGCTGCTCGTCTATCAAAGCTGCGGCCGTCCCTTCAAAAGGCGCATTCAGGAAATACGCAGCATATTGAAGCCCTTTCTGCTCTCCACGCGCAACAACGCCAAGATAAAGAAGAATGCGGACGGCTTTGAGCGGCCGGGCGCCGTCACATGGGATGAATCGCTGATTCATGTCTGCCTTTACC
Organism: uncultured Clostridia bacterium; assembly: GCA_934636425.1. Taxonomy (GTDB): domain Bacteria; phylum Bacillota; class Clostridia; order Christensenellales; family Aristaeellaceae; genus Firm-10. The sequence continues at coordinate 26,536 of CAKUAV010000005.1, forward strand.
GACTGTCTCCCGAGGTTCGGGAATACATTCTGTCGGCAAACGATCTCTTTGACTGGATGTATCCCGAACGCCCTGAGGACATAGCCTTCTTTTCGAACGGAGAATACCGGCTCTCCACGACGGCGCACGAAAAATACTGCGACATATTCGGGCATGAACGGGAAGCGGCGCTCCTGCTGGCCGGGCTGGGCGTCGCCTATGAGCGCTTTTCAGCGCCCTGCGCGCCGTATGCCGAAGAGTACACGCTGTAGGAAGCCGGCCTCATTTCGAGAAAAACAGCGCATTGCGGAAATCCGGAGGACACGTCCGGAGCCCCGGCGCGTTTCATGGCTTTGCCGGAAGCGGGCAAAGCCGGAAAATCAGGCGCATGGCAGCGCGGGAGAGCAGACCGCTTCATTCATGACCGATCATTTTTATAACGAAGCCGTGACGGCGCGGGACGCTGTATTATCCCTCGGCTTTTCGTGATGAACCATAAAAAACTCAGCCCTCCGCGCAGACGGAAGGCTGAGTTTCGTATATCCCCAATATTGATCAGACGTTGAAGCGGAACAGCGTCACATCGCCGTCCTGCATGACGTAATCCTTGCCCTCGGAGCGGACGAGTCCCTTCTCCTTGCAGGCGGCCATGCTGCCCTCGCGCACCAGATCGTCATAGGCGACGATCTCCGCGCGGATGAAGCCCTTTTCAAAGTCGGAGTGGATCTTGCCGGCGGCCTGCGGGGCCTTCGTGCCCTTCTCGATCGTCCAGGCGCGCACCTCCTTCGGGCCGGCGGTCAGATAGCTGATGAGACCCAGAAGATCGTAGCTCACCTGAACCAGACGGTCAAGGCCGCTGGCCGAGATGCCCAGCTCCTCGAGAAACTCCTTCTTCTCCTCGGGCGGCAGCTGCGCGATTTCCTCCTCGACCTTGGCCGAGATGACCATCACGCGCGCGTTTTCCTTTTCCGCGACCGCCTTGACCTCTTTGACCAGCGGCAGATTTTCCACGTCGCCGCCCAGATCGTCCTCGGAGATGTTGGCCGCGTACAGCACAGGCTTGCAGGTGAGCAGGAACCAGCCGTCCACAACCGCCTTCTCCTCGTCGGTCAGCGGGCAGGTGCGCACGGGGCGGCCCTCGTTGAGATGCGCCATGACCTTGTCGGCGGCCGACAGCTCGAGCGCCATTTTCGAATCGCCGCTCCTGACCAGATGGCTGGCCTTCTCCTGACGCTTCGACACGGTCTCCATGTCGGCCAGTATCAGCTCGGTCTCAATGGTCTCTATGTCGCGCGCCGGATCGACCGACCCGTCGACGTGAATGATGTTGTCGTCCTCAAAGCAGCGCACGACGTGAACGATCGCGTCCACCTCGCGGATGTGGGAGAGGAACTTGTTGCCCAGTCCCTCGCCGCGGCTCGCGCCCTTGACCAGACCGGCGATGTCGACGAACTCGATCGTCGCGGGGGTGTACTTCTCGGGATGATACATTTCGCTCAGCACGTCCAGACGGCTGTCCGGAACGGCCACCACGCCGGTATTCGGCTCTATGGTGCAGAACGGATAATTGGCGGCCTGCGCGCCGGCGCAGGTGATAGCGTTAAACAGCGTGCTCTTGCCGACGTTCGGCAGACCGACGACTCCCAGTTTCATCTATACAGCATCTCCTCAAATATCGTGATTCGCCGTTCCCGCCGCATAAGGGCGGCTTCGCGCCCGCTTGGAACAGCGTCAAGGCACATTCTGTTTTATTATAACAGATGAAATCCCTTCCCTCAAGCCATTTTTGTGAAAATTGCGCCGGCAGACGAAAACGGCGGAGCGCCCCGCCAGACTGCCGTCTCCGGAGGACTCGAGAAGGCCAGGGCATTCTCGAACGTCCAATCGTACCCGGCGGCGCGTGCGGGACGATTTTTGCGCCCGGAAATCTGAAAAATTCCAGCAAAAGCTGAAGAGGACGGCAGCGGCGGAACGCCCCGCCGCCTGACAAAGAGTGAAGTGAAATAAGGCGCATTCTGACGGAAGTGTTGCAGGCTGTCGAAAAATCTTCGGAGAGCTCGGGATGGCCGAACCTCTCTCAAATTTTCAATCGCATTCAGCGGCGCGTGCGGGTGGACGGAACGATTTTTGCGGCGCCCCCATTTCCAGAGCAGGCATTGGAGAGGGGCGCACGGCAGAGCGCTTGCATTTCTGTTCACCGGCTTGTTGAGGCTTTTTTGACAAGCCGGTGACATAAGTTATATCATATTCAACCCAAACGGCCGGCACAGAACACAAAATACGCGACAATACATATAGATGATGGAAGAGGCTGAAGATCGGTGAGCAAAAAACAGCGATTGACGCAGCGGCGAAGGCGAACAGGAACAGGAGAGCGGCGAAATGGTTGGAAGTGCTGGAATTGCATTATGTCGGGAAAAGCAATGCCGAGATTTAGGCGAAGAAGGCTTTGGCGGGGATTTTGTACCGGGCGCTTCCTGACGAAGGTTTGAAAAAGCGCCATGGCCATTGAGGCGCTTTATCTGTGAAATGGCGGGGCGCTGTCAGCTTGCGAACAGCGCCCCGAAAAAACTCAAATCAGAATGTGCCTAGAATCTGCTCGAAGGCGTATATTCTGAAATCCTCCGGGCTGATTTTCGCCGCCGCGTCGATCTCGCTCTGCGCTTCCCCACGCCGCCCGAGCCCCATGAGCGCATAGCCGCGGAGTATGTGCCCGGTCACGGCGCTGCTCTTCACGACGTCGTTTTCAAACGGCATGGGTGTGGGCGCGCCCACGCCGTAATAGGCGCGCCTGTCGCTGTTTTTGAGCATATCCGCGCCCGCGTCCAGCATTTCGCCCAGCGCCTGCTCCGCCTCGCCGAAGCGCGTCAGGCTGCGCAGCGCCAGCGCCCGGAACAGCGACAGCTCGGAGACGATCGCCTTGGGCATGGCCGCCTCCTCATAGGCGCGCATTGCTTCCTCCGCGCGGCTTTGACTTTCGAGCAGCCGCCCCAGATAGAAATAGATGTGCGCCTCCTGATTGAACCATGTCTTGGCCTCGCCGTAGGATTTGGGCAGATCTGCGCTCGCGAGATAGACTTTTTCCGCGTCCTCCGCCCGTCCCTCGGCGGCCAGATGGTTGCCGTAGAGCACGTGCATCCAGGCGTGCTGCTTGGTGAGCTTGCCCTCGCCGCCCTCGTAGATGTGGAAATGCCGCCCCTGCGCGGCGCGTATGGCCTCCTCATAGCGCCCCTGCTGACTGAGCAGCACGATGCGGTCGAGCCAGCAGTCGTCGCGCACGGCGAGCAGATCGGCATAGCGATCGTATGCGTCCAGCCGCTCCTGAACGGATAGGTTCATCGCCTTGAGCAGCTGCTGATATTCAAACAGCAGTCTCGGGTCGTGCCGCAGCGCCAGCGCCTTTTCCAGACAGACCCGCGCCGAGGCCGCGTCCCCGCGTCGATCGTAATAGGCCAGCGCGAGATTGCGCAGCGCTCCCGCGTGTTCGGGATTGCGGCGAATCGCTTCCTCCCAGAGCGCAATGGCCTCGTCATAGCGGAAGCGGTCATAGAAGAGATTGCCCAGATCATAGCAGGCGTTTGCGTCCGCGCCGTTTCGATCAATCGCGTCCCGCAAAACGGCGATATCCTCCAGCCGCGCGGGGAAGCACATTTTTCCGCTCTGCGCGGCGATCGAGAGCGCGGCCATGCTCTCATCCTCGCGGCCGAGCAGATGCAGTATGTGCGCCCTGTAATAGGCGATCAGCGGATAATCGCTCTGCGCCAGCTCGATCAGGCGCAGCGCGTCCTCGTAAAAGCCTGCTTCCATATACGCGCACACAGCGTCCAGATAGTTTTCAGGCTTTCTGCCGAACATCGCGCGGATTTCGTCTGCATTGTCCTCAAAACAGCCCAGCTCCACGCGCGCCCACAGGTCGAGCGGATCGCGTGAAGCCTGCCGCCGCGCAATCGTCTCCGCCGCCGCACAATCGCCCAGCGCGCGCTCGATCGCCGATTTGAGATTCAGCGCGCGGCCGCTGCGGCCATTGCGCACAAGCGCTTCGTCCAGATGCTCGAGCGCCGTGCGGTATTCGCCGCGCCGCGCGTCGATCACGGCCAGCTGATGATACGCCGCCGCGGCGTACGCGCCGTTCCACGCGGCGCGGTAGAGCGCGCCGTACGCCTCGTCCCAGCGCCCCAGATACTCAAGCGCCACGCCTTTGAGATACAGGCTCTCCGTGTCGGCGGGGTGCTGATTGCGGCTGAGCAGCCGCTCGAGCGCCTTGTCGCAGAAGGACACGCAGTCCTCGAACAGGCCGTCTCTGAGCGATAGACGCGCCATGGCCGTGTTGCAGCGTATGTCGCCCGCGTCCCGGCGCAGCGCCTCGCGGTAATAGTCGCGCGGGTCGTAGTTGTGCTGCTTGTACTGCTCCAGATGCAGCCCGTTGATGAACAGCTCCTCGATGTTGTCGTATTCCGAGGGGCGCTTTACGGGCGTGCGCGGTGCGATGGGCTGTTTCTGTCCGCGCTTATACGGCGCATAGGCGACCAGCCGCCTGCCCGTTTCACTCCTCAGTTCGGCGGTCAGATTTTCGAAATCGTGCCCGCTAAGCGGCACAATGCGGCTCCAGCTCTTCTCCGGCGAAAGGTCGGCTTCTTCCGAAAAGAGCACTGTTTCGCCGTCTCGCAGCTCGATCACGGCGTTTTTGAACGCGCCGGTGACATTGAAGCCCAGATAGGCGCTTTCTCCGCGCTGTTCGAGATTCACGCACGCGTCGATCGCGGCGTTCTTGACCAGACCGATGTCGCGCACAGGGTACCAGATCTGCTCGAACTCGCGCGTCTCAAACGGCATGAGCCATGTAAAGTCGGGCTGATTGTCGGTATACGCGCCGGTCATCAATTCGATATACGGCCCGTCGCCGTCGGTGAGGTTCGAGCACCACATCGCACCGAAATCGCCGTGTCCCCACGTCCAGAGCTTCTTGCCCGGGGCGATGTGATGATCGGCCACGGTCACGACGCCCATCTGCCGCCCCTCGTCGTAGCCGGAGAGGAAGTCCATGTCGGACTGCCCCTGAGACACCATGAACGAGGAGGGCACCCGCACAGAATCATAGCGCGAAAGATCGGTGCCCGCGCCGTAATCGAAGGGACGAGCCGTCTTATAGACGCCTTTGGCGACCGGCCAGCTGATCACGGCGCGGCGGTCGTGATCGTTCGCCCATTCCACATCGGGCGGGAACACCGTGCGGTAGTCGTTGTTGACCGACACGGCCAGATTCGCCCACCACATGAACAGCTGCGCCTGACCGGTGCGGTTGTACAGGCGCACCTTCGCCCGAATGTAGCTGCGCCCCGGCTCCAGCGTCACGCCCACCATGCCCTTCTGGCGGTTGAACGGCTCGACCTCGCCCACCCAGACGGTTTTGCTGCCGTCGGCGTTTTCCTCTGCTGCGGCCTCGACCGGCATGAACGTCGTCGGGCGGTGATGCTGCGGCCAGTTGAACTCTATGCCGCCCGAAATCCACGCGCCGGACAGACCGACCAGCGCGGGCTTGACCACATGGTTGTGGTAGATGAAGTCGTAATCCCCGATCTTGTCATAGCCGGAGAGTATCTTGCCGCCGATCTCCGGCAGGATCTGCGTTTTGACATACTCGTTCTCAAGCGTGTAGACGTCGTAGGCCACGTCGCTCTTTTCGTCCGTAATGCCATCAGAATAGGGCAGCGGATAGAGCCGCCCCGTCGCGCCCTGATAGGGCTTGTTCTCAAAGAACATCGGCAGCTCGATCGGGGGTCTGGGAATGTAGGTCGGAATGATCTCCCGCGTCCGTTTCAGCGTCACTTTTTCTTTCATGCGCGACTCCTCCCGTTTATTTTTATCGTCACACTGATTGTAAGGGACGCGGCGCGCGCCGGCAAGCTCAAAATCCCCGCGTGATTTTCACCGAAAACTTGACCCTCGCCGCGCGCATCCTGTATAATGATATCATAAATCTGCTTTTTGAAATGGGAGAAGCCGCCATGATCCTTATTTTTGAACAGCCGGACTATGCCAGAAGCGTCTGGTGTACCCATATCGTCTCGAGTCTTGTTTCAGAACTCAGGCTCAAGCGCCTGCCCTTTTGCATGATTTCATCCCTCGATGAGCTCTCTGGAGGAACGGCGGGCGATTTCGTGTTTCTGGTCGGCTCGGGCGGCGATTTTATCGATGAGGGGCTGAAGGCGGCCGGGCGAGCCGGCGTATACCCGATACTGCTCAACAGCCGCGCGCGCGACGAGCTGACGGTCGGCTGCTCGATGGTCTGCTCCGACATGGAGGGCAGCATGAAGGACATCGTGGACAGACTGCGCACGTGCGGACGCGGCCGCATCGCCCTCTACGGGGTCAACCCGCGCTCGATCGGCGACGTCTGCCGGCGCGCCTATTTCCTCCAGACCGCCGGCGCGCGGGAAGACGACATATTCTTCAACGACGGCTCGCTGGAAAACTGCTTCGGCGCGTTCCGGCCTCGGGCGCACGCCTACGACGCGGCGATCTGCGCCAACGATTTCGCGGCCATATCGCTGGTGCGCCGGCTCTCCGCCTGCGACCCGGGCGCGCTCGAGCGGCTCTTCATCATCGGCTGCGCCGAAACGCGGCTCACCGATTTTTACGCCGATCACATCGTCTCCGTGCGCGGCAACTTCGCCGAATATGGGCGGGCGGCCGTGGCGCTCATCGACACGCTGAAGCGAAACCCCAGCCTGTCCCGCGTGGAGATGTTCATCCGCTGGGACGTCGATGCGCTTTCTGCCGATCGCGCCGCCGTTCCGCCGCCCGAGCCCGCTTTTGAGCGGAGCGCGAAGACCGACGCGTTTTATGAGGATGAGGAATTGCGCGAGATGCTCTGCGTGGAGCGGCTCCTGAACGCCTGCGACGCGCTCGACCGGCAGATTCTGCGCCGGACGCTCATGGGCGAATCCTATGAGGACGTCGCCGAGCGCTGCTTTATCAACGTCAGCACGGTCAAATACCGCCTGCGCAAGATGATCGGCATAAGCGGCGCGGAGAGCCGAACCGATCTCATGCGCATTGTGCGCCGCTATCTGCCCGAAGGCGCGTCTCTGGAGGACGAGGCCGAGTCCGCGCCGCAATGAAAGGGAGATGCATATCTGCCGCAGCTTGTCAAAAAAGTTTTTGACAAGCTGGTGGACGGGAGAGCAAGCTCCCCCGCCACTGCCACCCCTACCAGTTTTTGCAAAAAATCTTTCAGATTTCCGGGCGCAAAAACTGCAAGGAAACGATTTTTGCTCTGGAAAATGAGATTTTCCTCCGCAAAAATCGTCCCGCGCCCGCCGTACACGCCGCCGGGCACGATTAAAAGCTCGAGAGAGCTCCGGCCCTCTCGAGCTCTCCAAGGGTTTTTCGACAGTCTGAGGCAGATGCATATCTGCCGGCCGGCTGGGGGAGCGCAATACCGCAGGCGCTATTTTTCCCTCAGCCCCTCGCGGTACTGGCGGGGCGTTGCGCCCTTGTAGCGGCGGAACTGCTTTATGAAGAAGCTCGAATCGTTGAAGCCGCACTGATAGGCCACCTCCGCCACGGTCAGATCGGACGAAGAGAGCAGCGCGCTGGCGCATTCCACGCGGTAGAAGTTGAGATAGTCGATGGGCGAGCGATGCACGACGGCGCGGAACGAGCGGCAGAAATACTTGGGCGAAAGGCCGGTCAGCCGCGCCAGCTCGCCCAGCGTGATGGGCCCGGCATAGTGACTTTCGATGTATTCCAGCGCCGGCTTGAGCTGCTCTGCGCGGCGGCGGCGCGCGGGCGGATCGCTCTGTATGGGGCTCTTTTCGCGCAAGAGAGAGAGCTGTCCGTAGAGCGCGTACAGACAGCCCACCGCCAGCAGCAGGCGGCTGTCGCTCAGATCGGGCGTGTATTCAAACAGCTGATCGGCCAGCGCGCTCAATCGGCCGCCGTATTCCGTTTCATCGGGGCGGATGTGCAGGCTGCGGCTGAGCAGCGGCGCGAGCGCGTGGGCGCACGGCTCGCTGCCCAGAAGCGACGCGTCGAACACAACGCATTCATAGACGCAGTTTTCCGGCTCGCCGCCGTGGAGCGCGCCCCGTCCCAGAAAGAGAATATCGCCCGCATGCGCCGCGATGCGCGCGTCGTCCACATACAGATGAATCACGCCCTGCCGCACGCGGATGATCTCGCACTCGACGTGCCAGTGCATGGGCATGCGGTAGCGCGGGTGCTTTTCATCCACATAGTAGCAGGCGATCGGCCGATCGGGCGTGCCGTGGAGAATATGCTCGTTGTAGTCGAGGTACTGCATGGCGGCTCCTTTTCTCCGCGCCTCATATGGGGCGAAAGGTGAATATTGTTTTATTTTTTGCTATTATACACCAATACAGGCGCATAAATCAATGTTAAAATCAAAGTGAGTTCGCAGGCGTGTCTTAACGCGCCGCGGGCGCATGAAACACTGAACCATCGAGGCGTCCTCAGAAGGCGCGCTCGCAATAAAGGGAGGTTATTATCATGGCTGCCAACAGATACATCGGCGAATACCCGGTCATCGGCATCCGTCCCACAATCGACGGCCGCAGAGGCGTTCTGAAGGTGCGCGAGAGCCTGGAAGATCAGACGATGAACATGGCGAAATCCGCCGCCAGGCTGCTCAGCGAAAATCTGCGCTATTCCAACGGCGAGCCGGTGAAGGTCATCATCGCCGACACCACAATCGGCCGCGTGGCCGAGGCCGCCGCCTGCGCCGAGAAGTTCCGCAGGGAGGGCGTTGAGATCACGCTGACCGTGACGCCCTGCTGGTGCTACGGCGCGGAGACCATGGACATGGAAAAGGACACCATAAAGGCGGTCTGGGGCTTCAACGGCACCGAGCGCCCCGGCGCGGTGTACCTCGCCAGCGTTCTGGCCACTCATGCCCAGAAGGGTCTGCCGGCGTTCGGCATCTATGGCCGCGACGTGCAGGAAGCCACCGCGACCGAGATCCCCGAGGACGTCGCCGAGAAGATACTGCGCTTCGGCCGCGCGGCTGTCGCCGTGGCCACAATGCGCCGCAAGAGCTATCTGCAGATCGGCTCCATCACCATGGGCATCGGCGGCTCCATCATGGACACCAACTTCATCGAGGATTACCTGGGCATGCGCGTTGAGTCGGTCGACGAGGTCGAGATCATCCGCCGCATGACGCTGGGCATCTACGACGAGAAGGAATACGAGAAGCTCAAGGCCTGGGCGGACAAGTACGTCGTCGAGGGCTTTGACAAGAACCCCACCGAGCTGCAGAAGACCCGCGAGGAGAAGGACAAGGACTGGGAGTTCACCCTGAAGATGTACCTGATCATCAAGGATCTGATGAACGGCAACAAGAACCTGCCCGAGGGCTGCGAGGAAGAGGCCGTCGGCCACAACGCCATCGCGGGCGGCTTCCAGGGCCAGCGCCAGTGGACGGACTTCTATCCGAACTGCGACTTCCCCGAGGCCATGCTCAACACCAGCTTTGACCACAACGGCGCGCGCGAGCCGTACATTCTGGCCACCGAGAACGACATACTCAACGGACTGGGCATGCTGTTCATGAAGCTGCTCACCAACCGCGCCCAGATGTTCGCCGACGTGCGCACCTACTGGAGCCCCGAGGCCGTCAGGAAGGCCACCGGCTATGATCTGGAAGGCGTCGCCAAAGAGAACGGCGGCTTTATCCATCTGATCAACTCCGGCGCGTGTTGCCTGGACGCCAACGGCAAGGCGCTTGACAACGGCACGCCCGTCATGAAGCCCTGGTACGACGTGACCGAAGAGGATCAGAAGGCCATCATGGCCCACACCACCTGGAACTACGCCGATCTGGGCTACTTCCGCGGCGGCGGATATTCCTCCCGCTTCGTGACCGACGCCGAGATGCCCTGCACGATGATCCGCCTCAATCTGGTCAAGGGCCTTGGCCCGATGCTCCAGATCGCCGAGGGCTGGACGGTCAAGCTGCCCGACGCTGTGTCCGATACGCTGTGGAAGCGCACCGACTACACCTGGCCCTGCACATGGTTTGCGCCGCGCTGCGACGGCAAGGAAGGCCCGTTCAAGGACGCCTATTCCGTCATGAACAACTGGGGCGCCAACCATGGCGCGATCAGCTACGGCCACATCGGCGCCGACCTGATCACGCTGTGCTCCATGCTGCGCATACCGGTCGCCATGCACAACGTGCCCGAGGAGAAGATATTCCGTCCCTCCGCGTGGAACGCGTTCGGTATGGACAAGGAGGGCGCCGACTACCGCGCCTGCGCCACCTACGGCCCCGCCTTCAAGAAATAATATAACAGCATAGACCGGCGCGCCCGAATCGAAAACGGATTCGGGCGCGCCGATTTTGACGGCAGCGCAGAACAAAATAGCATATACTCGCGGCGACATGGCAGACGCGAAGACTCGGCCGCGCCGCTATAATAAGGACATGAACAGACACGATGACGCGCAGCGGGCGATAAAGACGCTCCGCATCGGCGACTGCCGCCATGAGGAGCGGAGGATCCCGCACATCTATGGCGTGCGCAATACGACGGAGAGTCATACGCACGATTACTATGAGTTTTTTCTGGTCGTGAAGGGACGGGCGGTTCACCGCGTCAACGGCGCGGAGATCGTCGTCGGCCGGGGGACGCTGGCCGTCGTGCGCCCCAGAGACGTTCACGGCTACGATTACTATCTCTCGGACGATTTTGAAATGTACAACCGCGGACTTTCCGCCGACCGCTTTGAGGCGCTGACGGCGAATCATGGCGAAAGCGCGCGCGTGCTGACGCAGGGGCGGCTGCCCCGGCACGTCCGCGTGGACGAGCGGGCGCTCGACTTTCTGATTCAGCTGATCGAGGGCTATGAGGACGACGGCAGCGCCGGGCAGAGCGCGCGGCTCGAGCTGCTCCTGCAGACCGTTTTGTTTTATGCGATCTATGCGGACGAGCAGGACGGCGGCTGCTTTCTGCCGGGCTGGCTCGGCGAACTGCTGTCTCAGATGAAGCGGCGCGAAAATCTGGCGGCGGGACTGCCGCGGCTGATTGAACTGAGCGGCTATTCGCGCTGCCATGTCAACCACGCCTTCCGGAAATACCTCGACATGACCCCGACCGACTATATAAGCCGCGTCCGGCTGGCGGAGGCTGTCCGGCTATTGCAGAGCTCGTCTCTGACCGTCGCGGGCATTGCGGCCGAGTGCGGGTTCAATAATCTCAGCCACTTCTATGCGGAATTTAAGCGCGTCTACGGCGTTCCGCCGAGAAAACTCTGACGCGCGGAGGAGAAGCCATGAAAGAAAAGATCATCGACCTTTCGCTTGAGTTTACGCGCGTCTATCGGCAGATGAAGGACGCCTCCGCGGCGATGCGCGAGGCCCACGCCGTGCGCACGCTCTATCCCGGGCTGCTGCTGCCGCCCGAAGAGGGCGATATGTACGCAGGGCGCATGGAATGCCACTATGCGCGCGATCTGCCGCTCGATCTTTCGCCTCAGGGCGGCGCGCAGGTGGGCTATGTGATGTTTCCCGGGCGGTTCCGCATTTTGGAGGACGAATATCCGCATCGCAGGGACGAAATTGAAGCGCTGATCGAATTCTGGAAGACGGAATCGACGTTTGTCAAGCTCCGCGAGGAAGCGCCTGAGGACGTTTACAGCTATCTGATGGAGACCGGCTTAGTCAAGGACGACGAGGGCTATATGCGCTGCGACGATCCGGCGCGGCCGAGGGGCGCGGGCTTTATTTCCGGCAGCGCGGACACTCGAATCGCCGGCATCATGGTCAACTTTACCCGCGCGGTTGAACGGGGACTTCCGGGGCTGAGGCAGGACGTCGAGCGGGCGATGGCGAAGAATCCCGGACGCCGCGATTTTTATGAGGCCTGCCTGTATACGCTTAAGACCGTCGATCTGTGCCTTGAGGACTATGCGGCAAAGTGCCGCGCCGCCGGGCGCGACGACATGGCGGATATACTCTGCGCACTGCGAAGCGCCGCGCCGGACAGCTATCGCGCGGCGGTGCAGCTGGTGATTATTCTGACGATCCTCATGAGGACGTGCAATTACGGACGGCTGGACATAGCGCTGGGCGATTTGATGGACGCGGATTTCCGGCGCGGCGCGCTCGATTTTGAGCAGGCCGTGCGGCAGACGATCGGCTTTTACGATCTGCTCGACGAGTGCAATGTGATTTACGACAGCCGCATTGTCATCGGCGGCAGAGGACGGCCTCATCCCGAGGCCGCCGACCGATTCGCGCTTGTGGCCATGGAGGCCGTGCGGCGCTGTCACCGCGTGGTGCCGGTTTTGACGCTCAGGCTGTACGACGGCCAGAATCCGGCGCTCTTCGACAAGGCGCTCGACTGCATTGGCGAGGGCTGCATCTATCCCACGCTGTACAACGACGACGTGTACGTCCCCGGACTGCAGAAGAGCATGAATCTTCCCTATGAGGACGCGCTGGACTATGTGCCGCTCGGCTGCGGCGAAATGACGCTCTACGGCAAGGGCGTCGGCTCGCCGAACAGCACGACGCGCTTTCTCAAGGCGCTCGAAGCGGCGCTGCACAACGGGCGCGACGGCGCGGACGGCCTGCTGATCGGCGAAAAGACGGGCGAGCTGTCTGAATTGGACAGCTACGAAAAGCTGGAGGCCGCCTTCCTCGATCAGGTGCGCGCCGTGGCGCGCAGAGAGATACGGGCGCACGAATGGAACCGCGAGCGGACGGGGCGGGACTGCGCGCTCGTGCTGCACAGCCTGCTGCTGGACGACTGTCTGGAGCGGGGCGCGAGCATCTACGAGGGCGGCGTGCGCTATTTCGGCGCGAACACGGAGGGCTTTGGCCTGATCAGCACGGCCAACAGCCTGGCGGTGATCAAAAAGCTGGTCTACGATGAGAAAAAGTATACGCTGCCCGAGCTGGTGCACATGCTGGATGTGGATTTCGAGGGCTATGAGGGCGCGCGGCGGGAAATGCTGAATGTGGACAAATTCGGCAACGACGCTGAATGGGTGGACGATATAAAGCGGCGCATTGAAGGCGAGATCAACGCGATCTATCACGACATTGGTCTGAAATCGCATCTGCACTATTATACCGTCGCCAATGTCAACCCCGGCGGCATAACGATCGGCCCGTATGTGGCGGCCAGCGCGGACGGACGGCGCTGCGGCGAGCCCATGTCGCTGGGCAATTCGCCCATGCCGGGCACGGACGTGAGCGGGCTGACCGCCATGCTGCTCTCCTGCGCCCGCTCTCCGGCCGACAACGGCGGCGTCGTGACCAATGTCAACATTTCGCGCGCCATGCTGAACGACCGCCGCGAGACGGTCAGGCAGGCGTTTTTGGCCTATTTCAAGCTGGGCGGGCAGCAGCTGAACGTCAACTGCTTCTCGAAGGGCGATCTTGAGGACGCGCTGGTTCATCCCGAACGGCACCGCAATCTGATCGTGCGGGTGAGCGGTTATTCGGCGCGCTTCACGTCTCTGGACGCAATTACTCAAAAGAACATCATGGAACGCACGCTTTTCTGATAAAATCGACTGAAAAAACGCCCTTTCCGCGCCTTGCGGTGAGGGCGTTTTCGCTTTGGGCGCGTTGCTTTTGTGCGGGCGTTGTGCTATACTGAAAGCCACTAAAGCCGCGGGAGGATGGAATCATGCCGCCGATCACCGTCATGATCAAGCCGGTTTCGGGCGCGTGCAATATGCGCTGCCGCTACTGCTTTTACGCCGACGAGATGAAAAACCGCGCCTGCGCCGTGCGGCCGCCGATGAGCCTTGAAACGCTGGAAACCGTCGTGCGGCGCGCGCTGGTCTACGCCGAAGGGCAGGCGAATTTCATATTTCAGGGCGGAGAACCCACGTTGATCGGGCTGGATTTCTATCGCCGGCTGATCGAATTTCAGCGCCGGTACGGCGGGCGCAATGTCGAGATCAACAATATGCTGCAGACCAACGGCTATGCGCTTTCGGACGATATGATCGCCTTTTTTGCGGAAAATCATTTCCTGCTGGGCGTGTCGCTGGACGGCTGCCCGGCGGCGCACGATCTCATGCGGCCGGACGCGCGGGGCGAGGGGACGTATGCGCGCGTGAAAGGGACGATCGAGCGGCTGAAAGAGGCGGGCGCTGAATACAACATACTCTGCGTGGTCAACGCTGAGGTGGCCGCGCGCGCGGACGAGACGCTTGAGGCGCTGTCGCCCTATCGGTATCTGCAGTTCATTCCCTGTCTGGACGCGCTGGAGGGCGGCGCGGGAGACTATGCCCTTTCGCCGCGGGCATGGGGCGAGTTTCTGATTAAGGCGTTCGACTTTTACGAGCGGGCGTACAGCGCACATCGTATGGTCAGCATTCGCAATTTCGACGACTGGATGCGCGTCATATTGGGCGGCGAGCCGGCCAGCTGCGCCATGATCGGGCATTGCTCGCTGAACTACCTGATCGAGAGCGACGGCGACGTCTATCCCTGCGATTTTTACGCGCTGGATCAGTGGCGGCTGGGCAATGTGAAGGAGAGCAACTTTCTGCGTCTCTCCAGCGGCGACACGGCGCGGCGGTTCATCGCAGAATCGCTGAGCGTGCCGGACGAATGCCGGGTTTGCCGATACGGCGCGCTGTGCCGCAACGGCTGCCGCCGCGAGCGGGACGCGCACGGCAAGAGCCGCTGGTGCGCGTCGATCCGGATGCTGATGGACGCGCGGCTCGGGCGCATGGAGCGTCTGGCGCGGAAAATGGCGCGGGGGATGTGAACCGTGCTCTGAAAATTTCCATGGAAAGCAAATCGCATCCGGCAGATTCATGCGCCGCATCGCGAAAAACACGGAGAACTGGCGAGCTTGCCCTTTTGACGGACGTTTTAACTCTGATGAAGCGCAGGGCGCTGAAGTCTTTTGCGATTGCGCCTGTCCGCTAAAGAGGCCGCTGAAAGGCCGCCGATTCTGTTGCAAAAATATCCCCGGCCGCGATCAAAACGGCCGGGGATGGATTTATTTGTCAGGGTGCTTTAATGCGCGAGGACCCGACCGGAAAGATCCGGTCGGGAAGAGGGGAAATATCAGCGGTAGGCCCAGTAGGCGTTGCTGATATAGCCGGTCCTGCCGTTCCAGGAGACCTGACTCCACTTCTCACCGACGCTGAGCACGGTGATCTTCGAGCCTTTGGCGATGGTGCCGATGCGCTCGTAGCCGGTGCCCGCGCCGGTGCGGAAGTTGACGTTGCCGGTGGTCTTAGCGGCCAGACCCAGCGAGACATAGGACGCGCTGATGTAGCCGGTCACGCCCTTAGAGGGCACGCGCACCTGATACCAGCCGTTGGCGGTGGAGAGCACGCTCAGGCGCGTTCCGCGGCCCACGGAGGCGACGGCGTCGTAATTCGTGCCCGCGCCGGCGCGGATGTTGACCGTGCTGGACGCGTACTTTGTGGTCACGCTGGCCACGCTGCCGGAGACGGCGCTCTGATCGCCCTTGGAGGGCGTGCCCGCCGTGCCGCCGATGGAGACGTAGCGGGCGTATACCCAGCCGGTCCTGCCGGAGGATACGACCTTCACCTTGTGCCAGCTGTTGCCCTGATAGAGGATCTCGACCGCTTCGCCGTTCTTCGCCCAGCCGACGATGGAGTGGCTCACGCCCGCCTGAGAGCGGATGTTCACAGAGCCGTCGGCGGCCGGCGTTCTGATCACGCCCTTGACCGAATCGGCCAGCGCGCACGGCATGAGCGCCGTGACCAGCAGACAGATCACCATCAGAATACCCAGTTTCCGTTTCATGAAAAGCACCTCCTGTATTTTGGGTTCCGCTTATTCAGACGCGCCGGGCGCAAAATGGTTGCGGTCAGCGCGCTTCCAATTTCTGACAGGCGTCTTGGAAAACGATAAAAAATCGCCCGAAACGGATGAGGATAACGCGCGGGCGGTTGACACGGGCGGCTTCCATGCGTTACAGTATAACATGATAAAAACGACCGATATGGCGAAGGGACGGGATGGATCATGCTCCTGATCGGCATTTGCGGCGCGAGCGGCAGCGGCAAGACCACGCTGGCCGACGAACTCATGCGGCGGCTCAACACCCGGGCGATTCTTCTTCATCAGGACAGCTACTATCTCAATCATTCGGAAATGTCCTTTGAGGAACGCAAGCTCATCAACTATGACGAACCGGCGGCCTTTGACAACGACGCGCTTTACGAAGATCTCAGTCTGCTCAAGGCGGGCAGGCCCATCACCGAGAAGAAGTACGACTATACGCGCCATCTGCGCTGCGACACCGGCGCGCTGGTCGAACCGGCGAGCACGGTCATCGTCGAGGGAATCCACGTGTTCTATGATCCCCGCGTGCGCGATCTGCTCGATCTCAAGCTGTATATAAAGGTCGATCCCGACATCTGCCTGCTGCGCCGGGTGCAGCGGGACATCGCCGAGCGCGAGCGGCACATCGACGACATTGCCCGGCAGTATCTGAGCACGGTCAAGCCGATGTTCGAACAGTATATCCGCGGCTATGAGCGCGACGCGGACATCATCGTGGCGCGCGGCGGAAAGTCTCAGCGCATCGCCGACGCGCTGGCCTGCTATATCAACAACGGCGGCATGGAAGAGCTGTCAGAGGAGTAAGCAAAGTATGTATATTGCCAATGGATGGAAGGACTACGAGGTCATCGCCACGGGCGGCGGTGAAAAGCTGGAGCGCTGGGGGCGCGTCATACTGCGCCGCCCCGATCCGCAGACCATATGGCCCGCGCAGTCGCCCGAAATGTGGGAGCGCTGCGACGCGCGCTATCATCGCTCGGCCAGAGGCGGCGGCGAGTGGGAATTCATGAAAAAGCTGCCCGAGAAGTGGGAAATCCGCTACAGAGATCTCAAGTTCTGGGTGAGGCCGACCGGCTTCAAGCACACCGGCCTCTTTCCCGAGCAGGCGGTCAACTGGGACTGGATGAGCGGCCTGATTCAGAAAAGCGGCCGTCCCATACGCGTGCTGAATCTGTTCGGCTATACCGGCGGCGCGACGCTGGCCTGTGCGGCGGCGGGCGCGCACGTGACGCATGTGGACGCGGCCAAGGGCATGGTGCAGTGGGCGGGCGAAAACCGCGCGCTCTCCAATATAGACGAGACGCGCGTGCGCTGGATCGTGGACGACGCGCTCAAGTTCGTCAAGCGCGAGCAGCGGCGCGGCAACAGCTACGAGGGCATACTCATGGATCCGCCGTCCTATGGGCGCGGCCCGGGCGGCGAGGTCTGGAAGCTCGAAAACGAGCTGTACGGACTGGTGAGCGAGTGCGCGCGCCTGCTCTCCGACAGGCCGCTGTTCATGCTCATCAACAGCTATACCACCGGCCTTCAGCCCGCCGTGCTCAACAATATGCTCACGATGACCGCCGCGCGCGGCCGGGGCGGGCTGGTGACCGCCGACGAGATCGTGCTGCCCGTGACCGAGGGCGGCGTGCTGCCCTGCGGCGCAAGCGGGCGCTGGCAGGCGGAATGACGAGCGCGCATGAATGTGATTGAAACAGTCCGCGCCGGAAAATTCGAGATCCCGATACTGTATCTGGACAATCACCTGCTGGGCGTGGTCAAGCCCTGCAATATGCCCGTCCAGGCCGACAGCTCGGGCGATCTCGATCTGCTCACGGCGCTCAAGGACTATATCGGGAAAAAGTTTGACAAGCCGGGCGCGGTCTATCTGGGGCTGGTGCATCGGCTGGATCGGCCGGTCGGCGGGGCGATGGTCTTTGCGCGCACGTCGAAGGCCGCGGAACGACTGAGCCGCGAGTTTTCCGCACACAGCATGGAAAAGCGCTATCTGGCGGTCGTAAGGGGCGTTCTGAGCGCGCCGATGACATTGACCGACTATCTGGTCAAGGACGCGAAAACCGGCATGGTGCGCGTCTGCGGGGCGGATACGCCGCTCGCGAAGGAAGCGCGGCTGCGCACGACGCCGCTCGCGTCCCGAAACGATACGACGCTGGTCGATGTGGAGCTGATGACCGGACGATCCCATCAGATCCGCGTGCAGCACATGAACGCGGGCTTTCCGCTCTGGGGCGACAGCCGCTATGGCGGCGGGAAACCCGGCGAGCAGATCGCGCTGTGGGCGTACCGATTGACCGTGACGCACCCCACGCTGAAAACGCCGGTGACGCTGATCGCGCCGCCGCCCGATTCGGGGGCGTGGACGGCCTACCGCGATGTATTGGAGGGCATGACATGAGCGACAAGAAGAGCGCGCGCCCGGGCAGCGTCATGGCGACGTTTCTGTGCTGCGTGCTGGGTGTGCCGACGTGCGTCAGGCTGCTGCCGGGGCTGTATGCCGCCGACATGATGAGCGCCGTGGCCGTGGGCGTGCTGCTGGGCGCGGCGTATCTGGTGCTGAGGCCGATACTGCGCGTCGTGACGTTTCCGGTGGGCTGTCTCACGTTCGGGTTGTTCAACGCGGTGATCGACGTGGCGCTGCTCTACGGCTGCGCGGCGCTGATCGAGGGCTTCGCCATAGAGAGCGTGATCGCGGCGGTCGGCACGGCGCTGCTGATCGGCCTGATCAGCGGCATTGTGGGCGGGTTCAAGTAGGCTTTCCACAGGCATTTTGGCAGTTCGGTTCGTTCATGAGCCGGACTGCTTTTCTATGGCGCATAAACACGCGGCAGGGCACGCCCATGGCCCGACAGCGCCTGATCGTATAGACCGTGCCGCGCGAGCAGCCGTCCCAGAAGGCCAGCACCAGCTCGGCGCGCGCGACAATCTGATCGTTGCGCGTCAGCGGCGCTCTGCGGCCGTGGCGCGCGTAATCGGGCAGGTATTCCGTCAGCTTTATGCCGTGCGCAAGGGCATAGGCGCGCGCGCACTGATCCACGCCCCGCGCCCCGCCCGAGACGATCTCGCTGACGTTTTCGGGCAGATAATCCCCCAGATTGGGCACGGTCAGCGTCCTTGAACCGACGACGGCCACGCGCATAATGGCTCACTTCCTCTCCATTTTATATAATACGAACCTGAAATGGGTTCATGCCTGCATAATATCACGTTTTGCACCTAAAATGAACCCATAACAGGTTTATTGAGGGGAAAATCATGAAGAAAAGTGAGAAGCATCTGTCGCTCAGGATCGATGAAGAGCTTTTGCGCCGATTTGACTATGTGGCCAGATATGACGATCGTTCCATGAATGGACTGATGCTGTCCATGATTAAGAAGTGCATTGTTGAATTTGAAAAAGAGCACGGCAGGATTGAACTGCCGGAAGAAAAAGAGGATTGAAGCGCGTGATCGATGCCGCGCTCATTCCCAAAACTCCTGTGGATAAGCACAAAAAGACCGCCGTTCCATCCGATTTTCACGTCGGACGGGACGGCGGTTCTCTATTCACAGGTGTTTTGGCTTACAGCGGCGCGGACTCGATGAGACAGGTGCCCAGCCGCGGCAGTTTGACATAGACGCTGAATTCATCGGAGGAGAACAGCTCTTCCTTGACAATTTCGTCGTTGTGCGTCTCGTCGAGCAGGCGGAAGGTCAGGCGCAGGCCGTTCTTTCCGGCGGCGTTTTTGAACGTCAGCTTGACTTCCCTTTCGGCCTCGGCGCTGTCGTCGTCGGTGTAGTAGGTCACCATCGCGGCGGCTTTGGCTTCGGACGCGGCGGCGCAGGCGTAGACGCGGGGCTGATCGCTCTCGACGCCGACGGCGTGGTCGAGCTTGTAGAGCTCGTTGAACATGCGGAAGGGATAATAGCCCTTGAGCAGATCGCAGACATAGTCGGTGGCGAACATGCCGTTCATGGCGCAGGGACGCGCGTCATAGTACATGAGCATGTCCAGCGGCAGATACTGGCAGGTCTCCATGGTTGCGGCGATGAAGGATGCGCCCTTGAGCGATTTTTCCGCCTTGAGCGAATAGACCCAGTCGTCGTTTTCCCAGCCGCGCACATAGTTCCATTCGTTGAGTATGCTCTCGACGTGCTGAAGGCCGTGCTCATCCAGTATGCGGCGCGCCTGAAGCGTCATGCTGGCGACGGTTTCAGGCTCTCTGGCATAGACGTGCCAGGAGAAGAAGTCGATCGGCGCGGTGAGCTTTTCCAGCAGGCCGTTGATCCACTTTTCATTCAGGCCGCAGCAGGCCGGGCCGCCGATCTTGAGGTGGGGGAAGCACTTTTTCAGGTGCGTCGCGGCGATGTTGAAGAACTCATAGAACTCCGCCGCCGTGCCGCCCCAGCAGCGCTTGTGATCGGAATCGTCGCGGTCGAGATCGGGTTCGTTCCAGATCTCCCAGTAGGGCATGTCCATATGGAAGCCGTCCGCCCAGCCCTCGGTGTAGTGGCGTATGACGTGCTCGCAGATGACCGCCCACTTGTGGAAGTCCTTGGGCGGCAGAGTGCCGTATTTCTTCGGCCAGTGCTCGATCTTGTTGCCCAGGCGGAAGAAGGGCTTCGTGCCGGCCAGCTCGATGACGCGCATGTAGTCGTCGGTCAGGCGGAAATCGTAGGACGCGGGATCGTCGGGATCGGCGTCAAAGTTCGGGAATATGGCGATGATGTCGACTGTGTGCTCGCCGCCGTAGGTGGCGTTGAACGCCGCGTCGTGCGTGCGGGCGTAGGGTATGCCGGCTTCCTTATAAGCGGGGAGATTGGTGATGCGCTGATCGGCCGAGAATTTGTACACCGGGCCGTTGTTGACGGCGTGCATGGGCTTGACCGCGCCGAGCTTCTGGGCAAAATCAATGACGACATGATCCATGATGACAGAGTCTCCTTTGCGTATTTATGCCGCATAATATGCGGACGGGGAAACTACCAGCGAATTGTGCGATCTGCGCCCGCGCCATAGCGCACCATTGTCAGGCGGCGCTCGGAGGGGGTCAGCACGGCGACGTCCATCGATATGGGCAGCGCGGCGTGATCGCGCAGCGGCCCGTTCAGAGAGACGTTGGTCGCGCCGGACTGAATCTGCGCGCAGGGCAGGCGGTTGGTTTCCACGCCGATCGTCTCTCCGGCATTGAAGAGGGAATCGTCATGCATATGGCCGCTCAGACAGGCGATCAGCCCCGCGCTTTCCGGCGAGGCGGGCAGGAACGCATCCAGCTTTTTGCTATGGAAAGCTGTGTGCGCATTGAAGGCGGAGAGCAGCGCTTCGGCCTCGTCGCGGTCGTCGATCCAGCCGCACAGCGCGCTGACATAGGACTGAGCGGCGTGATCGCCCGCCCACACGCCGATCGTCCAGTCTTTCTCGTCGGTATAGGCGTAGTAGAGCGGGACGTGGCAGAGAAGCAGCGCCTGATGATCGGTCTGAAGCGCCGTATTGGCCAGCCATTTGAGCTGCTCGTCTCCGAACGCCCAGATGGGCGAGGGGTTCTCGGCGGTCAGATCGGAGCCGCTGGGCAGCGACAGGGCGATCAGCCGCACGCGCGCCCGATCGAAATCGACGGTGTAGTAGGCGCTGTTTCCCGAATACTTTGCCGCGCCGCGGTCAAAGCCGCGCGATATGCCCTGCCAGAAATCGGCCTTGAAGAAATCGGTGCCGATTCCGTCGTGATTGCCGTTGACCGGCAGCAGCGGGCACGGCCAGAGCGACGAAACCCGCTCGAACAGCCCGCGTATGATCGCATGGATGGTCTCATTGGAGGCGTGCTCCTCGCGCCCCAGCATGGCGAGGTTGTCGCCCAGCGCGATCACCGCGTCGGCGCGGACGGCCTTTGACAGCGCTTCCATGGCGGCAAAGAACGCCTGCGTTACCGGCGCGTCCAGCGCGCGCGTGTGAAGATCGGTGAATATCGGAAGGACGAGCGTGTCGTCCCGGCGCAGAGCGTCGATTCTTTGGGCGACGCGCTGTGCCTCGGCGGCATAAAGATGGGCAGCGTCCATGGGTGCGCCTCCTCAAAAGTCAAAGAGTGGAGCGTGTCTGAAAACTTTCCGGACTGCAATGTCTTTTCCGCTGTTTTCCCGGTTAATGAGCCCTGAGATCAGGCCGGATTCTCCATGGATCTTTGGGCTTCCTTCCGGAACTGCGGCGGTTCAAGCGCGGCGAAAGCGTCAGCGCTCTTTTGTTAAATACACACTAACGGGAGTATAACATAGCGCGCGGGACATTGCAAGGAGAAAGCGCAAATAAAGCGCCGATCCTGATGAACAGTATAGGCGATTTGCGATAAAGCGCCCACGCCGTGCCGGCGCAGAAACGGCCATATTTGCGGCGGCGCGGCGATGATTGACAGACGTGCGCGAGCGGTGCTATAATTGTCCTATATCAGACGATGTTGAATATAATGCCGCTCGCTTTTGCGCGGGCGCGTTTTTTGCGGAGGATGACAAATGGAAAAACCTGCCATGAAGCCACAGACTGCGAGCACCCGCGCGCTGCTGGCGCTGATCTGCGCGCTGGCCTGGCCGACCATCGTCGAGGAAGCGCTGGCCACGATTGTACAGTATGCCGATTCGGCCATGGTGGGGCGCATCGGCGCGCACGCGTCGGCGGCCGTCGGATTGACCACAACGATGACCTGGCTGGTCAATTCGCCGATGTTCGCGCTGGGCGTGGGCGTCGTGGCCTGCATCGCGCGCGCTGTCGGGGCGAAGGACTTCAATCTGGCGCGGCGCATTGCGGCGCAGTCGGTGATTATGGCGGCGGTTCTGGGCACGGTTCTGGGCGTGATCACGCTGGCCATCAGTCCGTTTCTGCCCGCATGGCTGGGCGCTGAGGAGTCGCTGAGGCGGGACGGCAGCCTGTATTTCGCCATTGTGTGCGCGCCCATGCCCTTTCGCGCGGCGGTGATTATATTCGGCGCGTCGCTGCGGGCAAGCGGCGATACGCGCACGCCCATGCTGATCAGCGCGGGCGTGAATCTGCTCAATGTGGTGCTCAATTTCCTGATGATCTATGCCACGCGCACAGTGTCGCTGCTGGGCATGTCGTTCGTGATGCCGGGCGCGGGCTGGGGCGTCGCGGGCGCGGCGACGGCTTCCGCCATATCGTATATGGCGGGCGGCGTCGCGATGTTCATCGCGCTGCGCAGAAGCCGCATGGTGTCGCCCAGGGGGTGCTCGCTGCGTCTGGACAGGGACGCGATGCTGCCCTGCCTGCGCATCGGCCTGCCGGTGGCAATGCAGCGCATGGCCTCCTGCATGGGTCAGGTGGTGTTTTCCGCGCTGGTGACGTCGCTGGGCACTGTGGCGCTGGCGACGCACTCTCTGGCCATCACCGCGGAGCAGGCCTTCTATATTCCCGGCTACGGCATGCAGGCCGCCGCCTCGACGCTGGCCGGCCAGTCTCTGGGCGAGGGCGACGAGAAAAAGCTCAGGCGCATATCGCTGATGATTACGCTCATGGCCACGGGCATTATGACCGTGGCGGGCGCTGTGCTGTTCGCCATTCCCGCGCAGATGATGAGTCTGTTTACGACCGATCCGGCGGTCATTGCGGGCGGCGTGACGGTGCTGCGCATCGTGGCGGTGTCCGAGCCGATATTCGGAATGTCGATCATACTGGAGGGCGTGTTCAACGGCGTGGGCGATACGAAAGCGCCCTTTGCCATAGCGCTGGTCGGCATGTGGGGCGTGCGCATACTCTCGACGGCGATCTGCGTCAAGCTGCTCCATCTCGGCTTGAACGCCGTGTGGGTGTGCATGGTGGCCGACAACGTGACGCGCGGCGTTCTGCTGGCGATTCGCTATGTGCGCGGCACATGGCGCAGAGGCCTGTTTGAAGGGGAAGTCAGGACGGCGTGAATCAATCGGGCGCGGACTCGAGCCGCCGGGCATGAGAGACGGCGCGGATGGCGGGGAAATTTCCGCTTGCGGAACGCTTCAAAGCGCGCTCTGATCGGCGGGCGATCAAAGGTGCGGCGCCGGCTTTTCATCCCGGCTTGTCAAAAAATGTCTTAACAAGCCGGTGAAAGGGGACGCAAACTCCCTGCGCTCCTCTCCGGTTTTTGCTCTGGGAATGTGATTTTCCGCCGCAAAAATCGTCCCGTTCCACCCGTCACGCTGTTGGGTACGATTGAAATTTGAGAGTGATTCGCCCCTCTCGAGCTTTCCGAAGGTTTTTCGGCAGTCCGCGCCGGCTTTTCTCTCTTTTGACAGGGCGTCATTTCCTGAGAGGCGATCATTTGCAGCGCATTCGGTGAGATTAACGCCGATTTGCAGGAGAAAAGGGCTGCCGCAGGCTTGGAATTCCTGCAGCAGCCCTGTGTGGATTTGATTGTCAGCGGGAGAAACGCGGGCCGTCCTCGTCCGGATCGTCGTCGGTGTTCAGGCGGCGGCGCGAGGAGAAGAGCCGGTTGACGCCGAGTCCTTCGGGGTCGAGCAGCTCGGGCTCGTCGTCGTTGCGCGTCACGCCGGGCAGCGGCATTTCAGGCGCATAGGCCAGCGCGGACGTCGCCTTTTTCGCGCTGAAGTAGGTCTCGCTGGGCACGCTGTATTCGCGGTTCTCGGCGGCTTCGTCCTCGGAGCGGTCGGGCTTCGCGCCGCTGGGAATGGCGCCGGCCAGATGCATGGACAGCTTGGCGGCGGCGGGGCCGACCATCTCATACAGCACGGACGAGGACAGTATGATCGTCGAGAGCAGGCTGCCCAGATCGCCCGAGAGTATGCGCTCGCCCAGCGCGGCCAGACCGATGGCCACGCCGGCCTGCGGAATCAGCGCCAGACCGAGATATTTGCGGATGGGCTTCGAGCGGCCGGTCATGATCGCGCCGGTCGTCGCGCCCAGATACTTGCCCGCGATGCGCACGAGGAAATAGCCCACGCCGATGACGCCGGCGCTGGTGAGCGCGTTTACATTCAGGCGCATGCCCGAGACGACGAAGAACAGCGTCAGTATGGGCGGAGAGAAGCTGTCGACCTGATCGAAGAGCGGCTTTTTCGAAATGTTGGTGTGGACTGTGCCGAACACCATGCAGGACAGAAGCGGCGATACGTCGAAGGCGGCGCACAGTCCGGAGAGCGCCAGCAGCAGTATGACCACCAGCAAAAGATGGTTGTAATCCGATTTGACGCGGCGCATCAGCAGGTTGAGCAGCAGCGCGCAGAGCGCGCCCAGCACGAGCGCCACGATGTTGTAGACGATGGGCAGCACGACGTCGGCGGCGCTGAAGCCGCTCTTGCTGCTCAGCAGCTCGGCCAGCGTGGCGCACACGCTGAAGGCCAGAAGAGAGACGGCGTCGTCCAGCGCGACGACCTGAAGCACTGTGTCGACGAATTCGCCCTTCGCCTTGTATTGGCGGATGGTCATCAGCGTCGAGGCGGGCGCTGTGGCCGAGGCGATTGCGCCCAGCAGCAGCGAGAAGGGCACGTTCAGATGGAATATGAAGATCATGGCCAGCGTGACGGCGACGGCGGCCACCAGCGCCTCCATGACCGTGAGGATGATGATCTTCGAGCCGCTGCTCTTGATCGTTTCCCACTTGAAGTATTTGCCGGTGCCGAAGGCGATCAGCGCCAGCGCCGCGTCGGTCAGGAAGGACATACTGCTGACCATGTCCTTCGGAATCAGGCCGGTGACATAGGGGCCGATGATTATGCCCGATATGATGTAGCCGGTGACGTTGGGCAGCTTGAGCAGCTTGGCGACGCGCGAAAGCCCGAAGGCAGCCAGCAGCATGAGCGAGAGCCGCAAAAGCACGAGAGACTGGGCGTTGATCGAGGAGAAGAATGCAGACATGATGAAAGCCTCCAATAAAACAATAAACAGCGGCGTTCCGAAACGAAATCACAGATTTCAGGTTTCAGCCTGCCGCGTAAATTCTCTTCCGATGGGACAATTATAGACGCGTTAAACATAAAACGCAAATTACATTATTCAATTGAACTATAAATAAATTTTATAATTCGGGGGAGGGGAGGGCGCATGGTCGACGTCAAGATAAGGACGCTGCTGACGCTTTCGGAACTGGGATCCTACACAAAGACGGCCGAGACGCTGTCGCTGACACAGCCGGCGGTCAGCCATCATATAAAGCTATTGGAGGAAGAATTCGGCATACACATATTTGTCAAGGGCAAGCACAAGCTGAAACCCACGGCGGCGGGGGAAATCCTCATAAATTACGCCCGGCGCGCCGTAGCGCTCTCAAACGGCGTGAGGCAGGCCATAGAGGACTGCCAGAGACAGATCCACTCGCTGCGCCTGGGCATTACGCCGACCGCCAGCGATATCGTCGTGCCGCAGGTGCTGGCCGCCTATTGCTGCGATCATTCAGAAATTTCCATACAAATTGTTAGGGATTCTATAAAAAATATTGATAATATGCTGGCGTTTTACGAGCTTGACTTCGCGATTGTGGACGGCCTGATTCGCCGCGACGGGTTCAGCTCTATGCTGCTGGGAACCGACTATCTGGGGCTGGTGGTTTCGCCGAGGCATCCCTTTGCGCGCCGGATGAGCGTGCGGCTGGACGAAATCCAGCAGGAGAACATGGTGATGCGGCCCAGGGGCGCGGAGACGCGGCGCATGTTCGAGAGCTACGTCGTCAGCAACGGCTATCTGCCGCGCGACTTTCACGTCAGCATGGAGCTGGACAGCGTTTCGAACATCAAGGAAATCGTCATGGCCGATCTGGGCATTTCCGTGCTGAGCCACAACGTCTGTCTGGATGAATTGAGGCGCGGACAGCTGGTGGTCGTGCCCATAGAGAACTGCCAGATGGTGCGCCCCATCAATCTGATCTATCCCGACGATTTCAGCGCGCCGGCGGTATTGCAGGATATTCGCCGCAAATACGAGGAGCACTTCAACTGACAGCGCATATATTGCGCGTCCATACGATGGCCAGCTTGTTGAGACCTTTTTTGACAGGCTGGCCGCTGCGGCGGTGTAAAGAGCCGCTCAAGTGCAGAAATATGGCTCCGGGAATACCAGATACCAAATCCTCGCTGAAACATAGACGTCGGCCGTTGCCTGCCGGCAATGCTCTGAAGGACACTGGGCGTTATTGAGCCTTCGCTAAACCCTGCCTTCGCCGCTGCGGCATTGACTGCTTTTTTCTTCTTTACTGATCTTCAACTTTTTCCATCGCTCATATGTATTGTGGCGCGTTTTGTGTTCTGCGCCTGTCGTTTGGATGGAATATGGCATGAAATGCGTTCCTGCGAGCCGCCAAAATGTTTCACATGAAACATATACAAAAAACCCGCCGCAAATCGCTGACTGGGCGATCTGCGGCGGGTTTGCCCTCCCCGGCGCGATTCGAACGCGCGGCCTTTCGC
>CAKUAV010000006.1 GCA_934636425.1 uncultured Clostridia bacterium
GGCCTCCCCGGCGCGATTCGAACGCGCGGCCTTTCGCTTAGGAGGCGAACGCTCTATCCTGCTGAGCTACGGAGAGACGGTCTGTGCGTCTGTCGGGCGGGGGAAACGCCGGTTTCCGCAGAGCATACGCGCTGTTGAACGGAAGAGATGTGGGCAGGAAGCCGAACTGCGTTTGCCCCGATGGCACACTGATTATTATGACAGACTTGCCGCCGTCTGTCAAGCCCCGGACGGTCGTTCTGGAAAATTTTGACGCAAATAGGCGCGTCTCAAAAACACATCGGACTGCAAATGGGCGCATTTCAAGCAAAATCCCCTGATTGAACGAAGCTGAACCCGCGCGCTTTCGCCTTGAGAGCAGCGAAATTCAAGGGGATGAGCGCGCCGCACCCTCATGAAAAATCCTTTTGTGTCTGTCCATCCTCCTCTTTGCGCCGCGCTTCGGCGTGGGATTTCTGATTTTCCCGAGTGCGCGCGAGGCGCTGCATGAGGTATTTGCGGCGCGTGGCGTCGCCGCCGCGTATGTGACGGTCGTCCTTGTTGAACGCCAGCACGCGCCCCACGGCGTCGGCCAGAGCGGCGTTGAGGCGGGGCAGGCGCTCGCGCATGTCCTTATGCACAGTCGTCTTGCTGACGCCGAAGCGCCGGGCGCAG
Organism: uncultured Clostridia bacterium; assembly: GCA_934636425.1. Lineage (GTDB taxonomy): Bacteria > Bacillota > Clostridia > Christensenellales > Aristaeellaceae > Firm-10. The sequence continues at coordinate 655 of CAKUAV010000006.1, forward strand.
GCGCGCACTGTCGCGCCGGTTGAGAGTATATGCGCGGCGACGTCGAGCACGCGCTCCTCGATGGCATCTTTCATGAGGCGGCCTCCTTTCATCGGTCGCTCAAGCATATGATTTTTGCAAAGGCAAGAGAACGAAAAAAATCTCGCAGACGGCGTATACTGAACAAGGCGCGCTGAGGGCGGCGGCTTTATGGGCGATCAGAGACCGCCGGGAGTGCGGTATACCGCCTGTTCCGACAATGCCGGCTATGCTTCGTCGGACGCGGCGCGCCCACAGACGGACATCTGAAGTTAAAACAATCTTCCTTGTTTGCTTCGAACGGCTATGCTAAAATTAAAAAAGAAGGAGGATAACCTTATGCCCGTAACTCGTATGACCAAAGATGAAATCAAAGACGCCATTGTCGCAAAATTGCAGCGTCAGTTCGGATGCGACGTGTCCGATGCGACTGACGATCAGCTATATCAGGCGCTGGCCATGACCGTCCGCGACGAGGTGATGGAGCGGCGCGCTCTGTCCCGCGGCGAGCGCAAGCGCCAGCAGGCGAAAAAGCTCTACTATCTCTCGGCGGAATTTCTGGTTGGCCGCGCCATGCACAACAACATGGTCTCGCTGGTCAATGAAAAGGAATATATGCAGGCTCTGGATGAGCTGGGCATCGACAAGACGCGCATATTCGAGCGCGAGCCTGAGCCCGGACTGGGCAACGGCGGCCTGGGTCGTCTGGCGGCCTGTTTCCTCGATTCGCTCTCCGCGCTCAAGCTGCCGGCGATGGGCTGCACCATCCGCTATGAGATGGGCCTGTTCCGCCAGCACATTTCCGACGGCTTCCAGGTGGAGCTGCCCGACAACTGGCTGGAGCGCGGCAACATCTGGGAGATCTGTCGCCTCGATCAGGCGGTCGAGGTGCGCTTTAACGGCTATGTCCGCGAATATTCCGAGGACGGCCGCATGAAGTATCAGCTGTGCGACTACAACGCCGTGCAGGCCGTGCCCTATGATATGCCGGTGCTGGGCTATGACAGCAACATGGTCAACATGCTGCGCACATGGTCGGCCCGCGCGACCAATCCGCTCAATATGCAGGAGTTCAACCGCGGCCAGTACGTGGAGGCCTCCGAGGACAAGGAGCTTGTCGAGACCATCTCGAAGGTGCTCTATCCCGAGGACAACCACGAAAAGGGCAAGGAGCTGCGCCTCAAGCAGCAGTATTTCCTGTCCTCTGCGTCCGTGCAGTACGCCGTGCGCGACTTTGAAAAGACCTACGGCCCGAACTGGGATATGCTGCCCGACAAGGTGATGTTCCAGGTCAACGACACCCATCCCGGCCTGGCCATTCCCGAGCTGATGCGCGTGCTGATCGACGAAAAGGGACTCGGCTGGGAGGCGGCTGAGGCGATCACCCGCCGCTGCTTCGCCTATACAAACCATACCGTCATGCAGGAGGCGCTCGAGCGCTGGCCGGAGCGCATGGTGAGCATGCTCATTCCGCGCATCTACATGATACTGCAGGAGATGAACCGCCGCCTGTGCGCCGATCTGTGGAAGCACTTCCCCGGGGAATGGAACCGCATCGCCCAGATGGCGATACTCGCCTACAATCAGGTGTATATGGCCAATCTGTGCGTGTCGATGTGCTCCATGGTCAACGGCGTGTCCCAGATTCATGCTGAAATACTGTGCAAGCAGACGTTCAAGGACTATTATCAGCTGGATCCCAGCCGCTTTGTCGGCATAACAAACGGCATCACGCACCGCCGCTGGCTCATGCAGGCCAATCCCGGCCTGACCGCCCTTCTGGACGAGGCCATCGGCGAGGGCTGGCACAAGGAGCCGATGCAGCTCGAAAAGCTCATGCCCTTCGCCGACGACGCGGCCTTCGTCGAGAAGTTCGACAGGGTGAAGCGCGCCAACAAGGAGCGCCTGTGCGCCCGCATGGAGCGCATGCAGGGCATCAAGATGGATCCCGACACAATATTCGACGTGCAGGCCAAGCGCCTTCACGAATACAAGCGCCAGCTGATGAACATAATCTCCGTGCTGGTGCTCTATAACCGCATCGTCGACGATCCCAACTACACCGTCCAGCCGCGCACATTCATATTCGGCGCGAAGGCGTCGCCGGGATATTACCGCGCCAAGCTGATCATCAAGCTGATCAACACGGTGGGCAAGCTGGTGGCCGCGCATCCCCGCGCCAGCAAGATGATTCGCATTGTGTTCCTTGAGAATTACTGCGTGTCGGCCGCCGAGGTGCTCATGCCCGCCACCGACGTGTCTGAGCAGATCTCCACCGCCGGCAAGGAGGCCAGCGGCACCGGCAACATGAAGTTCATGATGAACGGCGCCGTGACGATCGGCACGATGGACGGCGCGAATGTCGAAATTCACAACGAGGTCGGCCCGGACAACATCTACATATTCGGCCTGACCGCCGACGAGGTGGAAGCGTCCTACTCGACCTATCATTCCAGCCAGATCTACGAGACCTATCCCGAGATCCGCCGCGCGCTCAATCAGCTGATCGACGGCACGCTGGAGCCGAACAATCCGCATATGTTCCAGGAACTGTATCACGCGCTGCTCTTCGGCGACAACGGCGGCATGGCCGATCCCTATTTCGTGCTGAAGGATATGCCCAGCTATCTCAAGACGCAGGCCATCATCGGTGCGGACTACTCCAAGCGCCACGGCCTGTGGCTCAGGAAGGCCGTCATCAACACGGCCAAATCCGGCATATTCTCGAGCGACCGCACGATCGCAGAGTATAACGAAAAGATATGGCATCTCAAGCCGCTGGTTCTCGACTGATGGTACGACATGATTCGCGCGATCCCCTGTACCGCATGCCCGCCGGCGCGCGTCCCTCCGGCAGCGTTGTGACGCTGCGCTGCCGGGCGGATGACGCCCGCGCCGTGACGCTGCGCATGTGGTGGGACGACGGCGAGATCCGCCGGCCAATGACCGCCTCCCCCCGGGGAGCCGGTCTTTTTGAGGTCAGACTGACGCTGCCGGAGCAGAGCGGCCTCCTCTGGTACTATTTTATCATCGATTTTGACGGCGAAACGCGCCTGTACGGCAACGCGGACGACTGCCTGGGCGGCGTGGGGCGGCTGTACGATCACGAGCCGCCGTCCTTTCAGCTGACCGTATACGACGAGGAATACGACACGCCGCACTGGATGCGAGAGGGACTGCTCTATCAGATCATGCCCGACCGCTTTGCCGCGCGCGGGAAAAACGCGCCGGAAACCGGATGGCTGCATGAAAACTGGGACGAGCCGCCCGCCAATGACGTCGATGCGCGCACGCATGACAACCGCGCGGACGATTTCTTCGGCGGCAATTTCCGCGGCGTCATGGACAGGCTGGACTATCTCAAGGCGCTGGGCGTGACGGCGATCTATTTCAATCCGATTTTCCGCGCCCGTTCCAACCACAAATACGACACCGGCGATTACGAAACGATCGATCCGTCCTTCGGCACGCGGGAGGAGTTCGAGGCGCTGTGCGAAAAGGCGCGCGCTCTGGGCATACGCGTGCTGCTGGACGGCGTGTTTTCGCACACGGGCAGCGACAGCCGCTATTTCAACCGCCTGGGGCGCTATGATTCTCTGGGCGCGTATCAGTCGAAGGAGTCGCCCTACGCGTCCTGGTATCACTTTAAGCGCTGGCCGGATGAATACGACTGCTGGTGGGGCTTTGAGACGCTGCCCACAGTCGACAAGCGCGACGCGGGCTATCGCCGCTATATGCTGACCGATGAAGACGCCATTGTGAAGCGCTGGCTGCGGCGCGGCGCGTCCGGCTGGCGGCTGGACGTGGCCGACGAGCTGCCCATGCCGTTTCTGCGGACGCTGAGAAAGAGCGTCAAGTCGATCGATCACGACGCGGCGGTGCTGGGCGAGGTCTGGGAGGACGCGTCCAACAAGGTGGCCTACGGCCAGCTGCGCTGCTACTGTCTGGGCGATACGCTGGACAGCGTGATGAACTATCCGCTGCGGGAGGGACTGATCGGCTTTCTGCTGGGCGAAATCGACGCGTATGCGCTCAAGCGGCGGCTGGACGCGCTCTATGAGAATTACCCCGCGCCGTTCGCGCTCTCGCTGATGAACCTGCTGGGCAGCCACGACAAGGCGCGCATCATCAATCGCCTCAGCGGCGTCGAGCCGGAAAACAGGCCGCGCGAGGAGCGCGCGTTCACGCCATTGACCGATGCGGAATATGAGCGCGGAAAGCGGCGCTTCATAAAGGCGTGGCGATTTTTGTGCGCCATGCCGGGCATGCCCTGCCTGTATTACGGCGATGAAGCCGGCGCGCAGGGCGGCGACGATCCGTTCTGCCGGGGAACATACCCGTGGGGGCACGAGGATCATGCGCTGCTGGAGGAGATAAGGCGCATCAATCGCGCGCGGCTTAAAAGCCGTGCGGCGCAGTATGGCTCGATTGAGCTGATCGCGCCGGATGCGGACACGCTGACGGTCGTGCGCCGATATGAAAACGACGAGCTGCGCACAGCGCTCGATCGAAGAGACAGCTGAGATTATATGAGAAAAGCGCTGCCGTTTTATGCGGCGGCGCTTTTTTGACTTTTTGCGGAAAGATGGCGCGCAAGGCGGCGCAATGCGAACGGCATGGCGAAAGGACTGCACGGCCAGGCGCGTGATTTTTCCCCTTTGCCCGCCGTATCATGGCAAAACATCGAAATCCCGCGATGAACTCCCTTTTGCACGAAAGAGCGCATATCGCGGCGCAGCATGAGCCGAACTGCGTCTCAAAAATCAAGGGTGTGGTATGGATGGCTTTTCACGAAAAATGAGAGACAAATCCGCCTGTTATTTGGCATGGCGCCGCTGCGAAAATCCGGCGACAGAGGGGATTGACAGACCGGCTTGGACAATCAGTGGATTGTCTCCGCAGCTTTCCGCGAGAGCGAGAAATCTGAAGCCGCGGCGGAGCACGGCCTGCGTTCAGCCCTTTTTCGGTGTAAAGCCGCTGTTGTCGGCGACGCTTCCGTTCGGGTCGGCGAGCTTCTGGTGCGGGATGTTCATTTTCTTCAAACTGAAAATCGTCTGATTTTTCACGGAATCTTGAGGGGAGTGCAAGTTCATAGCAGCAACAGACGATATGACATCGCCACGAAAGAACAGGCAAAGAAAGAAAAAGGCGTGCTTATCAGCGCAATCTTTGCGTCATGCTGTTCGCGTCTTTCTGCCGCGCCTTACTTCTCCACAGCCTTTCTGGCGAGAGCGAAAAATCTGAAGCCGCGGCGGGAACGGTCTGCGTTCAGCCCTTTTTCGGTGTAAAGTCGCCGCCGTCGGCGATGCTTCCGTTCGGGCCGGCGAGCTTCTGGCGCGGGATGTTCATTTTCTTCAAATCTGTCCTGCCGGATTTGGCGGCGTATATGCGCGTACTGTCTGCGGCTTTGATAAGACGGCGAAAGAGCCAGAGGTCTTCATGGAGGCGATGAAACGCGCCGTGCGGCCTGCCAAAACGAATGTGGACAACAAAAAAGCAGCCCTCCGATCGATGCGGAGGACTGCCTGAACAATGTGTTTATGGGAGAATTGTCTGCAGCGTGTTGGCCACCAGATTGCTCTTTTCGAAGAATTTCCCCAACGTCGATGTATTGACCAGATCGCCCAGCAGCGAGATATTCATGCTCTCCAGCGCGGAGGAAATTGTGGGAATGACGGCGAAGATCAGCATGACGATGACCGCGCCGCGCACCAGGCCGAACAGTCCGCCCAGCAGCCAGTCCAGATGGCGCAGCGCCGGGAAGCGGAACACATTGTTGAGCATATTGACGATCAGCAGTATCGCGGCGTAAATCACGATGAACATCAGCACGAACGCGGCGACATTGAGCACGGTTTCGAGCAGCGTCTGAGAGAGATATTCGCCCAGCGTGCTCAGGCCGCTGTTGGCGAACACCTTGCCGACGACATTCTTGCGGAACAGATCGTTGATGACTGGTATGCCGATTTCGCCGACGGCCTGATCGATGTCCGCGGTGGTGGCGGCGGCCACCTGCAGATTGGCCAGCGTGGTGGTTTTGAACAGATCGACGGCGCTGGTCAGGCCGGAAAAGACCTTCATGAGCCCCTCGTTGGCGGTGACGGCCGCGACGAGATACTGATAGGAAGCCAGAGAGGCAATCCACGCGCCGCAGAAGCCCAGCAGGGCGAGCGTCGATGTAATAAAGCCCTTGTACATGCCCGAAAACAGGCTGAAGGCCAGAATGACGAGAGCGACAATGTCAACGATGTTCATGGTGTTACACTCCTTACTGATTTGTTGGCTCGTCGATTACGGCAGGGGAACCATGTAGACTGAATCGCCGGAAACAAGCACCGCGCTTGAGTTGCTCGTGATGCCGATCAGCGCGTCGCATTGGAAGGGCAGCTGATAGGTCTCCGCCTGCGCCGCGTCCAGAGAATGGATCATGACATACTGATCGGAGAAGCCGTAGACGGCATTGCCGCGCGTCAGAATCGAGAAGCAGGTGAACGGCATGCGGATCGTGCGGTCGGTGTTGCCCTTGATGAGGCGCACGTCGCTGATTTCGGCGGTCGTGCCGATCTCCGCCATGGGGACGAAGGCCATCAGCGAGCCGTCGGCCGTTGTGTTGGAATCGACGAGGTACCAGCCGTAAACCAGCCGGCGCTGTCCGACGTTTTCTACGCCGGTGTAATCGTATACGCGGATGTAGGTTGTGCCCACGGCGTAAACGTTGGGGGATTCGAACATCACCTCGTAGATGATCTGTTCCGAATCGGTGATCTTGCCGGACTGCTTCCGGCCGGGTTTGTAGGTGGTGACCTGACTCATCGGAATGGTGCCGTTGGTATCCAGCGACATGACCCAGAGCATTTCGCCCTTGTTGAAGAAGCCGTAGTCCAGCACGGTGATGTCTTCAAGGGCGATGCGGTCGATCTCGCGGCCGCTCAGCTCCAGCACGATCAGCGTGGCGCTGCTCTCCTCGCCGATCAGCGCGGCGGCATAGCCGCTGCCCACAGTAGCGGAGAGTATGGTCTGTCCCAGCGAGCCGCTGAAGAGCGCCGCGCCGTTTTCGGGATTCAGCACGGCCAGCAGATCGCCCGACCAGGCCGCAACGCCGCTCTCACAGGCGTTAAAGCCGCAGTTCGCGCCCACGACATAGCTCCATGTCTGCCGCCCGCGGTCGTTGAGCGCGCGCAGCGACGTGCCGTCGCTGTACACAACGCCCTTGCCGAGCACCTGCACCGCCTGAGAGGACGTGCAGGGCAATACGGTCGTGTCGCTGAGTATGTGCGACTTTTCGCGCGTCAGCAGGCCGGACGCCGTGAAGGCCAGAACACAGATGAGCAAAGTCACCAACAGGGACAGGGGCCAGGACAGCCCCTTCGGTTCGTCAGTTTTCATGAAGCGCTCCTGTCGGCATATTTCATTGTCAAACAATTTTGCGCTTCAATTCACAGTTCTCCTGTTGAACAGAAACGCTATTCCTATTATAATGGATTATCGGGCGGTATGCAATGGCTCAGAGCCGACAAATTGCGGTAAACTACGCTTTTTTTACAAAATTTCTTCATTTTTAAGAAAAGGCAATAAAACGAATGTTCTAAATCGTGGAGATGGGAATGTTTCACGTGAAACATCGTGAAGGAAGGGGAGAGGCGCATGGCTGGCAGGAAAAAGCGAAAGAGCAAAAAAACGGCGCGCAGGAGTCCGGGGCGCATACTGGCAGGACTGCTTCTGACGGCGGCGGCGCTGCTGCTGGCCGTAATGACTGTGTGGGGCAGCGTTGTCACGCTGGAATGCACCGACCTGCCGCTGCGTGATCTTCCATCCGCGTTTGACGGCGTGAAGATCGTCTATATCAGCGATGTTCACCTGACGACGCTCAATTCACTCTCCAAGGTGAAATCGCTCTTCAGGCGTCTCGAGAAGCTGAAGCCCGATCTGCTGCTGCTGGGCGGCGACTACACGGGCAACGATCTCATTCGGCTGGCCTCGACAATCGGCGACGCCGCCGCCTATGACGCGGCCATGGTCGATCTGCGCGATCTGTTCTTCCTCTCGCTCGCAGAGTTTGAAGCACCGCTGGGCAAGTTCGCCGTGGCGGGCGATATGGACAATCTGCTGGAACGCAGCGCGGGCACGTCGCTCGAGGATGCGGCGGCGCTGGGCGGCGTGACGCTTTTGCGCGATGAAGCGGCGCGCGTCGTGAAGGACGGGCAGACGCTGACAATCGTCGGCGTGGACGACTGGCGCACGGGGCTTCAGGACGCGCGCACGCCGGCGGCTGGACTGGCAGCGGACGACTGCGTGATTGTGCTCAGCCACACGCCCGAGGCACTGCCGCAGCTCAACGGCCAGATCGCGCTGGGCGGCGGACTGTGGATGGACGCGGCGCTGACCGGCCATACGCTGGGCGGCCAGATCAAACTGGGCGATCGCGAGTTGTTTAATCCGCTCTCGAGCGACGAGCGCTATCTGAGCGGCTGGCACATGGAAAACAGCACAAAGACGCTCATCAGCACCGGGCTGAGCGGCGCGACGTTTACGTTTCGGCTGGGCTGCACGGCGCAGGTGCATCTGATTGCGCTCAGGACGCAAACGGCGGCAGAAACGCCCGCACAGAGCTGGCCGGCGGCGCCAAACGACCAATAAACGGCCGATTTTGCGCCAAAAACAGCCCTTAAATCGCGAAAATCGATTCTGAGCCGATTTTTGAAGCGCGAACGACCAAATACTCGAATTGAGAAACAAAAATCGATTACAATCGAAATTTTGAAGTCCTCTTTTTGAGGCGGAAAGAGACGAAATAGCATCATGTTTGTCTGCAAATTGTGTCCGCGCGGCTGCGGCGTGAAGCGCGGCGACGAAGCGCCGGGCGAGGGGCGCGGCTTCTGCAAAATGGGCGAAGCGCCTGTACTGGCGCGCGCGGCGCTGCACTTTGACGAGGAGCCGTGCATCAGCGGTTCGCGCGGCTCGGGCGCGGTGTTCTTCAGCGGCTGCACGCTGCGCTGCGCCTACTGCCAGAACGACCAGATCAGCCGGGGCTGCTTCGGGCGCGCCATCACGCCGCAGGGGCTGCGCGCGATATTCGACCGGCTGATTGAGGACGAGGCGCACAACATCAATCTGGTCACCGGCACGCAGTTCGTGAACGCCATACTCGAGGCGCTGAATGAGCCGCTCGGTGTGCCCGTGGTGTGGAACAGCAGCGGCTTTGAGACAATCGACACGCTCAGGCGGCTCGAAGGCCATGTGCAGGTCTATCTGCCCGATCTCAAGTATGTCGATCCCGAGGGCGCGAGCCGGTATTCTCATGCGTCCCTCTATCCGATATATGCGGAAAAGGCAATCCTGGAAATGCTGCGGCAGGTGGGGGAGAACCAGTTCGACGACGAGGGCGTGATGACGCGCGGTCTGCTCATACGGCATCTGATATTGCCCGGGCGCGTCCAGCAGTCGAAGGATGTGCTCAGCTGGATACGCGATCATCTGCCCGAGGGCACATGGGTGTCGCTGATGGCGCAGTATATCCCCTGCGGGCTGGCCAGAACCATGCCGGAGCTGAACCGCCCCATCACGCGCGAGGAATACGACGCAGTGGTCGATCATCTCTTTGCGCTGGGCATGGAGGACGGCTATGTGCAGGAGCTGGAATCGGCCTCGCCGCAGTATATACCGCCGTTCGACCTGACGGGCGTTGAATAAAAATACATGAGATTGAATTGAGGATGTTGTATCGATGCAGCTGCAATTCTGCCCGCTGTTTTCGAGTTCGAGCGGAAACTCGATATTCGTGGGCACGGAAAAGACGAAAATACTGATTGACGCCGGGCTGTCCGGCGCAAAAATCACAGCGGAACTGAAGAAAATCGGCGTAAATCCCGAGGAGCTGAGCGCAATACTGGTGACGCACGAGCACAGCGATCACATAGCGGGCGTGGGCGTGCTGTCGCGGCGCTATCACATTCCGGTCTATGCCAATGCGGGGACATGGGCGGCCATGAATGGAAAACTGGGCGCGATTGAAGCGTCGAACGTCGTTGAATTTGAGACCGGCGGCGATTTTTCCATCGGCGATTTGAACATCCGCCCCTTCGCCACGCCGCATGACGCCGCCGAGCCGGTGGGTTACGCGATCTGCGCGGGCGCCTGTAAGGCGGCTGTCGCGACCGATCTGGGCTGCATACGCGAGGGCTGGCTCAGCGAGGTGGCCGCGTCGGACGTTCTGCTGCTCGAGGCCAATCACGACGTGAATACGCTCGAGGCCGGGCGCTATCCGTATGAGCTGAAGAAGCGCATACTCGGCCGCAAGGGGCATCTGTCCAATGACGATGCGGGCAGGGCGGCGGTCGAGCTGGTGCGCCGGGGCGTTCGAGCGATCGTGCTGGGGCATCTGAGCGGCGAAAATAACTTCCCGGAGCTGGCTTATGCGAGCGTGAGCTGTGCGCTGGAGGAAAACGGACTGGTGCCCGGGCGCGATCTGGCGCTCAGCGTGGCCAAACGCGACGGTCACAGCGAGTTGTTTTCCATGGAATAGTGCCGCATACGGCCTGAAAACCGCCATGCCGAGCTGATAGTACGTTGCTTTTGTGCCGGACGGGCGCGCTTTTGCGATTCGTCACGAAAATCTATGGGGAGCGCAGGCTCAGAGCGGCAGCGGATTACATGGCTTCGCCATGACGGACTGTCGAAAAACCTCGGAGAGCTCGAGAGAGTCAAAGCCCGCTCGGACGTCCATCGTATCCGGTGGCGTGTGAATAATGGACGATTTTGCGGCAGGAACTCCCATTTGCCAGAGTCCAAATCGTTTCCCTGCAGTTTTTGTGCCTGGAAATCTGAAGATTTCATCAAAAACTGATAAGGGTGGCTGTGACGGGCAAAGAAGGAAATATGCGTGCCTGGGAGTGCGATCTTTCTTTCCATGCCGCTTGCATCTCTCTGACGTGCCATGTTCTCCCCGACTTTTCGTGAAGAGCCTGAAAACCGCCATGCCGAGCTGACAGGGCGCTGCTTTTGTGCCGGACGGGCGCGCTTTTGCGATTCGTCACGAAAATCTGAGGGAAGCGCAGGCTCAGAGCAGCGGTGCGCAGCACGGCCTTGCCATGAGAAGACGGACACAGGCGGTAAAAGCAGGCGCATGACAGCGCGTTGCTTCCCGTCGTGCCGTCCGGATTGCGCTGCCACTTTTTCCTGAAGCGCCATTTTTGGCGGCGCGCGGCGTTTCCACGCTTGAAGGACGTGATTGAGCGCGGCTCGCCCTTGAAAACGCTGAGAGACTGAAGCGCCATTCGACTGAAATATGCGTCGGGCGTGTTTCAAAGCGCGGAGCGGCTGTCGGTCTTCGCCTGTTTGGAACGGCGTCGGGATGCTTTTGAAAGTGACTGCGCGGCTTGATCTGAGATCCTTTTGCGCTTGCTGGACAGAAAATTCCGATTTGGCGGCAAAAAGAGACGCTTTTTTGACTTGAGGGATAAGTCTGCAGGAAACGAGCTTTGACAGGAGTGATGGATATGCTTTCTGCCGACGATGCGGCCTATTACAGGCCGTCTCTGCGCGCGGCCTGCGCGTGGCTGCTGCTGGCGGCCATCGGAAAGGCGGCGGTTTTGCCGGCCTTTGAAGTCCTGCAGGCGCTGCTGGAGCGGATTTGGCCGGGTCTTTCGGCGGCCGGTCTGGCGCTGAACGCTGAGCTGTTTTACAAAATCGTGCTGGTTGCCATGCCGGCGTGGCTGTATATGCGCCGGGACAACGCGACGCGCCATGCCGCGCGGCTGATCGCGCCTGAGGGACGCGCGCTGATTGTGACCGCGCTGGCCGCCGTGATCGCCGTGCCGTTTGCGGCGGCGCTGGGCGGGCTGTGGGCGCGCCTGATCGAGGCGCTGGGCGGCCATGTGACGGCGGAAATCGCCGCGCCGGGCTCAATCGGTGAGGCACTGGTTCAGCTGGCGGTCTATGCGCTGCTGCCCGCCGTGTGCGAGGAGCTTCTCTTTCGCGGCGGCCTGATGAGCGCCTGGGAGCGGCGGGGACGGCGGCGGGCGCTGATCGCGCAGGCGGCGCTGTTCGCACTGTTTCACGAATCGGCGCAGGGCTTTCCTGTACAGCTGGTCATGGGGCTGGCGCTGGGGCAGATCGTCATGGCCAGCGGTTCGGTGTATGCGGGGATGTTCTTCCATGGGCTGTACAATGCGCTGACACTGATATGGGCATGGCTGCTCCAAGGCGGATATGCGCATATTTATGCAATTCCGAACAGCCCGCTGATGCAGGTGGCGCTGGTGGCCGCGGGCGCGCTGGCGCTCAGAGCGGCGCTCTTCAGCCTGCGCAGGGGCGGTGTTTCGGGCGAAGCGCCGCGCGAGGAAATGGACGCCGGCACGGGCGCACTGCTGTTGATTGCCGTGCTGAAGATGCTGACGCTGGGCGCGCTGGATGCGCTGCGCGTGTTCGGCATGATTTGAGGAGGAATGAGCCATGCTTCAGGTGCTGCTGATCGGCGTGGGAAAACTGAAGGAAAAGTGGGAGCGCGAGGCCTGCGCCGAATACATAAAGCGCCTTGGCCGGTTCTGCGCGCTGGAGGTCTGCGAGCTGAACGATCAGCCCGAGCCGGACAAGCCGTCAGAAGCGCTCAATCGCCGCGTCATGGAGAGGGAAGGCCGGGAGATCCTCGCGCGGATCCGGCCGGGCGACCGCGTCGTGGCGCTGTGCATAAAGGGCAATTCCTGCGATTCGGAGCAGTTCGCGGGAAAAATTGCGGCCTGGTCTATGGACGGGCGGCGGCTGGTGCTGGTGATCGGCGGCTCGCTGGGGCTGTCGGACGAGGTGGTCGCGCGCGCCGACGAGAAGCTGTCCTTCTCGAAGATGACGTTTCCGCATCAGCTCATGCGCGTGATACTGCTCGAACAGCTCTATCGCGGCTTCAAAATCGGCGCAAACGAGCGCTATCATAAATAATCAGCCTAAAATGCAGAACGGACAAACAGAGCCGCCGGGACATGAAGCTGTGCGTTTCATGCTCCGGCGGCTCTGCCGCGCTGTCCGGCGCTGCGCACGCACGCCAAAAGGGCGCAGCATGCTAAACGATGCTGCGCGCGGAATCGGTCTGCCGAAACCGGAGCGAGTCATGGATATGCTGGCGATGACCCCGATGCTATATTCCGTCAAACGACAGGCACAAAACACAAAACACACGATAATGCATATGGGTCATGGAGGATGTTGAAGATCAGTGAAAGAAAAAGCGGCGATTGACGCAGCGGCGAAGGCGAGGTTCAGCGGGCGCATATAGCAATGCGGCATCATTCAGAGCATTGCTGGCAGGCAATGACTGACGTCTATGCTTTGGTGGGAATTTGGCATGAGAAGACAGCTATTGCGCATTCCGGCTATTCTTCGTCGCCGAGGGCGACGCTCTGAACAGCGCTGACGAGTGGAAAAACAAGCCGTTGCCGGATTCATTTGCGGCGTGCCGCGCGCCTTTGAAGGCAGAAGACAACCGCCGGTTGAAAAACGGCGCCAAAACAAGAAAACCGGGTCATTGAAACCGCCGGGCATTCCCGCTATAATAAATGTAGAAGGAGGGGAGAGCGGTGACGGATTCAGTCAAGACCGGCGCGCTGATCGCGGCGCTTCGGAAAAAATATCACATGACGCAGGCGCAGCTGGGAGAGAAGCTGCGGCTCAGTCCGCAGGCGGTCAGCAAGTGGGAGGGCGGCGCGGCGCTGCCCGACGCGGCTGTGCTGCCCGATCTGGCGGCGGCGCTGTATACCAGCGTGGACTATCTGCTGCGCGGCGGCGAGGCGGAGCGGGCTTTTGCGCGCACTGTGTGCGTGGAGGATGTCGTGCGCGGCGTTGAGTGTCTGGCCGAGGCGCGCCGGCTCATGGGCGCGGACAACACGATCTGGCAAGGCATGGCCGAGGGCGTGGAAAACAGAATGCACACCGACCTGGACGAATTGCTGTCCACCGAATATCTGCGCGAAGCGGCGGCTGTTGAAATTCTCGTGCAGGCGCTGGAGCAGGGCGCATATGTCGATCCGGAGGAAGCGCGCCGTGTACTCAGGCATGAACACTGGATCAATATGGTCGCTGCGCGGTGCGAGCGCAAGGGGATTTTGTGACGATCTGCCGGAGAACGGCGACATACCGGCGGCGGGAGAATTGAGTTTCCCGCCGCCGGTTTTCGGTTTGGCAAAGAAAGAGATCGCATACAGTCGGCGAGCGCAAATAGCCGACTTCCGCGGAGAATAGGCGCGCATTTTGGTCGGCTGCCAGAGAACAGCCCGGAAACTGCCGAGTTGCAATCTGTGTTCATTTTGGCAGGGAGCGATGCCGACTCTTTTGATGATTATTCGGCGGTTCGGCGAAGGAAAGACGGTGCATACAGTCGGCGAGCGCAAATGACAGCTTCCTGCGGAGAATAGCCGCGCATTTTGGTCGGTTGTCGGCGAACAGCCCGGAAACTGCCGAGTTGCAATCTGTGTTCACTTTGGCAGGGAGCGATGCCGATTCTTTTGATGATTATCCGGCGGTTCATTGAAGGAAAGACGGTGCATACAGTCGGCGAGCGCGAACAGCCGACTTCCGCGGAGAATAGGCGCATATTTTGGCCGATTGTCGGCGAATAGCCCGGAAACTGCCGTGTTGCGATCTGTGTTTACTTTGGCAGGGAGCTATGCCGATCCTTTTGATGATTATCTGGCGGTTCATCAAAGGAAAGACGGTGCATGCAGTCGGCGAGCGCAAATGACCGCTTCCTGCGGAGGATAGCCGCGCATTTTGGTCGGCTGCTGGTGAACATCTCTGAAACTTGACGTGCAACGATCCGTGTCCGTTTTGGCAGAGACACAGTGATGATTCCTATAACGTTTATTTGCAGTACATCACTATAGATATGAATAAATAGAAGACTATTGCTTCATCCAGAGAACGCGATCAGACCGCATATCAGGGCATTGCCGCGCCTTTCGGAATGAAAAGGCGGCTCATATCGACGCGCTCCAGCTCGAGCAGCCTGATTTTTCTGTCGAGGCCGCCCGCATAGCCCGTCAGGCTGCCGTTTGATGCGACGACGCGGTGACAGGGTATGATGAGTGAGATTGCGTTGTGTCCCACAGCGCCGCCCACAGCCTGCGCCGACATATGTTCAAGGCCCTCTTCAGCCGCCAGCCGCTGCGCCAGCGCGCCGTAGGGGATCGTTTTGCCATAGGGGATTTCCAGCAGAAGCCGCCAGACGGCCTGCCGGAAGGGTGAGCCGGCGATATGGAGCGGCGGCGTGAAATCCGGCTCACTGCCGCTGAAATAGACGTCCAGCCAGCGGCGCGACATGGCCAGCACGGGCGTACTCTGTTCGGTCGTTTCATCGGGCAGCGCGGCGGCAAAGTATTTCTGGCCGTCGAACCAGAGCCCGGTCAGGCCGATTTCGTCCGCCGCGAGCAGGATTCTCCCCAGCGGCGAATCATAATGCTGAATGTAAATCATGCTGTCACCTTTGCTGTCCGCGCTTGCCGCGCGGGACAGATCACTTTTCTATTTTGCGCAAAAAGCTCCTCGCCTTCGCGAAAACGCGCCCAGACTGTCGAAAAACCGATTGGCCGCGCGATGCTTGCAAGCGGCGCTGTCTTCCGACCGGCGTGCGCAGCGGCATTGAAGGGCAAGCGCATTTACGGGCTGTTTTCATTATACAGCATCTTTGGCCGAACTTCCAGCGCGCATGAGGCACAAATGCAATGTAAATAATGGGTAAATCCCTTGAAATATTAACGCGGAGCTGTTATACTTCATTATTAGCGCATCCTTGCCCTGACAAACCGATCAGGGCCGCTTAAGTCCATAAGGAGGTGAAAAGCAATGAATCAATACGAAGTCATGTATGTCATCGACACCGCTCTGGAAGAGCAGGCTCGCACCGATCTGATCAATCGCTTTTCGGGTCTGGTAGAGGCCAACGGCGGTCAGGTTGACCGCGTCGATGAGTGGGGAAAGCGCCGTCTGGCCTACGCCATCAACTACAAGACGGAAGGCTACTATGTGCTGATGTACATCGCCGCCCCCGCCGCGCTGCCCCGTGAGCTGGAGCGCAACTTCCAGATCAACGAGTCCGTTCTCCGTTACATGGTGATCCGCTTCGAGGGCGCTCTGCCGCCCAAGCGCGAGCCGCTCAAGCCCTACGCGCCCCATGCGGCCGCCGAAGCCCCCGTCGAGGCTCCCGCCGCTCAGGAAGAAGCCCCCGCGGCCGAAGCGTCCGAGCAGGAGTAATCAGGCTGCTTCAAGGGAAGATAAGGTGAGAGTATGAATAAGGTTATATTGATCGGCAATTTGGCGGCCGACCCCGAGCTGCGTAAGACTCAGTCCGATATCTCGGTCTGTACCTTCAAGCTCGCTGTTTCCCGTCGATATACCAATCAGCAGGGTGTGCGCGAGGCCGACTTCATTCCGATTGTTGTCTGGCGCCAGACTGCTGAGCTGTGCGCGCGGTTCCTGACGAAGGGGCGCAAGTGCGCCGTCGTCGGGCAGCTTCAGACCCGTTCCTATGATGCGCAGGACGGCACGAAGCGCTATGTCACCGAGGTCGTGGCCGACGAGGTCGAGTTCCTCGGCGGGCCGCAGAACAGTTCCAATTCGTATAATCCCGGCGACGTTCCGCCGCCGCCTGAACCGTCTTCTTCCTATACGAGCAATACCGGCTTTACTCAGGTTGACGACGACGAGCTGCCATTTTAAGGTATTCACCATTCAGTAAAGGAGGAGACTACAATGTCTGAAGATAGAGGCGATCGTATGCGCCGTCCGCGCGGCCGTAAGCAGCGCCGCAAGGTCTGCACGTTCTGCGTTGACAAGATCCAGCATATCGACTATAAGGATGTTCTGCGCCTGCGCCGGTTCACCAATGAGCGCGGCAAGATTCTGCCCCGCCGCATGTCCGGCACCTGCGCCAAGCACCAGCGTCAGCTGTCCGTGGCCATCAAGCGCGCCCGCACCGTGGCCCTGATGCCCTACACCACTGACTAATTGATTGCTTTTGAAAAGCGCCCGTCGATTGATTTCGGCAGGCGCTTTTTTTGCGTGCGCGCTGTTTGGCCGCGTATGAATGAAAAAGCCGTTCAGATTTGCATACGCGCCGTCATATGGTGCTGAGATTCTAAAAGTTTGCAGGATTAGATGTCGTGAAATTCATTTTTAACACAAAAGTGCTTAAAATAAGCAGGACGGAGCGATCGAATGCAGAATATAATATAACACGAACCTGAAGCGCGCTCCAAAAATTTTCTGGATTGCAGCGCGGCGCTTGTCCGCAAAAAATCCACTCGAAATTGCAGCCGGTCTCATTTGGAAACGCGCTCGGGAAATAGGCTCGAAGGGGAGCCCGAAAAGCTGAGAGGATGTTAGTCTTATGGCGCTTACGATTTCAAAACGCTGCATGGCCATTGCGCCCTCCGTCACGCTGGCGATCGATACGAAGGCAAAGGAAATGAAGGCACAGGGCGTCGACGTGATTGGCTTCGGCGTGGGCGAGCCGGACTTTGATACCCCCGAATATATCTGCAAGGCCGCCAAGGAGGCCATCGACGCGGGCATGACGCGCTATACGCCGGTCGCGGGCACAATGGCGCTGAGAAAGGCCATCGCCGCCAAGCTGAAGAAGGACAACGGCCTGGACTACGATCCGACGCAGATCATCGCCTCCAACGGCGCCAAGCAGTCGCTCTACAACGCGCTGGCGGCCATACTCGATCCCGGCGACGAGGTGCTCATCCCCGCGCCCGCGTGGGTCAGCTATCCCGAAATGGTGGGCATGGTGGACGGCGTGCCTGTGCTGGTCGAGGGCGAGGAGAAAAACGGCTTCCTCGTGACCATAGAGCAGCTGCGCGCGGCGGTCACCCCCCGCACAAAGGCGATCATACTCAACAGCCCGAACAATCCCACCGGCAACGTCTGCCCGAAAAAGCTGCTGGAGCAGATCGCCGCGCTGGCGGTTGAAAAGCAGCTCTACGTCATCTCAGATGAAATCTATGAAAAGCTGATTTACGACGGCAACGTTCATATTTCCATCGCCTCTCTGGGCGAGGAGATCAAGAGCCAGACCATCGTGGTCAACGGCGTGTCGAAGAGCTACGCCATGACCGGCTGGCGCATAGGCTATGCGGCCGGCCCGATCGACGTGATCAAGGCCATGACCCGCTTCCAGAGCCACGCCACGTCCAACCCGAACTCCATCGCGCAGGCGGCCGCCGCCACGGCGTTGGAAAACGGCGAAAAGCAGATCGCGGCCATGGTGGCCGAGTTCAGCGTGCGGCGCGACATGACATATGAGCTGATCAACGGCATAAAGGGGCTGAGCGTCGTGAAGCCCGAGGGCGCGTTCTATGCGCTGGTCAACATCTCCGGCGTGATCGGCAAAAAGTACAACGGCCGCGTGATCGACGGCTCGGGCGCGTTCTCCGAGATGCTGCTCGAATCGGTCAAGGTGGCCGTGACGCCCGGCAAGGCGTTCGGCAGCGATTGTCACGTCCGCCTGAGCTATGCCACATCGCGCGAAAACATCAAAGAGGGTCTCAAGCGCATCGCCGATTTTGTGGGCGCGCTGACCGACTAAAAAATCAAAATTATGCGGCGTTTCCGGTCATAAAGCGGCCGGGAGCGCCGTTTTTTTGACTTTTGGCGCGCGCAAAGCGCTTCTTAAAGAAGGAAACACGATCATGACGAAATCTTCTATTGACAGAAAGGGCGAAAGACGGTATACTGCAAGGGACGGGAGTCGTGTAGGCACTGTGTTGCATGAACACAGTGTTTGTTATATATTTTTGGCTTCCTGAAAAGAGAGGGGAATGTAGTATGGCGGTATTGACGAAGGAAGGCCTGCAAAAACTGCAGGAGGAATTGGATGATCTGCAAATAAATCAGCGCGCCGAGGTCGTTCAGGAGATCGAGATTGCGAAGGGCTTTGGCGATCTGAGCGAGAATGCCGAGTACAGCGCCGCCCGCGAGAAGCAGTCCCGCATCGAGGGCCGTATTCTGGAGCTTCAGGAAATGATCGAGCATGCCGAGGTCATCGATGTGGACAATCAGGCCAGCGACGCGGCCAATGTGGGCAGCGTTGTGCGCGTTTTCGATCTGGAATATGAGGAAGAGGACGAGTACAAGATTGTGGGCGCGACCGAGGCCGATCCGGCGCGGCTGTTCGTCTCCAGCGAATCGCCCATCGGCGCGGCGCTGATCGGCACGCACGTGGGCGACGTGATCGACGTTGAAACGCCCGGCGGCGTGATCAAGCTGCGCATACTCTCCATCACCCACTGATAAACGGGAGGAGCTTGGAAAATGGCCGAGGAAATGGCAAATCAGACGCAGAACGAAGAACTCAATTTGTCCGAACAGACGCAGATTCGTCTGAATAAGCTGAACAGGCTGATCGAGGAGGGCAAAAATCCCTACGAGATCGTGAAATTCGACCGCACGCATCTCTCCAGCGACGTCCGCGATCACTTCGACGCGCTGGAGGGGCAGACCGTCACGCTGGCTGGCCGCATGATCTCCCGGCGCATCATGGGCAAGGCGGCGTTCGCGCATCTTCTGGACCGCGCGGGCGAAATGCAGATTTACGTCCGCCGCGACGACGTGGGCGAGGACGCCTACAAGGCGTTTAAGGACTACGATCTCGGCGACATTCTGGGCGTGAGCGGCAAGGTGTTCCGCACAAAGACCGGCGAGGTCTCGCTGCACGTCGAGGCGCTTACGCTGCTCACCAAGTCGCTCCATCCGCTGCCGGAGAAGTTCCACGGCCTGAAGGATACCGACACGCGCTATCGCCAGCGCTATCTCGACCTGATCGTCAATCCCGAGGTGCGCGATACGTTCGTCAAGCGCAGCCAGATCATGCGTTCGCTCCGCGATTTTCTGGACGGGCGCGGCTTCCTCGAGGTGGACACGCCCATACTGACGCCCTTTGAGATCGGCGCGTCGGCGCGTCCTTTCTACACCCACCACAACACGCTGGATATGGACATGGTGCTGCGCATCGAGACGGAGCTGTACCTGAAGCGACTGATCGTGGGCGGCATGGAGCGCGTGTACGAGGTGGGACGCATCTTCCGCAACGAGGGCATGGACACCAAGCACAATCCGGAATTCACCACGATCGAGCTGTATCAGGCCTATACGGACTTCCGCGGCATGATGGATCTGGTCGAGGACATGATGAAGTATGTGGCCGAGAAGGTGTGCGGCTCGCTTGTCGTGCCCTATCAGGGGCATGAGATCGATCTGGGGCACTGGGAGCGCCTGACCATGGTGGAGGCCGTGAAGAAGTATTCCGGCGTGGACTTTGCCGACTGGAAGAGCGACGAGGACGCCATCGCCTGCGCCAAAGAGCACCATGTCGAGCTGCCCGAGGTGCCCACGCGCGGCACGATTCTGGCCGAGTTCTTCGACGCGTACGTCGAGGACAAGCTGATTCAGCCCACGTTTATTTACGATTATCCGGTGGAAATCAGCCCGCTGGCCAAGAGAAAGCCGGACGATCCGGCGTTTACCGAGCGCTTTGAATATTTTATCAACGCAACGGAGTTCGGCAACGCATTCTCCGAGCTGAACGATCCGATCGATCAGAAGGGGCGCTTTGAGCGGCAGGTGGCCGAGCGCAAGGCGCTGGACAGCGATTGCCGCGCGCAGGTCGACTACGACTTCGTCAACGCGCTGGAGTACGGCATGCCCCCCACGGGCGGTCTGGGCTTCGGCGTGGATCGGCTGGTGATGCTCTTGACCGATTCGGCCAGCATCCGCGACGTGCTTTTGTTCCCGACGATGAAGCCGCTGGACGCCGACAAGAAGACCGCAAAGGAAGTTTCCGCGCCTGCGGAAGCGACTCAGGCCGCGCCCGCAGCCGAGGAGAATATCGACTTTTCCCATGTCGAGATCGAGCCGCTGTTCAAGGACTATGTGGATTTTGACACATTCGCCAAGAGCGATTACCGCGCCGTGAAGGTCAAGGCCTGCGAAGCCGTGAAGAAGTCCAAGAAGCTGTTGAAGTTCGTTCTGGACGACGGAAGCGGCACAGATCGCGTCATTTTGAGCGGCATTCACGACTACTATGAGCCGGAGGAGCTGGTGGGCAAGACCTGCATCGCCATCACCAACCTGCCGCCCCGCCCCATGATGGGCATTGCCTCTGAGGGCATGCTGATCTCCGCCGTGCATCACGAAAACGGCGAAGAGAAGCTGCATCTGCTGATGGTCGATCCCCACATTCCCGCCGGCGCGAAGCTGTACTGATCGCCCGCAAGGGGCTTCAAAAGGCCTCTGGCGTGCCGCCGCATCAGGACACGCCGCATAGGTGAAAATCGCAATCACAGCCCCGCAGAGCCGCCTCTGCGGGGCTGCTCGTAAAAAAGCGCATGATATTGAGAGGCGGCTTCTCAGGGAAAGGTGAATGAAATGATTCGCATCAGACCGGTCAGAGACGGCGATGAATGCTGCCTTGCCCACATTCAGACCGAAAGCTGGAAAGCGGCCTTTAAGGACATTGTGCCGGCCGACATTCTTTCAAAGTGTACGCAGACAGAACGCGTCACCGAGATGTATCGAAAGCTGCTGGCGGAACACAAAGGAAACGGCTACATTCTGGAGCTGGACGGAAAGCCCCATTGCATTGCGTGGTGGGACGCGACCCGGGAAAAGGATATGCCGGGATTTGCTGAGCTGATATGCATCCATTCTCTCCGGGAAAACTGGCGCAAGGGCTGCGGGAAAATGATGATGGAGCGAATACTGGGCGATATGGAGCGCGCCGGCTATTCAAAGATCATGCTCTGGGTCTTTGAGGACAATGTGCGCGCGATCAGGTTCTATGAAGCGCTCGGATTTGTCGCAAGCGGCAAAAAGCAGCCTGCATTGGGCGCGGTGGAGGAAATGTATATCAAGGAGTGAAAAAAGGCCGCCGGACGAACGGCGAGGAGCTCGCGTCATTCCCGAAATTCGCGCGCTTAAAGCGGGCTGAACGCCCAAATCGATTCGCCATCGGCGCGCTCGAATTCCTTCGGGGATTCAAACCGGGGAAAGTGCGAAGGCCCGGCGGCGCCTGAGCGAGGCTTTTCATCCCGCCGGACGACGGAAAAGGCGGCACAGTGAAGATGGGGGAATTTCCTGCGCAAAGCGCAGAAGCGCCGCTTGCCCTTCGCAAGGAAGCGGAGCGGATCTGCTTAACTGACGCCATATTCCATCCAAAACGACAGGTACAGAACACAAAATACGCTGCAATGCATATGGGCGATGGAATATGTCGAATATCAGTGAAAAGAAAAGAGCGGCGCTTGAGGGGTTTGGCGCGCTCTGCAACACCCCGGCGTCATTCAAAGCAATGCCGGCGGGCAATGGCCGAGACTGTCGAAAACCCTTCGGCGAGCTCGAAAGGGTCGAACCCTCTCGAATTTTCAAACGTATCCAGCAGCGTGTACGATGGGGGCAGGACAACATTTTGCGAAAAATGCCATTTTCAGAGCTAAAACCGGAGAAGGCGTCATGCGGCGGGGAACTTGCATGCTCGTTCACCAGCTTATTGAGACATTTTTTGACAAACTGAGCAATGCCGGCAGGTAAGGCCGACGTCTGTGTTTTGGCGAGGATTTGGTATGAGAGCGGCGCGCAGGCGGCCATTTCGGCCGAATGCGGCGACCGGAAAACGTCAAGGGACTGCCGGGGTTCATCACCCGCTCGGCAGTCCCTGTTTTTGGTTCACCTCTGAAAGCTGTAGGAAGCAAGACGCAGCAGAGAGACGTGAGCAGCATGAAAGGAGTGCATCGCTAAACGCGCATTTTTCCTTCTTTGCCCTCTCTCTCATGGCGATGTCATGGAATCTGTTGCTGCTATGGATTTGCACTCCCAAAAGATTTACGTGAAGAACCTGCTTTGGTTCATCCCGGAAATCTGCGGGGGCGCACGTTTTATGCCTCTGCCATGAAAATGCGGAAAAAATCAGGCGCAGCGCCATTCTTTTTGCCCTTTTGCCCGCATTGGGCTGTAATGTCCTTTCTTCCCTCGGATTTCCGTAAAGAGCCTGTTTTTTTCAGCTTTTCCCTTCGCTGTCCTCGGCGGTATAGTCCTGCGCCTTGACGCCCGTATAGCGTTGGAACGCGCGCCGGAACGAATAGTCCGTATCGTAGCCGACGCGATCGGCCACCTCCGCGACGCTTGCGCCGCCCGCCAGCAGAGCCTTCGCCCGCTCCATGCGTCTCTGCGTCAGATAGGCGTAGAACGTCATGCCCGTCGCCGCCTTGACGCACTTGTTGACCGTGTTGGCGCTCATCGAAAACGCCTCGCAGATTGTCTGCATGGACAGCTCGTGGTCGGCGCAATGCGCGTCGATATAGCGCGTCATATTTTCGCCGGCGTTTTCCGCCGTATGATCTCCGTCTTCCTCGTCGCTGGGCATCAGCTTCTGCACGCCCTCCCAGAAGGCCTCCGCGTTTTCCTGCTGATAGGCGCGCGTCACTCTTTCCAGCGCTTCGTTTCCATCTGCGCCGCTTTCGCTCAGCGCGCGATTGAAATCCTTCAGCAGCGTTCCCATCAGCCGGTCGTAATCGCGGGTATGGAGCTTTCCGCTTTCGAGGCGGCGCTCGTTTTCACGCCGCAGCTCTGTGCATATGCTCATGGCCACCTGCCTTTTTCCCTTGAGCAGCGCGTCGATCAGCTGAAGCTCCCATTCGATGGGCAGATAGAAGCGCGTCCGGCTCAGCCCGGCCATGCGCTGGCTGCGCTCACGCGCCGTCTGGCAGGACAGCCCGACGCCCACGAGTCCCTTCATGGGGTCGCCGGCAAAGACGGCGTAATCGCCCCCGAGCCTCTCGCGCAGCGCCTGCAGCGAAATGCGCCGCACGTCGCTCTCATCCCGGCCGAGCATCAGCAGCGCCAGCTCGCCGCGCAGCGTGTCGGCCATCTCGCACTTCATCTGCTGCTCTTCGAAAAAGCGCTCCAGCGCCAGCCGCGCTTTGCCGCGCTTTTCGGCGTTCAGGCCGCCCTTTTCCACGCACAGTATCACCTGACAGCAGTCGTTCTCGCCGATCTCAAGCCCTGCCGAGCGCAGCATATCCTCGTCCTGTGTGAAATAGCCGCTGAGCAGCTCGTGCAGCAGCGCCAGCCGCCTCTCGCGGTGGTATCGGTCGGTGATCGCGTCGATGTGCTCTTCGATGGCCTTGTAGTCGTCCGTGCCGCGGCTGCTCGCGCTGTGAATCCCCGCGTGCGCCATCAGCTTCATCAGCGGCCTGTAGAGCAGCACGGCCAGCCCCCACGCCACGATCAGACAGAGCGTCGCCATCATGGCGAAACGCCCCAGGGGACTGAGCTCATCGCCGGAATAGCGCATGACGACCGTCTGCTCGTCTACGAAAAATTCGTATTCCCAGTCGATATAGCCCGATTCCCTTCGATAGCGCGTGACGTTCCTGCCCGCGCTGCAGTCGCCCGCCTCCATGAGCACGTCTCCGTCCGCCGCGTGGGAAATGCGCACGCCGATCACGCCGGTGTTCATCATCTGGATGACCGTCTTTTTGAGGCGGGCGGTGTCGATGCTTGCGCACAGATAGGCGCGCGGCGCGGTGAGCCTCTCTATGGGAATACAGGCCAGCACGCCGCCCATGGGCACGCCCGTGTCGATGGAAAAGGGGCTGTTCTGCTCGGCGATTGAATTGAGCAGCGATTCCCGCGCGTCCTCCGGAATGCCCAGTATTCCGAAATAGGACGAGACGTCCACCCAGGCGCCGCAGCCTATGCATATGTTCTGATAGGGGAAAATGACAAAGCGCTTCGTCATGACGTCGCTCTGCGCCGTGTGAAACAGGAAATCCCGGGCGATCTGACTGCGGCGGTGGTGGTCGAACGTGTCCGCAAACACATCCGAGCCGGACGCGATCTTCTGCGCCCACTCAGTGCTCTGCAGCTGGTTGGCCAGCACGGCCTCCTCCTTGCACATATCCTCCACATAGCCGCGAATCTCCGCGATGACAGTCATGTTTTGGGTCTGCTGCGCCTGGCGCTCTCTTTTGATGTCGCCCTGCCATTCATAGACAAAAATGCCCAGCATGACGCCGGCCACGGCGATAAACGCCGTCAAAAAGATCAGCCAGTATGTGCGGCTCTTTACATAGTCTCTCATCGCGGCCTCCGTTTATAAACCCACGAAAGCCGTGGCTCCCCCCGAAGGGAGAGCACGGCTTATGCGGCTGAAATTCAGCGGGTGGTTGATTGTCAGTTGGCGCCAACCGCCGCCACAAAGCGATCGCGGCGCGCCTGCATGATCTCCAGATACTCGGTCAGACCCAGACTCTCCAGCTCCTCGATGTAGGAGGGCAGATCGTCTATGGAACGGTTGCCCAGCACCAGATCGGTGAGCAGCTCCTTCATATAGGTGGTCAGGACGTTCTCGATCTCGCCGGTCTTTTCCATCTCCTCGGTGGTGGGCAGAGCCAGCTTGAGCGACAGCGCGCCGAAGGTTTCCCGGGTGCTGTTCGCGCCGCCTTCGTCCTGGAACCAGATGGTGTACTCATCCTTGAGCTTGTGGTAGTCGTCGCGGATCTCGCGCTTGAACACCTGATAGCCGGTGTTGATGGAGGGGAACGCGATCATGCCGACGGTGTTGAACAGGGACATGCCTTCCCACATGGCGGGGTGAACCTTGGGATCGTACAGCGTATGCGGTATGCCCTTGTCGTCATACTCGAAGGAAATGCCCTCGAGACCCTGCTTGTCCAGCAGCGCGTATTCGTCGGTGTAGATGTAGTCGAACAGATCGACGACCGCCTCGAGATCCTTGCAGGAGGAGGTGACCATGTAGTGGCAGTAGGTGCCAAACAGCGGATCGACCGTGGAATAGGCCTTGCCGTCGTCATTGATCAGCATGACCGGCGCATAGACGGCGTTGGGATCGGCGCTGATTGTGGGCTCAAAGGAGGCCCAGCCCGCATAGTGATAGGCCATGGCGGCCTTGTTGTCGGCGATCAGCTGCGTGATCATGCCGTCGCCCAGAGCGGTGGTGTCGTAGACGCCCGCTTCATAGAACCTGTTCATGTAGGCGATGTAATCCACGAATTCGGGCCTATACAGGCTGTTGTAGATCTTTCCGGTTTCGGGATCCAGATCGCAGAGCATCATGGTCGACAGGCCGAAGCTGCGGGCGACGCCGCCGCCGAAGGCGCTGATGTCTATGGCCGCGACCTCGTCCGCCGCGCCGTTCCCGTTCGCGTCGGCCTTCTGGATGGCGATCAGCGCGTCCAGCAGCTCGTCGCGGGTCATCTGCTTTTTGTACTCAATGCCGGCCTTCTCCAGCCAGTCGGCGCGTATCAGCGTGGTGTAGCTGTTGCCCATAAAGTCCATGGGGGAGCCGTCCTCCTCCACATAGGTGGCGGCGTTCAGATAGGAGAACCAGTATACGCCGCCGTCGGGCGCGGTGTTGGCCGCTAGCACGCCGGGGGTGTGATCCTCGTAGAACTTGAATATGCTGCCGTCCTCGTCGTACTGATCGACGATCTCCTTGACGTTGACCAGCAGGCCGTTCTCCGCCCAGTCGAGGATTTCGCTCTCGCTGACGCCGATCCATGCGTCGGCGATCATGTCGGGCACGTCGACCTGAGCGGCCATGCGGGTCTTGACCGCCGTGGCGATGGACGCGTCGTCCACCAGCTCGTATTCGATCTCGATGCCCATGTCGGCCAGCTTCTTTTCGAACGCCTGATAGCACAGGTTCTCGCCGCGCTTGTCCAGCGGCCAGTCGGAATTGAACTTGGCCCGGCAGATGACGGACAGCTTGCGCATCTCCGGCTTGTCCTCGGCCAGCGCCGCGCCGCCTATGGCCGTGAGCGCCAGCAGGACAGCCAGCAGCAGGGTCATGATTCTCTTGCCTTGTTTCATGATATAACCTCCACCTTTCCTATTTTATACAAGCGCTCGACGGCGCTTCGTATACATTTTGTCAGCCCTTCAGAGAGCCCAGCATGACGCCCTTGACGAAGTGCTTCTGGAACATCGGATAGACCATGATGATGGGCAGCGTCACAACGACGATCATGGAATACTTGAGCTGACGGGCGGACATGGCCTTGGCGGTCATCGCCTCTATCATCTCCTGAGTCATGTTCTGCTCCATCATCTTGCTCAGGTCAATCGACTGCTCGACCAGCACCTTCTGCAGATACAGCTGCACCGGCTGTATCGCGGGGTTGGGCTGATAGAGCTTCGCGCCGAACCACGAGTTCCATATGCCCACGATCGTATAGATCGATATGACCGCCAGCACCGGCTTGGACAGCGGCAGATAGATGCGCGTGAGCGCCTGCATATTGCCCGCGCCGTCGATATAGGCGGCCTCGGCCAGCTCGTGCGGTATCGACTGAAGATAGGTCTTGCAGAGTATGATGTTCCATATGCCGTACGCGCCGGGCAGTATTGTCGCCCAGGGGGTGTTGTACAGCCCGAGCTTCGTAATGAGTATGAACGAGGGAATCATGCCGCCCGAAAAGTACATCGGGATCAGCAGGAATATCACGCAGGCCTTGCGTCCCTTCAGATTGGGGCGCGTGAGCGGATAAGCCACGAGCAGCGTCGTGACCAGCATCAGCGCGAGGCCGACGAGCACATACAGTACGGAGTTGCGCGCCGACAGCCAGAACTCCATTTCCCTGAGGATGATCTGATAGCTGCCCAGATAAAAGCCCGACGGCCAGAACATCACGCCCGAGCCGGCCGCCACCACCGGATCGCTGATCGACATGATGATGACATACCACATGGGATAGATCGTGATGAAGCACGCGCCCGCCGAGAGGATGAGCACAATCACGTCGAACAGAGTCAGTCGCCTGCCATGTTTCTTTCGCATTCGTATCATCCTTTCGTCACCACAGTGAGAAGTCGGTCAGCTTTCTGGATACCCAGTTGGCCGCATAGACCAGTATGAAGCTCATGACGCTCAGTATCAGGCCGCTGGCCGTGCCGTAGCTGTACTTTGCGCCCAGCAGCGATTCGCGGTAGACGTATGTGCCGATGACGTCCGCCGTGGAATAGACCGCCGAGTTGTACAGAAGCAGCACCATGTCCGTGTTGGACGAGAGCATGCCGCCCACGGCGAATATCAGCTGAATGACGATCAGCGGCAGCATGAAGGGCAGCGTCACAAACCAGATCTTCTGAAGCCGCGTCGCGCCGTCGATTTCGGCCGACTCATACAGCGCCGGATCGATCGCCGTGATCGAGGAGAGATACAGTATGCTGCTCCAGCCGAAGCTCTTCCAGACGTTGGTCAGCGTGTACACCCATGGGAAGGCGGCGGCGTTGGCGTTGATCGACTTGACCTGAAAGCCCATGCCGTTGATCAGGCGCGTGACGATGCCGTCGTTGGCGATAAAGCTGATCACCATGCCGGCCACGACCACGGATGAAATGAAATTGGGCATATAGCTGACGGTCTGAGTGAATTTCTTGAAGCGCGGGAACGGAATTTCATTGACCGTGAGCGCAAAGACGATCGGCACCCAGAAGCCCATCGCCAGATTCATCAGATTCAGCACCAGCGTGTTGCGCAGTATACGAGAGAAATAATAGGAATTGACAAACTTCGAAAAGTGCTTCAGCCCCACCCATTTCACGCCCTCGCCCAGGAACGGCCGGCCGGCGCTGTAATCCTGAAAGGCGATGACCAGTCCGAACATCGGCAAGTAGGAAAAGATGAATATCAGTATGAACGGCACGAGCATCATCAGATAATAATCGATGTTGTCCCGCACGTCCCGCTTCAGAGATCCGGGCGCGCCCTGACCGCCCAGAGGCTTTGATCGACTCACGAACTGTTCCTCCCGTCTAACGGTTTGTTAACGTCTGAGACGCTTATAGACACAATATAGCGAACTTGACCTCAAATGTCAACAAACCATTTCCGCATCTATGCACACTTTTCGCATTCAAATCACGATTTCGACGCATTTTGAGCGTTTTTTCCGGATTCCCGCCTGTGTTATGGAAATTGTTTGACCATGTTACGCAAATCGTTCTTCCGGACGGCTTGCGCTCCGGCGGCGCTTTATGCTATGATAGGCGCGTAAACGGAAGATCGTCCCTTTTCCGCAGAAGGCCGCACAATAAAGCGCCGTACCGCCCAATGAGAAGGAGGAGATTTCAATGCCCGTCGCCCGCGTCGAACGCTGCCACGGAGAGCCGTCCATAATGATCGACGGCAGACCCTATCCCCCGATGACAATCACCGTGCCCATCAAAAATCCCGCCTATCTGAAGGATCTGGGCGAGGCCGGTCTGAAGATCTACTATATTGAAGCGTCCACCACATGGAACAATCCCGGCATGAAGGCGCCCAACGTGCCCTTTGAGCGCGGCGATCACAAATGTCCCCTCAACGGCCTTCAGCAGACCATACGCGATCTGGATATGCTCATGAACGCCGTGCCGGACGCCTACGTCATGCTCAGGCTGAACGTCGCCCCGCCCACCGACTGGGTCAACGCCCATCCCGAGGAGATGCTGACCTACTCGGACGGCTCGCATCGCAAGGTCATCTGCACGACGGTCGGCCGCGGCGAGGTGCTGGACGGCATGCACTCGCTCTGCTCCGATCTCTGGCGGCGCGACGCCGATCGGGCGCTGGCCGAGTATTTCGACGCGCTCGAGAAAACGCCGCACTTCGACCGCGTGATCGGCTTTTTCCTGTGCGCGGGCGGCACGTCCGAATGGTATTACCCGCAGCCGCTCGAAACCGAGGACGGCGCATACGGCGATTTTTCCGAGCCGTTCCGAAAGGAGTTCGAGCAGTTTCTGCGCAATAAGTACGGCACGGAGGAGGAGCTGCGCCGCGTCTGGAAGCGCCCTGAGGCGACATTCGCCCATCCGCTGATCCCCACGAGGGAGGAGCGTGCGTTCGTCTCCGCCGCCGACGAGAAGATCGTCAAGGCGCTGCGCGAATGGGAGACCATGGGGCGCACAATAGGCCTTGAGCTCGACATGAACGCGCGCGAGGAAACCAACGTCGGCGTGTTCCTGAATGCGAACGGCTACGCGCACGTCGCCGATTTCTACACGGCATGGCACCGCGCCACCGCCAACACAATCATCCATTTCGGCCACACGCTGAAAAAGCGCTTTCCCGATCTGCTGGTGGGCGCGTTTTACGGCTCCTACGGCTGCACCAGCTATTTCGACGGCTCGACCTGCTCCGGCACGCCGGCGATACTCGACAGCGGCGTGATCGACTTCCTCGCCGCGCCCGGCGTGTACAACAACCGCGAGCCGGGCGGCATCGTGGCGCAGCGCGAAATGCAGGATTCCTTCCGGCTGCGCAACATGATCTATATCTGCGAGGACGATTCCCGCACGCACTATGCCAGGCCCTGGGTGCAGCGCGACGCCATGGCGCTGTATACCGTTCGGGATTCCATCACCACGCTCAAGCGCGATTTTGCGCGCGATCTGTGCGAGGACATAAACGGCTGGTGGTTCGACATGGGCGGCGACTGGTACAACGATCCCGACATACTCGCTCTGTTCAAGCGCCAGCAGGACGTCGCGCATTTCGCCTATTCGCTCGATCGCACCAAGAAGAATGAAATCGCGCTGATCTACGATGCGGAGAGCGTGCATTACGTCTCCCAGACCACATCGCAGCTGGTGACCGACTTCTTCCGCACGTCCGATCTGGGCCGCATAGGCGCGCCGGTCGACTATTACTTCCACAACGACATGGCGCGCGGCGATATGCCCGATTACAAGCTGTACCTGATGCTCAATCAGTACTACCTGACCGACGAGGAGCGCGAGGCGATTTTTGAGAAGGCGCGCCGCAATCACGCCGTCGTCGTCTGGCTGTACGCGCCCGGCTTCATCAATCCGAACGCGCCGCGCGTCATGGACAAGGCGAACATCGAAAAGACCGTCGGCATGCGCGTGCGCGAGATCGACGAGACGTTCTTCCCGCATTTCCGCGTGGAGCCGGACAGTCATCCCTGCCTCAGGCGCGCCTCGGCCACGCGCCGCTACGGCGTGATCGACCGCGACGTTCACAGCAACATATGGATTTCGCCGAGCGTCCTGCCGCCGGCCTACGCCAATCCGGGCTTTGAGATCGACGATCCCGACGCGACCGTGCTGGGGCGCTACTGCCACAACGGCCGCGCCGCCATGGCCATGACCGAGAAGAACGGCTTTGCCAGCGTCTACTGCGCCTCTCAGGTCATGCGCAGCGATCTGATCGCATCGCTGGCCGAATGGGCGGGCTGCCATCTGTTCATGCACGGCGACGATGTGCTCTATGCCAACGAGAACTTCGTCTGCGTCCACGCCAGGGACGACGGCGCGCGCCGCGTGTATTTCAAGCGCCCCTGCTCTCCGTATGAAGTGTACGAGAAGCGCTTCTATGGCCACAACGTCGATCACATCGACGTGGATATGCGCCTGGGCGACACGAAGATGTGGTGCCTGACCGGCGCGTGCTGACAGCTCAAAAGGCAGCGAATCCTCCGCACCGTTGCGCGCGGGGGATTCGCTTTTTTGTGTTTCCAAATCTTTCCGCGCGGTCGAAACCGTCTTCGGAAAGCGCGCCGCGGGACATCCGCCGCCGAACAGGCATTCGCACGAAGCCGTCCGGCGGCGGTTTGATTTGCCGCGCGCATTCGAAGGGCGGAATCATAAAGAGGCGCAGTCAGGCCGGCTTTGGCCGTGCCGCGCTGCGGTTAGAAGGCTTTAGAGGCGTTTTTCCGCTTTTTTCCAAGCAAAAAAGGGCTGTTTTGCAAATAATGTGGCGCTTTTGAAATTTTGTGTGAATTGACAGTGGCGAAAAAGGGTGCTATAGTGAGCCCGTGTTAAGCGTTTTACAAGAAAAGCGAGCGCGCCGGGCAATGCGCCGGGCGGCCGCCGCCGAACAGGAGGCTATCGTTTATGTCGCAGAGCGTTGCGCGTGCGGGAAAGAAGAAGAGGATTTCCCGATCCGATCTGATCGAGAATATCAAGCTGTATCTGCTGGCTTCTCCGGTTTTGATCCACATCTTCATTTTCTGCTATATTCCGATGTACGGCGTGCTGATCGCCTTTCAGGATTATCATCCGGGCGACAAGCTGTGCTCCCTCACGCAGAGCCACTGGGTTGGGTTGAAGCACTTCATCAATTTTGTGACCGACCCCTATTTCAGCCGCCTGATCGGCAACACGGTGTGGCTGAACATACTCTGCCTTGTGTTTGGCTTTGCCGCGCCGATCATATTCGCGCTGCTGCTCAACGAGATCACCTGCAGCTGGTATAAGAAGTTTGTGCAGACGGCCAGCTACATGCCGCATTTCATATCGTCGGTCATTGTCGTCGGCATGGTGTTTACGTTTGTCAACGGCGAGGGCATCGTCAATGATTTTCTGGCGCTGTTCGGCGTGCAGAGGAGCTCGCTCCTGGTGGAACCCAAGGCGTTCCCGGCGATATTCGTCACGACGTCGGTGTGGAAGAGCTTCGGCTGGGGAAGCATACTGTATCTTTCCAATATAACGTCGATCGATCCGGGTCTGTATGAGTCCGCCCGTCTGGACGGCGCAAACCGCGGCCAGCGCATGTGGTACATCACGCTCCCGCATCTGAAGAACCTCATACTGATTCAGCTGATATTCTCGGTGGGCGGTCTGCTCAGCTCCAGCACGGATCTGATACTGCTTTTGTACAATCCGGCGATTTACAGCACGTCGGACGTCATCGGCACCTATGTGTACCGCCTCGGCATAGAGGGCGGCAAGTTCAGCCAGACGACGGCCATCAACCTGTTCGTGACGGTCATCAACTTCGCGCTGCTGTTTATCTGCAACAAGATCACCACCAAGGTTGCCGATTATGGCCTGTGGTAAACCGATTTGGGGCATGAGGAGGCCAATGCAATGAGTCAAATGGTCAAGAGCAAACGAAATGCAAACCGCATCCGGGAAGGCTCGCGGACGGTGACGTTCCTGATATACGCCTTCATCACGTTTCTGTGTTTCATTACGATCTATCCCATGTATTTCTGCGTCATAAAGTCGATCAGCGATCCGCTGCTGTCGCTCAAGCAGCCGGTGACGTTCTGGCCCGCCGGATTCTATCTGGGGCTGTACAAGCCGATCGTGACCAACATGGATATGTGGCGCTCCTATGCGTACACGATATTCTACACGATATCGGGCACGGTGCTGATGCTGATCACGAGCGTTCTGGGCGCTTATCCGCTGGTGAACAAAAAGCTGCGCGGCCGCAGGCTGATCGTCGCCTATCTGCTCATACCGATGTATTTCAGCGGCGGCCTCATCCCGAGCTACATGAACAACATCCGCCTGGGGCTGTACAACAACGTCTGGGTCATGATTATTCCCGGCGCGGTCGGCATATGGAACATCATACTGGTGCGCACCTACTTCAACACCAGCGTGCCGAACGAGCTGGTTGAGTCGGCCGAAATCGACGGCGCGGGCTGCATGACGATTCTTGCCAAGATCTATGTGCCGCTTTCCAAGCCGGTGCTGGCGGTCATTGCCATATACACAATCGTGGGCAAGTGGAACGACTGGTTCACCGCCATGGTCTATCTGCGCAAAACGTCGATTCAGCCGCTGCAGATGTACTTAAAGCGCCTGCTGGTTTCGCAGACTGTGGATATCAGCAAGATGATGACGCAGGAGAACATCGCCGAGGCCATACGGCAGTCGGTGAGCGCGCAGCAGATGAAATACGCGCTGATCGTGTTCGTCACGCTGCCGATCATACTGGTTTACCCCATGTTTCAGAAGTACTTCGTCAAGGGCATCATGCTGGGTTCCCTGAAGGGCTAGTCCGTAAAACGGAGTGTTCTTCCGCGGGAGGAGCACACGAAATATAAAGGAGAGATGGTCATGAAGAAACTCTGGATCAAGGCTCTGGCAATGGCACTGGCAACGGTTCTGTGTCTGGCGGCCTGCCCGCTGACTGCGGCGCCGGCGACGGCTGAGGGCGAAGTTCACAAGCTGCGCCTGATGGGCGTCTCGCCCGACAACGACTACTTCAAGTTCGACGAACGCGAAGAATTCCCGGCCTGGAAGCAGTGGGAAGACGCCCTCAAGGAGCGGGGCATCGAACTGACCTATGATCTGGTCGCTCGCGATCAGTATGCCGTCATGCTGCAGACCATGTTCGCCACCATGAACGACATGCCCGACATCGTCTTCCTGAGCGGCATGGACGACGCCTCGGCGTTGTCGCTGGCCAACAACGGCCTGATCATCGACATCAACGCGGCGATTTCCCAGTACAGCGACGGCAGCATCGAGGCCACCATCGCCGAGAAGGCGCCCTTCTACGGCAAGGCGGCCACCGCGCCGGACGGCAAGCGCTACTGGCTGACCAACGTCCAGAACCTCCAGTATCTGCCCGACGTCAAAAATCGCGACGTGAAGATCGACTGCCCCTACGTCATCGGCAATGCGATCCGCAAGGACTGGCTGGACAAGTACAATCTGGAAATGCCCAAGACGCTGGACGAGTATGTGAACGCGCTCAAGACCTTCCGTGACAACGACGCCAACGGAAACGGCAAGAACGACGAAATTCTCATGTTCGATCCCTACTCCTACAACTTCTACAGCGGCATCGCGCAGTGGTTCGGCCTGCCGCCGGCTCTGCTGAGCGTTCCGATCGGCATCGATATGTACAGCGACACCGTGGTCTGCGCGTGGGATCAGCCCGGCTGCAAGGCGTATTTCGAGTTCATGCGCCGTCTGGTTGAGGCCGGCGTGTTCGACACCTCGATGATCGGCGCCTCCGACGAGCAGTGCAACCAGGCGATCGCCGAGAACCGCGTCTCCGCCCTGCGCAACTACTCCACCGGCCTGGCCTGGGAGCAGATGATCAATCAGGATCCGAACGGCACCGAGCTGTATCTGATCGTGCCGCCGATCCAGACCTCCGAGGACATTCCCGCCTACTCTTTCTATGAGCCGGCCCGCATGGAGTGGGAAAAGTACGCCATCACCAGCGCCTGCAAGGACGTTGAGGGCGCGATCAAGCTGCTCGACTTCTGCTTCTCCGAGGAAGGCAACCACGTCCTGACTCAGGGCGTCGAGGGCATCGACTACAAGGAAGCCGACGATCTGACCGACCCCGAAACCAACTACTACCTCTGCGCCGACGGCACATTCCGTCACGCCAGTGAAAAGACCGCAGAAACGCCCGCGATGAGCAATCAGGAGAAGTACGAAAACCGCCGCGGCTTCGGCGCGGCCAAGTGGCTGGGCGACGTCGTGCTGCCCCGTCTGCAGTTTGGTCTGACCTACTTCACCAGCACTGATGTGCGCGGCGCTCAGAAGGAAGCGCAGCAGGTTGAGCTGATGCAGAGCGAATACTACTTCCCCAGCAACTCCACCGTCTACTACGCCATCGCCACGCCCGAGGAAACCGAGATTCTCGAGAAGTACTCGGCGGCCTACACCACCGCGTCTGAAGAGCTGGCCATGCAGTTCATTCTGGGCCAGAAGTCTCTGGACAACTGGGACAAGGAGATGGAGAACCTGAAGGCTTTCGGCGCCGACGAGGTGCTCAAGGTGTATCAGGCGCGCCATCAGCGCTATCTGGACGGCGAGAACTGATCGCCGGTTAACCGCATCCCTCTGAGGCTCTATGCCTCAGAGGGCATTGCTGTCGCCTGAGTGTGTTTCAAAAATTGTATATATCGCCATCTCTCAGATCAAAGCTCTTTGACTGAGTGCCGCGCTCCTCGTGCTTTTGCACCGCGGCTGTGCAGAATTCGTTCGAAACGCCTGGTTTCTTATGGAAAACCTGGCGGCCGAAAGAGGACTTAAGCGCCGCGCCGCGAAAAGGTTAAAGGGAGGGCAGGCGTCTTCTTTTTGAAACACGCCCTGAACCGACAAAAAAGCCTCTCGTACTCGAGCCGTTCGCCTTTGAAGCGCGCGCCGGGGCGGAGGAGGGGGAGCGTTACAGATGATGAAAAAGATACCGCCGCGCGGAGGGCATTTTTGGAAGCTGTTTCTTCCTTACTTTCTGATTTTGCTCGTGACCAGCCTGTTTTCCTGCGCACTGATTTTCAACAGCCTGCGCACCGGCGGCGAACAGCTCGAGCGTGCGGAACGCGAATCCGACACGCGGGTGCTGACGCAGCAGCTGGACGCGCGCTTTCAGACCATGTACGCCGCCTGTCAGCGCATGAGCTCTCTGCGCTGGGTGTGGCGCGTCGTGGCGGATCAGCTGCCCGATGCGCTGGAGGTCAAAAACATCATCTCCGAGTTCCCTTACTATTCGGATGGAAGCACCGCGTATGACAGCGTCTGCATCGCCTTTCCGGAGCAGCAGATCATCGTCAATCGCTGGGGCTGGTTTTCCTATGAGGATTTCTACCGCTTTGCGGAGGATATCCCGCAGTCGATCCGCGACTCCATCGACGCGCCGTCCAGTCTGGGCACTGTGCAGGCGGAGCCGGTGCGCATACAGGGCGCGTCCTATCTGTGGATATTGCAGACGATGAACACCGGCATGAAGCCGCGCATTCAGATCGTCTTTCTGGTGAATATCGCCCGGCTGCGGCAGAGCATTGAGCGGGCGCTGCCGGGCGGCGTCGCGGCGATCGACATTCTGGATGCGAACGACAATATCGTGGTGAGCGCCGCGTCCGGGGCGGCGGCGCAGGAAAGCGCCGAGGTGTCCGCGCTGATTTCCGGCTGGCGCTATCGGCTGTATTATCCGAAGGCGCCGCGCGTGCTCACTTCGGGCGAGCTGATTGTGTTCCTGCTGCCGTTTCTGGCGGCGCTCCTGTTCGGCCCGTTTATTTCCTATGGGCTGACCAGCTTCAGCTATCGCCCCGTGAGAAAGCTGCTCAAAAAGCTGCCGGGCGGCGCATCGGACGATTACCGCGGCGAGGAATACGCCGTCATAGAGCGCTATATGGAGGATATGTCGCGCGACAACTGCGCCATGAAGCAGAAGCTGAGCGAATACCGATCCTATACGGTCAACGGGCTGCTTCAGCAGCTGCTGGCGGGCTATTTTGAAACGGACGATCCCCGCAGGCGCTTTTCCGAATGCGGCCTTGACTACGCCGCGTCGACCGCCTTTGCGGTGCTGCTGATTCCCGTAGACGCCATGGACAGCGGCGCGGCGCTGCGGCGCAATCTGGCCGTGATGCTCTTTGTCGAGCAGCTTCTCAAAAAAACGCCGCTGGACAGCAGGCTGCTCCTCATGCCGCAGGACGGCATCGCCGTGATACTCTCCGACAACCAGGGCAGGCTGAACGAGGCGCTTTTGCAGGACGTGGTTTCCTATATCGAAACGGAATGCGAGCGGGTGGACGGCGATCTGCCCACAGTCTGCAGCGGCACGGTTGAGACCGGCTTTGTGGGCGTCAGCCTGTCCTATCAGCACGCCAAGGAGACGGCCAGACAGCGTCTCTTTGCCGAGTCGTCCGTGCGGGAAAACGCGTTCGGGCCGACGTACTATTATCCCACGGACTGGCAGATTCAGCTGATAAACAATCTGAAGATGGCCAAGCTGGAGCCGGCGCAGAAGATTGTCGGCGAGCTGAAAATCGAAAACGAGCGCATGCAGGTTTCGGCGGACGGCATAGCGGCGCTCTTGTACGCGCTCAGAGACACCGTCTGCCGCGTGGCCGGCGAGATGGGCATGGGCGACTGGAAAGAGCGGACGGAGGCGCAGCTGGGCGGCGAGATGGAGGATGAAGCGCCGTTCTCGTGGGAGTGGATTGACGCCGCCTGCCGCGTTCTCTGCACGCGCAGCGCCTATCAGGCGGGGACGACCGATCTGGGGCTGCATATGGTGCAGTATGTCGACACGCACTATATGGAAAGCGCCATGTCGCTCAAGGAAGTGGCGGCGCGCTTCGATACCTCGGTGACCACCGTTTCGCATCTGTTCAAGAGCGCGGCCGGGCTGAACTTTTCCAATTATCTGCTGCGGCTGCGCATGGAGCAGGCCAAGCGGCTGATGGAAAGAGAAAAGATGGAGCTTCAGAAGCTCTCCGAGGCGGTCGGCTACGACAACAAGGAATCGTTTAAGCGGGCGTTCACCCGCTACGAGGGCATTTCTCCCTATGAGTACCGCTGCAAGCTGAACGGGGAGAAGGCCAGTGAGCTGGAAGAGTGAAAAAAACTGAAAGGGAAAAACGTATGAAAGAAATCAAGCTGCCGCCGGAGGGCATATTCGTGGGATCGGGCGTCTATCCCACGGACACGGACACGCTTCTGTGCACAATGATCGGCCATTACTGCTGGCAGAGTCAGTATTTTGGCCCCATGGAAATGATCGATAAGATTATATCGGACAATCAGGGCAATCTGGCGCAGGTATGGGGCTGCGCGCGCGGCTTTTCGCCGCGTTTGATCGACGAGTGGTTTTATGCGCTGGACGAAATCGGCATAGATATTCCCGCACCCGACTGGGAGACGTGCAAAAACCTGACGAAAAAGGAATACGCGTCGGTTTTTGAAGAGCACAGGGATCGCTTCGGCGCGGGGCTCGTGCGCTTCATCCGCGAGGCGAAAAAGCGGGGCATATACACGGCGCTGATCTATACGGAAGCCGCGCCCGGACAGATCGCGGAAATGAGCCGGGTCGGCGGCGATTACTATCTGGGCTATGATTTCGGCGAGCGCTACAGCCACGGCCTGAACGACGCCGCGGCGGTCAAGGCCGTCGAAAACGGCGCGACGCTGACCGATCTGAGCGATCAGCTGATCGAGCGGGTTCGGGAGCACGCGGACGAGCGGCACAATGCGGGCTGGGGCTGCGTCATGGCCACCAGCAGCGATTTCGCGCTGGACTACGAGGTGCTGGGCGGCGCGGATATACCGGTTGTCGAGGATTTTGCGTTCCCCAGCCTGAACTTCTCGAGCGCACTCTCGCGCGGACTTTACCGGCAGCACGGCCTGCCGCTGTGGGGCTCGCATCTGGCGCACGAGCATTACGCATGGCTGCCCAACAGCGATTCGCACCGCTATGATATGCTGCGCGCGTCGATGTACCTCAAGTATATGGCGGGCAGCAAGATGATCATCAACGAATCGGGCAACTGGTTCGTCGAGCACACGCTTGCGCCCGACTCGCCCAAGCTGAAGCTGCCGCAGGATGCGCGCGAGCGATTCGGCGTGATCGACTGGGGCGATGCGCGCAGAATACTGGAGGAGGATCCCGAGAGCCTTCGTCCCTATCTGGAGGAGGCGCGGCCGTATTTCCCCAGCGTCAACTATGAATCGCCCATCTGCCGAAAGTATCGGCAGATCATATCGGATTTCTGGAATTTCGTCAAGGAGAACGGCACGCCCGAGGGGCAGCCGCAGTCGAGCGTGGCGCTGGCCAAGGGCAACAACGATCTGACCGGCGCGCGCTACAATCACGATTACGCGCTGTGCGGGCTTTACGATGTGGCGGCGAAGAATCCGAGCTGGTTCCAGGGCGCGCCGGAGCGCGGCTGGAAGATCGCCCGGGAGGTGTTTTTCCCGGAGGTGCCTGTGCTTGCGCCCTATGTGAACATCCACATCTCCGGAACGCCGCAGGGACAGGTGGACGTGGTCTCCTTCGCAAAGGATCACATCACCGCCGAGTTCCTGAACGAAAACTACAAGGCGCTCATGTTCGCCGGCTGGAACACCTGCTCCGAGGAGCAGTATGAGATTCTCAAGCAGTATGTCCATAACGGCGGCACGCTGCTGATCGCTCTGCCGCAGCTGAGCACCAATGCCACGCGCAATTTCGCCTTCGGCACGGACGAGCTGGTGCACGGCGGCGATTTCAGCGAGCTGTGCGGCGTAAAGGTCAAGGGGCGCGGCGACTGCATTTACTGGGCGATGATTCCGCCCGAATCGAACCGGCTGGGCTGCGAGTTCCCGCGCCGCTTCGGCACGCTGGGCATTCCGATGGGCGATCTGGAGATCACAGACCCCGATCTGGAAACGCTGGTGATCGACGACGAGCAGGCGCGCCCGATTGTGACGATGCACAGATACGGCAAGGGACAGTGCTGCTTCGTCAACACGTGGAGCTATCCCGGCTCTCTCGATCAGGACGAGGGCCCCGGCAGCGTGATCGGTTCCTCCGGCCTGATGGGCTATCTCTATCGCATGATCGCCAACGAAAACCGCGGCGATGTCTATATCACCGACGATCAGAAGCGGCCGGGGGCGCAGTGCGACTATATCGCCTTCAGCTATTTCCCCAAGGACGGGAAGATCTGCCTGTTCAATGTGGACTTCGATCATCCGCGCACGTTCTGGCTGCATCATTTCGGCATATTTGAGCAGATCACGCTTGCGCCGGGCGAGTTCCGCATGATGCAGACCGCAAGACGCGCCTGAGCGAACGGCCGAATATCGCCGGCGCCGTGCGCGTGGTTTCCCGGCGCGGCGTGCGGCCGCAATCCTGAATCAGCCCGCAAAAAAGCGAACCGTTCCAATGAGGAGCGGTTCGCTTTCTGCGTATGCGCTTATCCGATTGCGCCGCCGGGCGCGATGCCCAGACAGTATTCCACGGCAATGGCCACCAGCACGACCAGCAGCGAGACGATGAAGCCGTGCAGCATGGGCTTTGCGCCGGACTTGCACAGCTCCTTAAAGCTGGTGTTCAGTCCGACGGCGGCCAGCGCGGCGACCATCAGGAACTTGCTGAGCGATTTGAGCGCGGCTGCGGCTGCGGCAGGAATCAGGCCGAGGCTGCACAGCGCGGACATGGCCAGAAAGCCCAGAATGAACCACGGGAAGACCGATTTCATGCTGACATTGACCGAGACGCCGCCGCTGGCCGCCGCTTCCTTTTTCTTGAGGCGGACGCTTATGGCGGCGAACACAAGCACCGTCGGAATGATGGCCAGCGTGCGCGTGAGCTTGACCATTGTGGCGAAATCGCCGGCGGCCTCGCTGAAGGCATAGCCCGTCGCCACGACGCTCGATGTATCGTTGACCGCCGTGCCCGCCCACAGGCCGAACGCCGCGTCCGACAGACCCATCCAGCGCCCCAGCAGCGGGAATGCGATGACCATGATCATGTCGAAGAGGAACGTCGCGGACAGACCGTAGGCCATGTCCATGTCGCTCGCCTCGATGACC
Source organism: uncultured Clostridia bacterium (assembly GCA_934636425.1). GTDB lineage: Bacteria > Bacillota > Clostridia > Christensenellales > Aristaeellaceae > Firm-10. The sequence continues at coordinate 41,734 of CAKUAV010000006.1, forward strand.
GGCGCAATGGCCGCGATGGCCGAGCCGCCGCAGATGCCGGTGCCGGCGTTGATGAGGCTGCTGGTTTTCCAGTTGAGGCCGAGCGCCTTGCCGATCACATAGCCCAGGCCGAAGCAGGTGGCCAGCGTGAACACCATCACGGTGAGCGAGAAGCGCCCCACTGTCAGCACGGTGGAGATATTCAGGCTTGCGCCCAGCAGGATGATGGCGAATTTCAGGATCTTCTTTGAGGTGAACTTGATGCCGGGCGCGGTGACGGAATTGGGCTTATAGAAGCGATTCACGATCATGCCGATGAACATTGCGATGACCGACGCGCCGATGAAGTGCAGATTCGCGGCGCTCTCCCACATCTCCAGCAGCTTTGCGACGGCCGCGATGACCAGCGCCAGCGCACAGCCGGGCAGCAGTTTTCTGATTTTTTCCATGGTATTTCGTCTCCTCAGGCGTATTTTCTGCTTTATTATAACGCCGATGTGTGATAAAATCAAATTATAAAGAGGAATCAGTCGATTCTCATTTGTTATCGGGAGGGCGACGGCATGGATCCCAGACTGGAGACATTTCTCACGCTGTGCCGCACGATGAATTATCGCCGCGCGGCCGAGCGGCTCAATCTGACGCAGCCGGCGGTGACCAAGCAGATTCAGGCGCTGGAGGCGCTCTATGGCGTGAAGCTGTTCGACTACGACGGGCGGAGGCTGCGCAAGACGGCGCAGGGCGACATACTGGAGGAATACGCCATCGGCCAGCGCTCCCGCGAGGAGGACATGATCCGCGCTTTGAAAAGCCGCCCCAAGGCGATATACCGCATCGGCGCGACGAAATCCATAGGCGATTACATACTCATTCCGGAGATTCGGCGCTTTCTGGAATCGCCGGACAACGAGCTGTTCTTTACGGTGGACAACACGGCGCATCTTCTGGAGCAGCTCGATCAGGGCGCGCTCGATTTTATCGTGCTGGAGGGGCTGTTCGACAAGCGGCGATACGATCATTTCCTGCTGCGGCGCGAGCCGTACATCGGCGTGTGCGCCGCGTCGCATCCCTTTGCCGGGCGCGCCGTGACGCTGGAGGCGCTGTTTCACGAGCGACTGATTCTGCGCGAGCCGGGCTCGGGCACGCGCAATATTCTGGAGCGCGAGCTGGAGCGGGTGGGCTATTCGGTGGAGGCCTTCCGCGGGCGGATCTGCATCAGCAGCTTCAAGATCATCCGGGAGCTGGTTGCGGACGGCTATGGCGTGAGCTTCCTCTATGAGGCTGTCGTCCGGGACGAGGCGCAGTTCGGCCATTTTTTCTGCGAGCCGCTGACCGGGGCGCACGAGCTGAACGTGGTCTACCTCAAGGACACGCGGGCGGGCGATCATGCGCGCATGTTTTTGGACAGGGCGCGGTGAGCGGCGCGCTCAATCATGGACAAAGAACGGCAAAAACCGAAATAAACCGCGCAGCCCTTGAAAATGCGCCGTTTCATGCTATAATAGAGCCAGATAAGAATGATCGGGCGATCGGAATCGCAGATCATCCTTTTTGCGTCATATGAGGGAGGTTTGCTGGAAATGCCCAATACAAAACTGACCCGCGAGAAGCTGAAGGTTCACTTTCACTACAGCCGCATGATCTATCTGATCGTCGTGGTGCTGGCGGTGCTGGCCGGAAATCTGGTGTACACCATGACGGAATACCGCGCGCCCAACGAGCGCCGCGTCGATATCGAGCTGGTGGGCGCGTATGCGGACACGTCGTCACAGGCGGCTCGGGACGCTCTGGCGCAGATGCTCGCCGCCGGCCAGGAAGCGGAACGCATCGCCGACGCGGAGCAGGGGATAGACACAACGGCCGCAGACTATGAGTGCGCGCTCCAGGAGGTTCAGTTCCTGACGGTCGAATACGACGACACCTCGTCCAATTCGGAATCCAGCTATTACGGCATGCAGAAATACATGGTCACACTGGCGGCGCAGGAGGGCGACATCTATATTCTCAGCCGCCGGCAGCTGATCGAGCTGATCGAGCAGAATGCCATTGTGCCGCTGGACGGCTATATCGAGCGGGGCGTGATCGATCCGGGCGACCGCGATCTGGGCAACGTCACGTTTGACAGCTATGACGACGACGAACAGGCGACCGGCGAGCGCCACATATTCGCGCTTCAGGCCAGCCCGATGACCGGCCTTGGCGACGTGCTGTCCTTCGATCCGGAGGGCAAGTATATGGCGATCGTACGCTTCAGCCAGAATCCGGACACGGCGGCGGCCGTCATGCAGGAAATGATCGAGATATTCGAGCCGGCTGCGGATGCGGCGGAGGCGCAGTGACATGGTTCAGCAGAGACTCAAGGGGCGCTCCCTCTCGCCGGTTCAGGGCATACTGATCATCGCGGGCATAATTTTCTCCATCATATTCGTCAGCTGGCTGGAAAGGGCGATCAGCCTGATGACCGGCTTTCAGTACGGCAGCATGGCCGTCTGGCTGATCATCGTCGCCGAAGTTGCGGCGCTGATGCGCCTGAGCGTCATGGAGTTTCGCTACACGGTGGACGATGGGCGCTTCTTTATAGAGCGCGTATACGGCGATCACGCGCGCATCGTCCACGATATTCCGCTCAGGGATATACTGGCCGTGGGCGATCAGGACGAAATCTTCAGGCAATACGGCAACGGCCAGTCCTACGACAAGGCCACGCTGCGCGAAAACAAGATCCCGAAAAAGGCGATCGCCTATCGCAGGGACGGCGCGGATACCGTGCGGCTGATTCTCATTCAGCCGGAGGAAGCGCTCCTTCATGCGCTGGAGGATGCGGCCGCCGCCAATCGGCAATAACATTCACCAAATGGACGACTCCCGAATAGCATGACGGCAGAAGGGTATACTGAAAGCAGTCAAAGCTGTTCGGGAGGTTTTTTGTATGCCAAAATGCGTTTTCTGCGCCGATTTGAGCGCTGCGGGCGGCTTTTGCCTGTGTGCGCGCTGCCGCGATCAGCTGTGCGCGCTGCGTCCGGAGGATCCCCGCTATTTCTGGTATGCGCGCGCCGTCCGTCGGGCGCTGGCGCGGCGCATCGGCAAGGGTGCGGCATACGCTGAAGCCGACAGGCGCAGCGTGAAATGAGGCGGCTTTCACGCCGCCGAAAAAACGGTTCTTCATGAAAAATCGAGGAATCAGTGCGCAGCGCCGATCTCCCCCGGGCGCGGCCTGAGCGCGAAAAGACCGGCGGCGCAGGAAGCTGTCGGTTTCGCTGCGCATTGCCGCTTTGAATGGTCAGGAAGTGAATCACAGCGCGCCGCTATGAGGCAAAAGCGGTTTTTCATGAAAAATCGAGGAATCAGTGCGCAGCGCCGATCTCCCCCGGGCGCGGCCTGAGCGCGAAAAGACCGGCGGCGCAGGAAGCTGTCGGTTTCGCTGCGCATTGCCGCTTTGAATGGTCAGGAAGTGAATCGCAGCGCGCCGTGATGAGGCAAAAAGCGGTTCAATTTTGGAATCCGGGTAAGCGCGCGTTCAGAGCGCTCCAGCCTGCCCCCAAAGGTTTTGACAAGCTGGCAGACGGGGGAGCAAGCGCCCTCGCCCCTGCCAGTTTTTTCTGAAATCTTTCAGATTTCCGGGTGAAAAAACGGCAATAAAACGATTTTTGCTCTGGAAAATAGGATTTTCCGCCGCTTTCAATCGTCCCGCACCCGCCGTATACGCCGCCAGGTACGACTAAAAGCTCGAGAGAGAGATTCGGTCTTCTCGAGCTCTCCAAGGTTTTTTCGACGGCCTGAAGCGCGCATTCAGAGCGCCCGTACATTTGGTTTTTTTATGAAATGATGAGCAAAGAAGGAAAATCAGGTGGCCGGCGGTGCTTTTCGCCCTGCCGTCTGCATTGCGCTGTCAGTGCTTTTTTTCTTTGCGGCTTTCCGTGAAGAGCCCCCAAAAAACACACCCCGCCGCTCGCCCAGCGACGGGATGCGGGAAAGATAGGGCGCTTACTTTTCGGGCAGCACGCGGGCGAAGTTGATCATTTCGCCGCACTGGCGGTTGTAGGGGCGCATGACCAGCGTGAAGGACGCCGGTTCCTTGAAGGGAACGCAGTATTTTTCGAGAGGCAGCGGGCCGCAGCTGTTGGAGCCAATGCCGCCCATGCGCCAGTCGAGCGAGAGCACGGTCTTTTCCTCGGCCTTCAGCTCGAATGTGTGCTCGGCCTTGTCCAGCGCCTCGGCGGTGTAGGGATGCGCACTGAATGAGAAGCCGCTGTTTTCGTAGGTTTTCTCGCCCACGACCATCAGGCCCGCGCCCAGTATGTCGGTGACGGACAGCGCGCGCACGCCGCCGCGGGAGCCGTTCTCCTGCGGGTGGACGTAGGGCTCGTGCAGATCGTCCACAAGCGATGAATACTGTCCCAGCAGCGCGGAGAGCTGCATATCGGGATAGTTCTCCTGCGGGCCGAGGCCGTACCATATCACGCGGTCGAACTCGGCGGGCATTTCCAGAACCAGACCGATGCGCGGCATATAGGGCAGATCGTCGCGCAGCGGCTCGAACACCGTGTTGAGGCGCACGTCGCCGCTTCCAAAGACGGTGTATGTCATGATCGTGCGCAGCAGCGGCGCGTAGATGCGCGGCGAATGGGTGGTGGTCACGCGCACGGTCACGCGGCCATCGCCCTCACGCTCGGTCTCGAACGACTCCACGCGGGTTATCAGGCGGGTCAGGTCGAGCTTCTCCCAGTTCTTGCGGTAATAGCGGTCATTGTCTATGGGCGCGCGGAAGAGGTTGGCGCGCGGACCGCTGAGCAGCAGCTCGTTGCCGGCGGCGATCCAGCTGGTCAGAGCGCCTGTGCGCTTGTCGAAGAGCAAAGAGAAGTCCTCGCCCAGTATTTCGAGCGTCTCGTCGTCCTCGTCGATGTCCAGCGCGGGCATATCGTCGGCGGAAACGACCGTCACGGCGGGCTTTGTGGGCAGCATGAACTGGGAGACGGTGATTTCATGGCCGCGCTCGCACCAGAGCTGATCGAACGCCTCGCTCACATGGATTTCGAGATAGCTCTCGCCGCTCTCGGGCAGCGCGTAATTGAGCGCGACGGTCTTTTCGCCATAGGGCGCGACGCCGCTCAGATCAATGCGGCCATGCGCGACGGTTTCGCCCTCGCAGATCACGCTGAAGGACGCGTCAAAGTCGTCCAGCGTGCGGAACGCGAACAGATTGCGTATGGTCAGCGCGCCCTTTTCGGCGTCCTTCAGCTCGAACTTGACCGGCTCATAGGCCTTTTTCAGCTCGATCAGGCCGGTGTGCGGCGTGCGGTCGGGATAGTTGAGCGCGTCCACGCAGAAGCAGCCGTCGTTGGGATGATCGCCGAAGTCGCCGCCGTAGGCGTAGAACGGCTCGCCGTCCTCGGTTTCGGTCAGTATGCCGTGATCGACCCACTCCCACACGCAGCCGCCGATCAGCCGGTCGTGCGCGTATATGGTCTCCCAGTATTCCTTGAGAGAGCCGGGGCCAAGGCCCATGGCGTGGGCGTATTCGCACAGGAAGTAGGGGCGCGGGTCGGTTTCGTCGCAGCCCTCGGCCTCCAGCGCGGGCACGGAGGTGTACATGCGGGACTTGACGTCGCTCACGGTCACGCCCGCGGCCGCCAGTTCCTTCTGGGCGTACTCGCCTTCATAATGGATCGGGCGGGAGTTGTCCAGCTCGAGTATGCGCTTCTTCATCGCGATGTGGTTGCAGCCGAAGCCCGATTCATTGCCCAGCGACCAGAATATGATCGAGGGATGGTTGAGATCGCGCACGACCATGCGCTCGGCGCGGTTGACATAGGCGGCCTGCCATTCGGGATCGTCGGAGAAGCGATTCCAGCAGCCCTCATAGCCCTGCACGCAGGTGCCGTGGCACTCGAGATCGGTCTCGTCGATGACGTACAGGCCGTAGCGGTCGCACAGATCGAGCCAGCGCGGGTCGTTGGGATAGTGCGATGTGCGCACGGTGTTGACGTTGTTCTGCTTCATCAGCTCGATGTCGGCGATCAGCGCCTCGATGGGCGTGACGTGGCCCAGCTCGCTGTGGGTGTCGTGGCGGTTTACGCCCCTGAGCTTTATGGACACGCCGTTGACCAGCAGCCGGCGGTCGCGGATCTCAACCTTGCGGAAGCCCACGTCCACGCGCTGCACCTCGGTGATCTCGCCGTCCTGCTCGATTTCGAGCAGCAGCTGATACAATTCGGGCGTTTCGGCCGTCCACAGGCGGGCGTTTTCGACGGTCATGTCGAATGTCACGCAGGCGTTCTTGCGCTCCTCAATGCCCGCGGTGATCTGCGTTTCGCAGACGAGCCTGCCGTTTTTGAGCAGCTTGGCGCGCAGGAGCGCGGCGGCGCCGCCGTCGTAGCTGGCCAGCTCGACCTCGGCGGAGAGCAGGCCGTTTTTGAAGCTGTCGTCGGGCACGGCGGTGACGGCGGCGTTGCGGATGTGCGTTTTCGGAACGCCCAGCAGATACACGTCCCGGAATATGCCGGAGAGCCGCCAGAAGTCCTGATCCTCCAGATAGGTGCCGTCCGACCACTTGTAGACCATCACGGCCAGCACATTGTCGCCGGTGGTGACGAAGGGCGTGATGTCGAACTCGGAGGGCATATGCGACACCTTCGAGAAGCCCGCGAAGGAGCCGTTGACCCAGACGTAGAACGCGGAGTTCACGCCGTCAAAGTTCAGGAACACCTCGCGCTCGTCCCAGCCCTCGGGCAGCGTGAAGGCGCGGCGATAGCAGCCGATGGGGTTGTCGTCGGGCACATAGGGCGGATCGAAGGGAATGGGATAGTTGACGTTGGTGTAGTGCGGCTTGTCATAGCCGTGCATCTGCCAGTTGGAAGGGACAGGAAGCTCGTCCCAGCCCTCGTCGGCATAATTGTAATCGACCTCCTGAAAGCGCTCGGGCGCGCGGCCGATGGGGGAATAGAAGAAATCCCAGCGGCCGTTGAGCAGGCGATAGCAGCCGGACAGGCCGCGCTCGCCGATCAGAGCGTCCTTCTCGTTGAGATAGGGGATCAAACTGGCGCGCGGCTCCTCGCGGCCAATTTGCAGCATGTTGGGGTTCTGCCAGTCGGGCAGCGTATGATTCATGGAAAACAGCCTCCTTGCAGCGTATTGAGGTCATGTTTATCATAGCACACTTTGCCCGGAAATTGCAACAAAATAAGCGCGCCGCATGGGATTTATCATGCGGCGCGCGCAGACTGTCGAAAAACCCTTGGAGAGCTCGAGAGGGCCGGAGCTCTCTCGAGCTTTTAATCGTGCCCGGCGGCGTGT
>CAKUAV010000007.1 GCA_934636425.1 uncultured Clostridia bacterium
CGTGTTTAGCAGTGCTCTCTTTGCTTCCATGCTGCTTACGTCTGCCGCGCCTTGCTTCCCCCAGCTTTTTGTGAAGAGCCATTATTGCCCAAAGCGCTCGCGGCCAGACCCTTGTCCTGCGCGGCGGCAATATACAGGCTCGATCCGGGCGCGCTTTTGCCTGCTCACGCGTTCCTCCAGCGGCTTTGTCAGGCCGAAATCATTCAGGGCTTTTCACCTGATCCGAGCTTTATGACGCACAAAAAGAGAGACGATCGCATCGCCTCTCTTTTTGTATGAATCACTTGATAATGCCGGTCGACGTGAGGAAGAGCACGAGCATCATGACCGGCGTGACATAGCGGATCATGACGACGTACATTTTCTTGCGGCGGAACGTGCGGCCGCCCCGCTCCATCTCGTCGATGATCCCGTCGGGCGTCATGATCCAGCCGATCAGTATTGTGGACAAAAGCGCGATGAACGGCATCATGACGCTGTTGCTGATGTAGTCCATCAGATCGAGCAGCTGGCCGACCGAGCCGTTGGGCAGCGGCAGTTCGAAATAGAACAGGCTGTAGCCCAGCGCGACCACGGCGGACAGCGCCAGATAGATGATCGTCAGACTGAGCACGGTCTTCTTGCGCCCGGCGTGGAATATCTCCATGCAGTTGGCCACGATCGACTCCAGCACCGACACGCAGGAGGTCAGCGTGGCGAAGATCGTCGTGACGAAGAAGCACAGCCCGACGACCACGCCCGCCCTGCCCATGGCGTGGAACACCTTGGGCAGCGAGACGAACATCAGGCTCGTTCCGGCGCTCATGCCCTCCGTGCCGGTAAACACATACACGGCGGGAATGATCATTGCGCCCGCAATCAGCGCCACGCCCGTGTCGAAAATCTCGATCTGATTGACGGCGCGGTTGAGATCGACTTCGGGCTTGACATAGGAGCCGTAGGTGATCATGATGCCCATCGACACGCTGAGCGAGAAAAAGAGCTGGCTCATGGCGTCCAGCAGAATCTGCAGAAACCGGCCGACCGTCAGCCCTTCAAAATGCGGCGTGATGTAATACAGAAGTCCCTGAAGGCCGGTGCGCAGATTGCCCGATTCGTCCACGCGCCTGAGCGTGAGCGAATAGCCGGCGATAAAGACCACCAGCACCAGCAGCACGGGCATCATGTACTTTGACACGCGCTCAATGCCGTCCTCCACGCCGTTGTAGACGATCAGCGACGTGACCGCCATGAACAGCAGCGCAAACACCACCGGCGCAGCCGGCGACGTGATGAACGACATGAAATAGCCGTCCTGCGCCGCGTTCTCCGCCTGACCCGTGACGTAAACCAGCGCGTATTTCGTCACCCAGCCGCCGATGACCGCATAATAGGTCATTATGATCACCGGCACAAGGAACGTCAGTATGCCCAGAAATTTCCACTTTGAACTGATTTTGGCATAGGCGCGTATGGCGCTCTCCTGCGTGCGCCGCCCGATTGCGATGTCCGACGTGAGCAGCGTAAAGCCAAACGTCAGCACCAGCGCCAGATAGACGATCAAAAACAGCCCGCCGCCGTCCTTGGCCGCCAGATAGGGAAAGCGCCACAGATTGCCGACGCCCACGGCGCTTCCGGCCGCCGCCAGCACAAAGCCCAGCTGGCCGGAAAAGCTGCCTGCCTTTTTTTCCATGTTTCCATCCTCCCAGAGTGTGCTGTGTCCTATCATATCACAGAGAGGCGCTTTCGTAAAGCGCTCTTTTACAAAAGCGAGCCGCATTTCGCGAAGGGCCGCACTGCGTCCCGGACAGACAAACAAAAAAGAGCATCAGCGCCAATAACTTTGCACAAGGAGACCCCAGCTCTCATGAGCGGCAGCGCAATGCCCTATTCCATCTAAGCGACAGGCGCAGAACGCAAAATACGCGATAATACATATGTGTAACGAAATATATCGGGGCTCAATGAAGAAGAAAAAAACAGCGATTGACGCGGCGGCGAAGACGGGGTTTATCGAGCGCTCCATAACAGCCCGGCGTCATTCGAAGCACTGCCGGCAGGCGATGGCCGATATCCATGTTTTAGCGGAGATTCGGCGTCATACAATATATGGCATATCGGCAATTTCGAATGGAGCGCGCCGAAAAAACAGGCTCTTCACAAAAAAGCCGGATAAAGCAGGGCGCGGCAGACGTGAACGGCAAGGAAGCAAAGATCGCACTGCTAAACACGCCTTTTTCCTTCTTCGACCGTTCTCTCATGGCGAAGCCATGTCAGACTGTCGAAAATCCTTGGAGCGCTCGAGAAGGCCGAATTTCTCTCGAGCTTCCAATCGTGCCCGGCGGCGTATACAGTGGGTGCGGAGCGATTGAAAGCGGTGGAAAATCTCATTTTCCAGAGCAAAAATCGTTTCATTGCAATTTTTGCGTCCGGAAGTCTGAAAGATTTCAGAGAAAACCGGCAGGGGGGGGGAGAGAGCTTGCTCCCCCGTCTGCCGGCTTGTCAAAACCTTTTTAACAGACTCTCATGGCGATGCCATGCAATCCTGCCGCCATGGGCTTGCAGTCCCCCGAGATTCCGTGAAGAGCCAGAAAAGACAGCTTTTGCAAAGCGGGTCGGATTTTTCGCTTTGCGTCCTGAAACGCCGCGCAGCCGATCTCGCCGCCGCTTCTCCTCGGCGCGCAAAAAAAACGCCTCCGCGCCCGAAAATCAGGCGCAAAGGCGCGGCGGACAGTTTGTTTTCAGAACAGAGCCTTGTCGGGCTTTATGAAGCCGGACGTTTCCACGATGTCCGGCCGAAAGCGGGCGCAGGCGTCCGAGAACTCGTCCTCGTCGTCAATGATCCACAGTCCCACCCGTGCGCCCAGAGAGCGCGCAAGCGCCAGACGTTCATCGCTGACCGGCGGCGTATTGCACCACGCGCTCTGGCGGTTGGGATAGCGCAGCCACACGACGAGCGGGTTGTTCCTGAGCGCGGCCGCTGCGGCGCGCAGGCGATCCTCTTCCGCCGGCCCGTCATAGTGAACGACCGACTCGGGAAAGCGCGCGCTGACGGCGGCGATATAATCAGGCCGCGTGCAGGTAAAGCCCGCCAGCGCCTGCATTCCGGTTTTTTCGATCAGATCAAACAGCATTTCGGTCTGCTCGGGCGCAAAGGACTCTATGACGTTGTCCAGCTTCAGCGCCACATTCCGCTCTCGGGCAAAATTCAGCGCCTCTTCCAGCAGCGGCAGCCTTTCGCCGGTAAATTCCTCATTGAACCAGCTGCCGTACTCGTAGGCGCGCGCCTCGTCCAGCGTGAGATCGGCGATTCGACTGTCCGCAGCGCGGCCGCCGGCGCCGCGCGCGGTTCGCCCAATCGTGCGGTCGTGCAGTATGACGCAGTGATTGTCGCGCGTGAATTTGGGATCCAGCTCGATCACGTCATAGCCGAGACAGGCGGCGTTCAAAAAGGCGACCATTGTGTTTTCAGGACATTCAGCGCTGTTGCCCCGGTGCGCCTGAAGCATAACGGGGCGGCCGTCAACGATGCGCATGGCAAAACCTTCTTCCGTTTAATGGGGAAGGCGGCCCTTCCTCCTGATGCCAAAATCATATCACAAACGCGCCGCCCCCGCAAGGCGTATGTTCAAATTTGCCCGCGCATTCCGCGCCTCAGCTTGTCAAAAAAGTCCTTGACAAGCCGGTGGGCGGGAGAGCAATCTCCCCCGCCGCTGCCGCCCCGACCAGTTTTGGCTCTGGAAAATGTGATTTTCCGCCGCTTTCAATCGCGCCCGCCGTACACGCCTCACAGATAGCGCATATCGCAGCCCTCGTCGGCCTGCAAAACGTTGTCGATGAAATTGCGCACAAAGCCGCGCTCAATGTCCGGATGTTCCTTCGGGGCGACGGCTTTCAGGCGCGCCGCCATTTCCTCGTCGCTGATGTCCAGCCGCAGGAGATTTCTGTCCACGTCGATCTCGATCATGTCGCCGTCGCGCACCGCCGCAATCGGGCCGCCCGCCGCGCTCTCCGGCGCGCAGTGCAGTATGACCGTGCCGAACGCGCCGCCCGACATACGGCTGTCAGTGATGCGCACAAAGTCCTTCACGCCCTGCCGGTACAGCTTTTTCGGGATCGGCAGATAGTTGCCGAACTCCGGCATGCCCGGCGCGCCCTTGGGGCCGTAGCCGCGCAGCACGATCACCGTGTCCCACGTCATGTCGCTGTTCTCGTCCAGCAGATATTTTTCCGCCTCGGCCAGATCGTCGAACACCCTGGCCGGCCCCCTGTGCCTGAGCAGATGCGCGCTGGCCGCCGACCGCTTGACCACCGCGCCGCCCGGCGCCAGATTGCCGCGAAGCACGCTGATGCCGCCATAGGGCAGTATCGGATCGTCGAAGGGGCGAATGACGTCGCGGTTGAACGCCGCCTCCGCCGAGGCGATGTTTTCGGCCACCGTTTTGCCGCTGACCGTCATGCAGTCGCCGTGCAAAAGCGGCGCGAGCTCCTTCATCACAGCGCGCACACCGCCCGCGCGGCCAAACTCGCCCACGGGATACTGCCCGTGCGGCTTGACGTTCACCAAAAGCGGCGTTTCGTTGCTGATGCGGTCAAACGCCATAAGATCGAGCGGTATGCCCGCGCGCCGGGCGATCGCCTTCAGGTGGATCAGCAGATTCGTGCTGCCGCCGCAGGCCATGAGCACATGAATCGCGTTTTCGATCGACTTTTTTGTAATGATATCCCGCGCGCAGACGTTTTCCTCGATCAGCCCCACGGCGCGGCGGCCGGTCATCTCGCTCACGCGCAGCATCTCCGCCGACACCGCCACGCAGGCTGCGCTCCCGGGCAGCGCCAGACCGAGCGCCTCGGTCACCGTCTGGCAGGTGTTCGCCGTGCCCATGATGGGACACGCGCCCGCCGAGCCGTACAGACAGCCCTCGTGCGCGATCACGTCGTCCATGCCGATTTCGCCCATGTTGTAGCGCGTCCAGAGCTTGAAGCTGTCCGTGCCGCAGCAGAGCGCCTCGCCCTTGTAGGAGCCGGGCAGCATCGTGCCGCCGGGCAGGAATATCGTCGGCTTGTTGGCTGAGACCGCCGCCATCAGCTGCGCCGGAATGTTCTTGTCGCAGCCGCCGATCAGCACCACGCCGTCGAAGGGATGCCGCGCGATCAGCTCTTCCGTGGTCATGGAGAGCAGATTGCGGTAGATCAGGCTGGAGAGATCGAAGAACACCTCGCAGATCGACATGGTGTTCACCTCCAGCGGGAAGCCGCCCGCCGCCCACACGCCGCGCTTGACCGCCTCGGACAGCTGGCGGAAGTGAACATGGCCGGGGTTCGTCTCCGCCCAGGTGTTGATGACGCCCACGATCGGCTTTTCGATGTCCAGATCGGTATAGCCCATGGCCTTGAGCAGCGCGTTGCGCAGCAGCCCCTGCCGCGTGCCGCGCTTCTTCCAGACCGGCGATGTGTTGTTGTTCACCGCTTATCCCCTCCATGTAAAGTACGGCTCGATGGCCGCGTAGTGCTCTTCAAAGAGTCTGTCGTAATATTCGTCCGACACAAAGCCCGGCTCGCGGCAGAAATCGCAGGCGATGATCCCGCGCTTTGCGAGAATCCGCTTTTCGAAGGCGATGATCATCTCGACGTTCTGGCGGATGTGGTTGAGTATGGGCAGTATCAGATTGGCGTGCGTCCAGGCCGCGCCGGCGCGGTCGCCCGCGATGTATTCGCTGTACATCCTCAGATACAGATCGAACATCGAGCAGCCGGGCATCGCGCCGATGCCGCCGCGGTCAAAGCCCTCGATGAACTGATAGGCCGCGTTGCCGATGAACACACCCACCTGATTGTCCGTGAGCTTGAGCAGGCTGGTGATGTACGCGCCCGCCGGCTTGCACTCGATCTTGTAGTATTTGATATTGGGACATTCCTGAAAGAGATCGGCGTAGACCTGCGCGGGAATGGCCACGCCGGTCTGCTCCGGCGCGTACTGCGCCATGACGGGAATATTGACCGCCTGCCCGACCGCCTTCATGTGGCGATAGAGCGCGGCCTGTCCGGGCTTTAAGAAGAACGGCGGCAGCAGCATCAGATTGTCCGCGCCGATATCCTCATAGAACTTCGCGCGCTCCACGGCCGCCTGCGTGGCGTGCTGCGTCACGGAGATGATGCTCGTGCCGCCGTATTTATGGCAGGTCTCCACGGTGAGGCGCGCCATCCTTTTCATTTCGTCGTCGGTCAGCTTGTAGTATTCGCCGGCGATGCCGAACAGCGTCACCGCCTGGCAGCCGCCCTCGATCAGCACGCGAATCAGGTTTTCAAACGAATCGTAGTCCACCAGCCCCGTCTTTGTAAACGGCGTGGCGATGATCGGGCACATTCCCTTCAGCTCGCTCATATGCTTTTTCCTCCTCAGCCGTCGTAGCCGTATTTGTCCAGACTGTCGCTCATCAGGCTCGCGCCGCCGTCCATGGTCAGCACAGCGCCGGTGATCGAGCCTGCCCACGGCCCGCTCAGGAACAGCGCGGCCTGCCCGATTTCCTCCGGGCGGCACCAGCGCCTGAGCGGAATGTGGTAGTAGGTCGGTTCCTTCGCGCCCAGCCGCGCCTCGCCCGTGTCCGTCCAGCCGGGCGCGATGACATTGACGCGGATCCCGTATTTTCCGTATTCCAGCGCGGCGTGCTCCGCCATTTTGTTGAGCCCCGCCTTGAGGGAGGCGTAAACCGAGCAGAGCGGATGATGCATCCTGTAATGATTGGACGAAATCACCACGATGCTGCCGCGCGCGCCGCATTTCCTCATCAGCGCGGCGGCCTTTTGGATGCACAGATATGTGCCGCGGAAATTGACGCTGAACACCCGGTCGATCTCCTCCGCACGCATTTCCTCAAAGCGCCCCTTGACCGTCAAGCCCGCGTTGGCGACGAACACATCCAGCCGCCCGAAGAGCGCCTCGTGCCGCTCGAAAAGCGCCGCCGCTTCCTCCGGTCTGGACAAATCGGCGCGAACAATCTCGCAGCGCCGCCCCATGGCCTGAATCTCCTGCCTGACTGCCTGCGCGCGCTCCACGCTGCCGTTGCAATGGACGGTCACGTCGTAGCCCGCCTCCGCCAGCGTCAGCGCCACCGCGCGCCCGATGCCCATGCCCGCGCCCGTCACCAGCGCGGTTTTTCCTTCATTGCCGTTCATGTCTCATCCCTCCGCGCCGCCGGTCATGCGGTAGTCCTCCGGCGCAAGCTGCGTTCCGTCCTCCATGCAATAGGGCCGGTCTGAAAAGTTCGCCGTCACGACCGTTCCGTCCGAAAAGACTGTGCGCTGGACGAGCCTGTCCTCCGTCAGATACTCAAAATCGATCATGGCCTCCCAGCCGACGCGCCGGGCCACGGCGCACGCGCGCTTCTGCGAGGCCAATATTCGATCGCGGATCTGCGGCCACGCGCCCATGTGAAAGGAGTACAATGGCGGCGTGCCGTAGAGCGCGTTGAACAGATCGCGGCGCGGCAGCAGCTCCATGCAGCAGTTCGAGCTGTCGCCCCAATACCAGTAGCTCACCGTGCAGTCGTGATACACCATCTCCCACAACGGCGCGCGATAGGCCGGATTGAGCATGAAGCGATCGAAAACCGGCTCGTGCTCGCCTTCGGCATAGAGATGCGCCTTTCTGCGGCCGGATTCCAGATAATTGATGCGATACTGCTGCGGGCTCATGCGTCCCTCGGCATAGCACAGCGCCGGCACGCAGAACTCAACGCCCTCCTCCGTGCCGGACACGAGTCCCGCGTCCAGCATACTTTGCAGCGTGTCCACGATGGGCGCGCGGGATTCGCGCCGCGTCATCGGGTGCGCCGGACTGTAACACGCCTGAAGCCCGCAGC
Organism: uncultured Clostridia bacterium; assembly: GCA_934636425.1. Lineage (GTDB taxonomy): Bacteria > Bacillota > Clostridia > Christensenellales > Aristaeellaceae > Firm-10. The sequence goes on from CAKUAV010000007.1 coordinate 7,842, forward strand.
CGATCACGTCGATAAACCACGCGCCGCAGCCATAGCGCTTTGCGTATTCGCCCACTTCACGGCGCGCCGCAATGGCCGCGCGCCGCGCGCACATACTGTTCTGCGCGTGCATCACGCCGTCCGTGCCGCGCAGCGCCCACGCGCCGCACAAACTGCCGTCGCGGTTCACGCGCGCATCCTGCGGCCAGCCGTGCGCGCGCCGCTCGGTGTAATCGCACGCGCGAATGCGGAACTTCGGGATCAGCGGCACCACGCCGCCGGGCAGTATGTCAGAGAAGTTGTCGTATTTCGTCACCAGATAGCCCAGCTTTGACAGCCCCTCGGACGCGCGGCAGTCGTCTCTAAAGAACAGCCCGACGATCGCCCGCTCCAGCCCGGCGCTCTTCATGTCGGCCATGACGCGCAGCACGTTTTCATGGTTGTCCAGATCAAACTCGGCGGTCGATTCGGAATACATGGCCTTTTCGTAATCGTCGTGCCACAGCCACACGTCCGCCGCGCCGATCAGCCGATCCAGCTGCGGCGCCTGCGCCCGCTTTTCCCTCAGCGTCACGACCAGTCCCTGCGCCTGCCTGTAGGCGCGATACGCCCGGCAGGCCGCGGCCAGGCCGCCCGTCTCGCCGATGATATAGCGCACGACGCGCTCATAGCCGAAGCGCCCCTCCTGCGCCGTCCACTGAATAAACGGCTGCAGAAGCCCGTCCGCGTTCCTTCTTCGGCAGACGGTCACGTCGGAGGGATCCTCGATCGCCGTCACCAGCCAGCTCGCGCCGCGCGTCAGGCCGATCATGCCCATGCACTGCGATACCGACCAGCCCGCCGCGTCCTCGGGAAGCACCCGCACAGCGGGATCGTCCACAGGGAAGGCAAAGCCGCCGCCGATGGGCAAAAGCGCCGTATCGCCGGCCTGCGCCTGCGTCGCGCCCGGATAGGCCAGACTGTCGGGGCATTTTTCGCCCGAAAGCCGCAGCTCCACGCCGTTTTCCAGCACGACAAATCGCGCCGTAAACGAAACGCCCGCGCCCGTCACGCGGCAGGAAAGCCCGCTTCCCTCGCGCCGGACGTCCTCCGCCAAAAAGCCAACCGCGCGCTGCTCGAACCACGCATCATCCCATCCAAAGCCGAAGGACGCGTCCGCATCCAGCCGCAGCTCAATTGCTCCGCTCATTTGCTCCCTCCATTCGCCGCTTTCACAATAGAAGTTTAACACGGCGGCGCAATGCCGTCAATATCATTATCGCGCGTCAATAAGAATATTTCATCGCCTCTTCCGGCGCTCATCGTAAAGGGAGCCCGCGCCGCCGGGACGCGAGCTCCGCTTTTGGGGCTATGGAATTACTTCTCCATGTTCGCCTGATAGGCCTCGTACGCTCTGGCGTAGAAATCGACCAGCTCCTGCGCACCCATGTCCTCCAGCTCCTTCATGTAGCTGTCGAATTCCTCGATGGGGCGCACGCCGGTGATGAACTTGGCCGTTTCCGTCTCAACGTGCGGCTCGATTATGGTGCGCAGCTCGTTGATGCGGATGGACTCGTCCTCGGTAAAGTAGGTGATGTTGGGATAGACCTCTGTGGTCAGATAGGGCATGGCGTTCTTCTCGCGGCTCATGCGCCAGCAGTCGTCGCCGTAATCGTCGCGATAGACCTTGCCGACCGTCTCCAGACCGGCCATTTCCTGCATCAGCCAGACAGTGCCATGAGAGCCGTCGTTGGGATTGATGTCCTTGCGGTAGCCGAATGTTTCGGAGCCGCCCCAGGGCGCAATTGTGGAGCATATGGCCGCAAATGTGCTGGGATACTTGCCGCTCTCCACATCCTCAAAGTAATACTTGACGTTGCTGCCCTCTTCAAAGCTCCAGCCGCCGATCATGCCCAGCGTGTCCTCGGACTGAGACCACGGGCCGGACCACTTGTACAGGCCGCCCTTGTTGCCGAAGAAGAAATCGGCGATGCGCACGAGCAGCTCGGGGTTCTTCGTCGCGGCGGAGAACACCATGCCGCCGATATTCACCGTGCCGCCTTGCACATAGAAGGCCTTCTCGTTCTGCGCGCTGGAAAGCGGCTTCGCGTGCGCCCACTGCTGGAAATCGGCCTTCTCGGGCAGCTGCAAAAACGGCGCGCCGGTGCCGGAAGCCACGGCCTTGCCCTCGGCCATCTGCGCGTTGACCGCGGTGCCCTCGAGCGTGAAGAAATCGGCGGAAATGAGGCCCTCGTCGTAGTACTGCTTCATCAGCCTGAGCAGTTCGACATAGCCCGCGTCCAGCGCCGGAATGACGACATTGCCGTCCTTCAGCGCGGCCTGAGTGCCGGCGCCGTTCATTGTGACATAGCCCAGCGCGGTCAGCAGATAGGCGCGGGGGTCGTTGCCGTTGACCGAGCCGTTGAGCGGCACGGAGTCGGGATTTTCGGCCTTGAAGGCGCGCAGCATCTCGGTGAACTGGTCGAGCGTCTCGGGCAGCGCGATGCCCTTTTCGTTCAGCCAGGCCTCCTTCACGAACAGCTTCGGGCCGTAGCCGATGTCCTCGATGTAGTCAAACACGGAGTAAACGCCGCCGTCGGGCGCGGTGATGAGGGGACGCACCTCGGGGAACTGCTCCATCACCTTGAGCATGTTGGGCGCGTATTCCTCGGTGAGATAGGGCGCGATGTTCAGCAGCTGCTTTTCAACCGAGCCGTAGCGGATCAGCTTTGTGGTGTCCAGATTAAAGCCGATCAGTATGTCCGGCAGCTCGCCCGACACCATCATGAGGTTCAGCCGCTCGTCCGCGGCGCTGGCCAGAACGTGCTCGACCTTGAGATCGATGTTCATGGCCCTGCGCATATACTCCCACAGCCAGATGTCCTCGGGCTTGCTGGGATAGGAGTCGGACTGCGTGGAGATCAGCGTCACCGCGACCTTCTCGCCGTCCTTGACGATGGGCAGCTCGCTGTCCATGTTCATGTACGCGGGCGCGGCCAGTGCGCCGGTCGCGACCATGAACAGCGCCAGCATCAGGGAAAGTATCTTCCAGAGAGTCTTGTGGGTCATGGGGATTCTCCTTTCTATTGAACGGCATATCGCCGTTTCATTTCGCACTGCGCTTCAGCCCTTCAGCGCGCCGATCATGACGCCCCTGACGAAGTGCTTCTGCACGAAGGGATAGGCGATCAGCAGCGGCGCGGCGGCAATGAATATGATGGCGTATTTCATCGCCTCGGCCATGTAGGCCAGGCGCGCCGCGTCAGCCAGCATCTCGGGATCATTGGTCAGCGCCGCGTCCATGACGGCCTGCTGGCTCTGAAGAAGCAGGCTGCGCAGCACCAGCTGGAGCGGCTGATAGTCGCTGTTCGACACATAGATGAGCGCGTTGAAGAACTCATTCCAGCGCCCCACGCCGTAATACAGCGCCATGACGGCGATGATTGAGCCGGACAGCGGCAGCGCGATCGAGAAGAACATCCTCATTTCGCTCGCGCCGTCGATGCGCGCCGATTCAAACAGCGAATCGGGCAGCGTGGACTGAAAGAACGAGCGCGTCACGATGATGTTGTACACGCTCACGCTGCCCAGCACAATCAGCGTATACGCCTTGTTGAGCAGGCCGACCTTCTTTACGATCAGATAGGTCGGGATCAGGCCGCCGCCAAAGTACATCGTGATGAGGCAGAACGTCATCAGTATCGCGCGGCCGGGCAGATCCTTCTTGCTCAGCACATAGGCCGAGGGGATGGTCAGCGCGAGGCTCAATAGCGTGCCCAGCACCGTATAGACGATTGTGTTGCGATAGCCCAGCCAGATGCGCGCGTCCTTCATGATGTTCTGATAGGCCTCCAGCGTCGGCCGGACGGGAAACAGCTTCACGCTGCCCTGCGCGATGGCGTAGGGATCGGACACGGACGCAATCAATACGAAATACAGCGGATAAAACAGTATGACCGTCAGTATCGCCAGCAGCGCGATGTTGACCGCGTCAAACGCCGCGTCGGCGCGCGTTCTCCTGATTTTGTTCACAGTTCTCTCCCTCCTCACCATATGCCGATCTCGGACACGCTCTTGCAGATTCTGTTCACCAGAAGGAGAATCAGTATGTTCACCACATTGTTGAACAGCCCGATGGCCGCGGAATAGCTGAACTGGCCGCCCTGAAGGCCGATTTCATAGACATAGGTCGATATGATCTGCGACGCGTCCAGATTGAGCGCGTTCTGCATCAGATAGACCTTCTCAAAGCCGACGGACAGCACGCTGCCGCAGCGCATGATCAGCATGATGACGATCGTGGGCAGTATCGTGGGGATGTTGATATACCAGATGACCTGAACGCGGTTCGCGCCGTCGATCAGCGAGGCCTCCACCATCTCGCCCGACACGCCCGAGAGCGCCGCCAGATAGATGATCGCGCCCCAGCCCAGCTCCTGCCAAACGCCCGACCAGACATACAGATGGGGGAACAGCTTCGGATTGGAGAGCAGATCCTGACGCGCGCCGCCCAGCATATCGATTATATTGTTGAATATGCCCGCGCTGCGCGAGCAGAACAGCTTCAGCATCGCGCAGATGACCACCGTGGAAATAAAGTGCGGCGCATAGGAGATCATCTGCACCGTCTTTTTGAACTTCCGCGCGCGCAGCTCGTTGAGCAGGAGCGCAAATATGACCGCGCAGGGGAACGTCGCGATGGAATACAGGCTGAGCGTCAGCGTGTTTCGAAGCAGCTGGGGAAAGCCGCGGTAGGTCACAAAGCGGACAAAGTGCTTGAGCCCCACCCACGGGCTGCCCCATATGCCCAGATTTGTTCGAAAGTCCTTGAAGGCGATCTGCACGCCGTATATCGGCATATAGTTGAATATGAAAAGATACACGATCAGCGGCAGAATCAGCAGATACAGCTGCCAGTAGCGCCCCGCCAGACGCAGCCTCTGTCTGCGCCTGATTCCAGCCTGAGTTTTCGCGTTCATGCGCGCCCTCACTCCCTCTCCGCTGCGGCGTTCGCAGCCTTTGAAAACAGTATAATCCGTGCTTAACGCGTTTTCAATATCCATTTTTCGGACATTTCATGCCTGAGCGGACATTTCGGGCCGTTTTGCAATTCCTTTTTTCGGACATCGTGCGATGTCTGTTTTGCGTTATTGACAAATACAGGTTAAATTGATACTATGAAATGAGAATATGCTCCATTTGAGCGCAGCAGTGAAAAGAGGCGCATCGGCCATGAAGCATTCCGAACACCGCGTGATATTCAGACAATCTGTGCTGCACAAGTACTTTCTATACTATCTTTCCATCGCGCTGACCGGCTGCGTGCTGGTGTTTGTCTTTCTGTTCAACGTCTCGGCCAGCACGCTGAACGCCTCGCTTCAGGCGGCCGAAACGGAAAAGCTGGCGCTCGTCTCGGAGGATCTGTCCGCACAGCTCGCGCTGCTCAAAAACATTTCCTATCAGATCTATGCCGCGAAGTGCTATCAGCCGGCCTATCTCGCCCGCAGCCGCTATTATGAAATCGATATACTGGAGGATCTGGGGAAATACAAGGTTCACTCTCCCATCGCGTCTGACCTGTTCATGCTCTACGACGGCTCGGACGACATATTCCATCACGACGGCAAAATACCGCTCGCGCTCTATGCGCAGACCCAGCTGAACTGGCCGACCCAGAACCCGCAGGCGCTGCGCGACGCCATTGCGGAAACCGTCGCCTTTCAGGTGATCGTATTGCCCGGGGACAACTACCTTCTGTGCTATGCGCTGGTCTTTCCCAGCTCGAAGGCTGAAAACAGCCGCGCATGGCTCTGCGCCTATGTGCCCCATGCCGCGCTGCTGCGGCGCGCCGAGCTGTGCTCGGGCGGCTTTGAAAGCCGCGTGGACGTCACCTACGGCGACGCGCCGGCGGGCAGCCTGCACGCCGCGACGGTCGAGGGCTTCACCATATCTCTGACGCCGTCGGCCGATTCGGAATACGGCGAGCTGCTCCGCTTCCGGCGGCTCTGCACGCGGCTCTCGATATTTTCGACGCTGCTGCTGGTTTCCCTCGGACTCATACTGGCCTACATGACCTATCTGCCGCTGCACAGGGTCTTTACGCACCACAAGTCCAACTGGGACAAGTCCGCCCTCAGCACGAACGACGAGCTGACGCTGCTCGACAACACGCTGACTCAGGCGATCCATCACCGCCGCCTCTCCGAAACGCAGCGGGACGCGCTGCTGCGGCAGCTCGACGCGCAGCGCCGGAGCCTGCGCGAATCGCTGCTGCTGGCGCTCTTCAACGGCGAATCCTCGCCGCAGACGCTGGAGGCCATGCGCGTTGTGTCGATCAATCTGGACGGCCCGTGGTTTTCCGCCGCGCTGCTGAGCTGGGAGAGCGAGGCCGCCGCGCGGAGCGTCGAAAGCCTGATACAGTCCATCGAAAGCCTGACCACGGACAGCACCGGCTTTTACGCCGTGCAGCTGGACAAGCGCCCCATGCTGGTGGTGCTGGTCTCCTCGGACGACGAGGAAACCTTCCCCGCACTGACCGACATACTCTCGGAAATCTTCGAAATGGAGATGCGGCAGTCCCCGCGCATAGGCTGCGGCAGACCCGTCTCAAGCATCGCGCAGATTCCCACGTCGCTTTCCGACGCCATGCTCAAAACCGTGCCGCAGCAGCAGGCGCACTCCCAGCAGGCCGAAAGCGCGGCCACACTGCTCCTGCAGGCCGTCCGGCAGGGCAACTGCGCCGCCGCGCTCTCGGCGCTCAACGAGATAAACGACATACTGACGCACCGCTTTCCCGCCTCGAGCGTACAGAGCTGCGTCTATTCGGACGTCATCGGCCGGCTCACGCTGCTCGCCCAGAGCCGCGGCATACCGCTGAACCCGGAGCGCGCCGCCCGAATCGGCGAGCAGCCTCTCGAGGAAAGCAGCCAGCGCGAGCTGCGCCTCATCATCGCCGAAATGTGCGACGCCGTCAAGGCCGACCCCGTCGAGTCGACCGACCCGCGCGGCGAGCAGATCATCGCCTATATCCGGGAGCATCTGCTGGACTATGATCTTTCGCTGGAGATGATCTCCGGCGCGTTCGATCTCTCCGGCAAGCAGATCGGGCGGCTGATCGCCCGGGAATCGGGCATGAGCTACAAGGAGCTTCTGATCGAGCTGCGCATTGCGCGCGCCAAGGAGATGCTGCTCGCGGGCGATTCGGTCAGCAGCGTCTGCGAGCGGCTGCACTATGCCTCCGCGCCCTATTTCATCAAGCTCTTCCGCGAAAAAACCGGCTTCACGCCCGCAAAATACCAAAAAACGCACGCCTGCGGCTAAAAACGCATCAAGCAGCGCCCATTTCGGCGTTCATGAACAAAAAAAGCGCCCCGGAAAAGGGCGTATTCCCGCAATGCCGCCTCCCCGCGACCATGGACGGCGGCCTTCGCCTGCCGGCGAGACTGTAAGCAGCGCCGGCAGGTGTTTTTTATTGGCGCACAGCCGCACTGGCCGCGCGTTCGCGCCCGGGAGCGCTGCTGTGAGCAATGCCAGATCCCCGCTGAAACACAAATATCAGCCCAATGCTTTGAATGACACTGGGGGTCATACAGCACGCGCCGAACTCCGCGCTAAAATCTCGGCATTACTTTTATCGGCATAACGTAACTCCAGCGCTTACAGCCGTTTCGCCGTTCTCTTATTCCTGTTCGCCTTCGCCGCGTCAATCGCCGCTTTTTCTTCTTCGCTGATCTTCAACGCCTTCCATCACCCATATGTATTATAACGTGTTTTGCATTCTGCGCCTGTCGCTTAAATGGAATATGGCATACGCCTTCTCGCCCCGCAGAAAATCAGGTTCTCCGCGAAAAAGAACGGTACAGCGCCGCCTTGAATATGGACTGCCCTCTCTTCGCAATGAGCCGGAAATCGCCGCCCGTTTGCGGCGCTCATGCAAATTTGCCCGGCCTGTATTGCGGCTCTTGAAGAGCTTCCCGCCGCAGGTTCAGCAAAAAATGATGCGATCCTCTGCGCGCCCAAACGGCGAAAAAACTCGAAGCCGCGCGGCTTGAGACCTGAAACAAGCGCCGCCATGATCGAATCAGCCGCGTCTCAGCGAATGATGCGCGCCCGCGCGCCGCTTTTCGCCGCCGCCGAGAGCAGCGCCTCGTCGCTCACGGCCTCGCTCCGCCACACGCGCAGCGCCGATCGTCCCGGCATCGGCTCGGCCGCCACGACGCCATGGAGCGCCGAAATGGCCGATCGCGCGCGCATCATGGGCTTCAGCCCGCCCTCGAGTGAAATTTCTCTCATACGCATAAAAAAACACCTCCCCGCGCAGTATGTCCTGCGGCGGAAAGGTCTATTCAAAGGCGGTCAGCCCAGCGCGTCGAGCGAAACGGCGAAGCATTCGTCGTCCGCAGCCAGCAGCGCCATGCGCCGATAGTAAGCCTCGGCCGTCTCGTCGTCCAGCCGATCCAGCGCGCGCACCGGCACGAAGCGCAGGCTTTCGACCGTCTCCGGCAGGGCGCGTCCGCTCACCGACAGGCTGATGACCGGCGTGTCATAGCCGCTCTCCTCATGCGTGTCGATCGACAGGCTCAGCGCATAATCGATGTTCAGCAGGCGGCCGTCCTGATCGAATATCAGATACCATGCGCACTTGGGCTCTATGCGCTCGTCGGCGATCACGTCATATTCGATTTGCGTCGCCGCATCGCTGAGGACGAGCCTGTTCAGTATGACCGTGCGCCCGGGCAGAGCGAAGCGCCGCGCGCCGTCAATTTCTGCGGTCGGCCGCGCCGCCGGCGTCACGACGTCCGGCACGCCCTCGCCGGCGCGCATCCATACCGCCGCCAGAGCGGCCAGCGCGCCGAGAAGAGCGATCAGCGACAGGCAGACCGCCCGGCGAACGGCTCTCCCGGAGCGCGGCAAAGCATCGGACATATTCTGGGACATACGGTCGCCTCCTTAAGCGCGCAGACGCGGCATTTTATACCATATTAGACGCGCCGGGCGCTGGGAGGTTGAGTGGGATGAAAAATTTTTCACGAAAAGGGCGCGCCGGTTTCATCGAGCGTGCCGGCCTGGCTGCGGTATTTGGCGGGCGATACGCCGAAATTGAGCTTGAACAGCCGCGAAAAATAGCTGAGGCTGGGTATGCCGACCGTCTCTGCGATGACGTTGACCGGCAGCCGCGTTGTGAGCAGCATTTCCTTGGCGCTGTCCAGCCGCTTGCCGGTGACATATTCCGAAAATCCCAGGCCGACCTGATTTTTGAACAGGCGGCTGAGCGTATAGACCGATATGCCGAACGCATCGGCCACGGCGCTCTGGGACAGATTGGGATCCCTGAAGTTCTCCTGAAGATAGCCGAGTATACGATCGCGCAGCTGCTCTATGCTCTTTGCATCGCCGTCGTCCTTCGCGCTTTGCTCCGGCTCGAGCGGCGCATCGTCGGGCGCGCTCAGACAGTCGGCATAGGAGATGTGAATGTCGTTGATGCTGTGCACAACGCGGCCGCTGCGCAGTTCGAACGGCTCCGGAGCGCGCCGCCTGAGATAGGCGGTCATGTAATCCAGCAGCACCGCATTGCGCTCGCCCGCGATCAAATAAATCATCACCGTGTGGTCTCTGCCGGGAATGTCGGTGATATAGCAGGTGATGTGCAGCCGCGCGGAAATCTCGGCTGTCAGCGTCCGGCGCTCGATGGTGTTGAGCCGCTGCGGCGAGAACGTCATGACGCCGAAGCAGCCGCTGTAGCGCGACAGCCCGAGGTTCTCCAGATCGCTCTCGGCAATCGGATGCCCATAGAGGAGATTGCTCAGCAGCAGATCGATGACCATCATGTTCAGCTCGGATTTTTCATCGTTGATCTGCTCGAACGAGCGGGAAATGACCTCCAGCTCGCTGCCCTCCGCCGAGCCGGAAAGCGACTTGGCCAGCCGGTAAATCGGATGATAGGTCACATAAATCAGCAGCGCCATGGCGATCAACAGCGCTATGCAGAAGAGCAGCAGCACGCGCCGCGCCATATCATAGAACTGCTTCAGACTGCTCGTCAGGCTTTCCTGCGGCATCACGCCGACATAGCGATAGCCCAGAGAATCATACGCGGATTGGAACACGCGGTAGACCGTGCCCGACCGCGTCAGCGACTGAACGGTCTTTTCCGCATCGAAATCGGAAAAATCAATGACATAATCGGGCGACGTTGTATAGAGCAGCGCGTTGGTCTCCGCGTCCAGCACGGCGTAATGCATGGCGGACGGCTGCATATCGGCGGAAAACAGCTCGTCCAGGCGGGCAAAGAGCAGCACGCTCTCGCGCGTCAGCCCCAGCCGCACGCGCACGGCGACATACACCATGGACGTATTCTCGTCATAGAGCGGACAAAACGAGAGTGTCTTTCCGTTCTCATTGGCCATAAAGGCGCGCATTCGCTCGATCATGTCGTCGCTCTTCAGGCCGAGATAATATCGGGCGTAGCCATAGACGCCGTACTTGCCGCGCCGGGTAATCAGGCAGTCGTCCGCGGCATAGTAAAGGCCGAAATTCGTGCCGCTGTACTGGTCGAGCGTGTTCATGAACGTATAGTAGTAGTAAGGGCTTTGCTCCAGACTGGGAATTTGCAGGCTAAACAGCGCGCTCTGGCTGTCCCGGCTGCTCTCGGCAAACTGATAGGCCTCGTTCTGCAAGAGGACAAGCCTGTTGACAAATCGCTCGGAAAACGCGTCTGTCAGCGCGAGGGCGCTGTTTTCATTGGCGCGCTGCACCTCGTTATAGGAGCGCTGCAGCATGACCGACATGGTGATGACACACGGAATGAGAAAGAGCGTCATGGAGGTCAGAATCAGCCGCAGGAGATATTTTCTGTGGAACAGACGCCGGACGCGTTCTCCAAACGGGCGGCGCTTTTCGGTTGAATCCATGTAGCGACCTCACTCCTCGCCATTAACGGGCAATTTATCATATGTCGCTATTTTATCACATTTCGTCAGGAAAAGCCATATTTTGCGGCAAAAAGCAAGTAAATTCATTGTCGAATATTTGCATGGCGAAAAATTGCGCAAAAAAAGGCAAATTCAGCGTCCAAAAGCAAAAATCTAATATTGAATTTGCGTGGCCAATCCATTAAGATTGTGACAAACACGGCGATCGGTGCGGTTGCCGGCATGACGGGCAAAGGAGAGAACAATCATGGCTCAGACGACGAACGGCGGCGCAGACTCCTCCCGCAGACTTGGCCTGAGAATCTGGAAGCATCGCGCCTACTATGTGCTGATGCTGCCGGCCATCATCTATGTGCTGATATTCTGCTATGCGCCCATGTACGGGCTTCAAATCGCGTTCAAGGATTACAAGGGCGCGCTGGGCATCGTGGGCAGCCGCTGGTGCGGCATGAAGCATTTCATGAGCTTCTTTAAGAGCTACAATTTCACGCTGCTGATGCGCAACACCATCGTTTTGTCGCTCTACTCGCTCATCGCGGGCTTCCCCATGCCGATCATCATCGCGCTGCTGCTCAATGAGACGAAGGGGCGCTTCAAGCGCGCCTCGCAGACCATACTCTACGCGCCGCATTTCCTCTCCACGGTGGTCGTCGTGGGCATGATCAACACAATGCTCTCGCCCTCCTTCGGCGTGGTCAACACGATCATAGAGGCGTTGGGCGGCGAGCGGATCTACTTTATGACCATGCCCGGCGCGTTCCGGCATCTCTACGTCTGGTCGGGCGTCTGGCAGGGCATGGGCTGGGGCGCGATCATCTATCTGGCGGCGCTGGCCGCTGTGGATCCCGAGCTGCACGAGGCCGCGACCATCGACGGCGCGAGCCGCATACAGCGCATCCGCTACATCAACATTCCCACGATCGTGCCCACGATCATCATACTGCTGATCATGCGCATGGGCAGTCTGGTGTCGGTGGGCTATGAGAAGGTCTATCTGCTGCAGAACGACCTGAACGTCGAGGTGTCCGAGGTCATCTCCACCTATGTCTACAAGCGCGGCCTGCTGCAAAACAACTACAGCTTCTCGACGGCCGTCGGCCTGTTCAACAACGTCGTCAACATCGCGCTGCTGCTGATCACCAACTTTATCACCCGCCGCGTCAGCGACACGAGCCTGTTTTAACGAAAGGAGGGGAAATCGCCATGTCCAGAATCAGGGCTTCCCGGGGAGATCGGATTTTCAACGCCGTCGTCCATGTCATCATCGCGCTGATCGTGCTGACGGTGGTCTATCCGCTGGTCTATGTGCTCTCCTGCTCCTTCAGCTCGCCCTCGATGGTCGGCTCGGGCAAGGTCTGGCTGCTGCCCAAAGGGCTGACGCTGATCGGCTATGAGCGCGTGTTCAAGGATTCCATGATCGTGCGCGGCTATGCCAACACGATCGGCTATACCATCGTCGGCACGCTGATCAATCTGATCGTCACGATGCCCTGCGGCTACGCGCTCTCCAAAAAGACGCTGCCCGGGCGCGGCGTCTTCATGGCCTTCTTCATGTTCATCATGTACTTCTCCGGCGGCATGATCCCGACGTTTTTGCTGGTCAACAGCCTGCGGCTGTACAACACGCGCGCCATACTGGTCATACTGGGCGCGTTCAGCACCTACAACTGCATCATCTGCCGCACGTTCTTCTCGAACATCCCCAAGGAGCTGGAGGAAGCGGCGGAAATTGACGGAAGCTCGGTCTACCGCACGTTTTTCCAGATCGTCATGCCGGTCTCGAAGGCGCTGTTGGGCGTCATGGTGCTCTATTTCGCCGTCGGCCACTGGAACTCTTACTTTACGGCGCTCATCTACATCAACAACGAGGACTACAAGCCGCTCCAGCTGGTGCTGCGCAACATACTCGTCGAGGAGCAGACCAGCGCGGCCATGATGACCGAAGTGGGCGACGATTACGCCAACGAACGCCGCCAGCTGGCGCAGCTATTGCGCTATTCAGTCATCGTCGTCTCGGCCGCGCCCATGCTGATGATCTATCCGTTCCTGCAGAAGTATTTCGATCAGGGCGTGATGATCGGCTCGGTGAAGGGCTGACGGTTTTCTCATGATTCCATGCTCCATTGGAGCTGAGAATAAATAACAAATGGAGGGATTCTACAATGCGCAAAACCGTAACCAAGGGATTTTCCGCCCTGCTGGCGCTCGCGCTGGCTCTGACGCTGCTCTGCACCGGCGCTCTGGCCGAAAGCGCGACCTATCCGCTCTTTGACGAGCCCGTGACCATCACCAGCGTCGTCGTGGACAAGGACATGACGCACGAGCGCTCGCTCTGGACGGAGCTGGGCAAGCTGTGCGGCATCAACTTCGAATTCACCAATGTCGAAAACGATCAGTTCCCCGTCTACCTCTCCGCGAGCGACTGGCCGGATTTCTTCAACACCGGCATGGGCTCCTCCTACATGAACGACTACGGCGTGCTGGGCGGCAAGTTCGTGGATTACGCCACGCTGCTCGAGTACATGCCCTATCTGCAGGAAGTGCTTGCGGAGTTCCCCAACGCCCGCAAGGCCGTGACCTACAGCGACGGCGGCATGTATCAGCTCCCGCTGATCGACGTGACCTGCACCAGCGGCCACGGCACCAACCGCATGCACTACCGCACCGACCTGCTGGCCGAGTATGGTCTGGAAGCGCCGACCACCACCGAGGAATTCTATCAGGCCTGCAAGACCGCCTTTGAAAAGACCGGCACCGCGCCGATGATCAGCATCGCCAAGGGCTTCTTCTATTCCGCGCTGGGCACCGAGGTCAACTGGGACTTCGCCGACGACGGCACGGGCAAGGTCGTCTGGAACAGCTGCGGCGAACAGTATAAGCGCTATATCGAGTATATGCACCGCATGTACGCCGAGGGCCTGCTGCACAAGGAATACCTGACCCTCGACAGCACCGCCCGCAACGCGCTGTGCGCCGACGGCGTGCTCTTCATGGGCAGCGACGGCGCCATGCTGACCGCGGCCGACTTCCCGTCCGGCCACTTCGACATCGACCAGCTCGCGCCCCTCACATCCGAGTGGGACGACACCAAGACCTACATCTCCAACGGCTCCCAGATGGGCAGCGTGAGCGGCTTCGCCATCAACAAGGACTGCCAGTACGCCAAGGAGCTGGCGCAGTGCTTCGACATCCTCTACGCCAAGGAAGAAGTCGCGCCCGGCACAGGCCTGTACTGCGCCGCCGGCCACTACGGCCCCGAAGGCCACCACTGGAAGTTCACCAACGACGAAAAGACCGAGTTCACATTCATCTATGACGACAACCCCGACAACGAGCCCGGCAACACCTACACCTACAAGCGCGACATCTACAACTACGGCCCGTTCCTGTACACGTTCAAGAAGGTCGTCAACAGCGAGGAGAGCAACACCCGCTCCCGCCAGATCGGCTACATCAACAACCTCAACCCCTACGTCATCCCCAGCTTCCCGTCGCTGACATTCAACGACGACGAGCAGATGACCATCGACAGCTACTATGCCGACATCAAGACCTACGTCAGCCGCATGGAAGCCGAATTCATCACCGGCGTGACCGACATTGAGACCGGCTGGGACGCTTACTGCGAGAAGGTCAAGGCCATGGGCATCGACGAGGTGCTGGGCGCGTATCAGTCCGCCTACGACCGCTGGAATCAGCTGTAAAACAGCATAACATTGGCCGCCGAAGCGCTCGTGAAGAACGCTTCGGCGGCTTTTTTATGGTTTTGTATGAAAAATAAGTTCTCCACGAAAAGCTGAGACATCGAGCGCAGACAACGCCGCACAATGCGAGCAGCACGGCGAAAGGAACCGCTTGGCCCACCTTCTCGCGGCAAAGCCATGAAATGTGCGGGGTGTACTTGTACTTCCCCCGACTTTCCGTGAAGAAAAAGTGGCTCTTCACAGAAAACTGAGGGAGACAAGGCGCGGCAGCGAGACGTGAACAGCATGAAAGCAAAGCTTGCACTGCTAAACACGCATTTTTCCTTCTTTGCCCATTCTCTCATGGCGACGCCATGTAATCTGTTGCTGCAATGGTCTTGCACCCCCCGGTTTTCCGTGAAGAAGCGAAAAAGCAGCGGGAGATTGCATTCTCTCACAGCAGCCGGCGCGGCTTCGCCATGAAGAGATCAATGCCGGGGGAAGCCGCCGGCTTCGCCGCGCATGGCCGCTTCGGACAAATCAAAAACGCCGCTTTTGCGCAACGAGCCTCTTCTTGCGCTGTGAAAAACGTCTGCGCCATCGCGTCCCATTCTGTCGGCGCGCCGCTCTACAGCAGCGAACCGCCCGCGTTCAGAGACGCGCGCACGCTTTTTCCGTCCAGCTCCCAGACGGGCTGAGCGCTCTTCAGACACAGCGCGGCGGCCACGCCGGCGGCCTCGCCCATCTGATTGCAGTTGACCATCACGCGCAGCGCGCCGAAGGCAAATTCCTCGGCGTTGACCATGCGTCCCGCCATGATGAAATTGGCGGCTCTGCGCTGCACGAGCGCCCGGAAGGGCATGGAATAATAGTGCCGATCGGCCGGCCCCAGCCCCATTTCCTCCCGCCAGTTGGACACGACGGGCACGGGCGATTTGCCCAGATAGGTCTCCACGCGGCCATCCAGATATTTGAACGTCCAGCCCATGTTGTCCCGCTGATGATGCACGTCCAAACGATATGTGCCGTGCAGTATGGAATCCTCAAAGTCGCAGCCGTTCAGCAGATCCATCTCTGTCACGCGGTAGTCCGTCTCGTAATGCCGCGTATCGCGAACGCCGATGTGCGCGCACAGATTGACGATGCGATGCGCGCGCTTTCCATAGGCGTTCGTCATCGCCTCAAAGGCGAAAGCGCGGCGGCGCCCCTCAATCTCTGCGTATGTCAGATCGGCGGCCTTCGAGCAATCCACGTCGAAAACATGATTGTCCGCGCGGAAATAGACATTTTCTGTGCCTGGCAGCCGCCCGCTCCAGCCGGTGTCGTTGTCCAGGCCGAATTCAGCGCCGTGCCGGAGCACCATCTCTTCCAGATGCTCGTCGTCTGTGCTGCCCGTCATGTAAAAGCAGGCGCTGGGCGGCTGAATGTTCCTGTTTTGATAGCAGGGCAGTCCGACGTCGCGGCACAGATCGCCGTCGCCCGTCGCATCGATGAAAAAGCGCGCGCGGATTGCGCCCCGCCCGTCTCTGTTTTCCAAAATGACCGCGTCGATGCGCGCCCCATCCATTTGAAGCGCCGTATAGCGCGTGTGCAGATAGAGCCGCAGCCCCTCCTCCTGCGCCATCTGATCCAGCGCATAGGCCAGATAGAGAGGATCGAGCCGCGCGCCCGCGCCGTGCGAACGGCCGGCGTATTCCAGACGGCCGGCTCTGTAGAGCCGCTTCTCCACCTCGTCCGTCAGCCCGCCGATCACCGGCTCGGAAAACGTATCGTCCAGCAGCGTATGCCAGATATAGACCAGACCGGCGGTCGCCGTGCCGCCCAGCCGCCCCTGATTTTCCACCAGCACAACCTTCAGGCCCATGCGGGCCGCCCGGATCGCCGCGAACACGCCCGTGCAGCTCCCGCCGACAACGCACACGTCCGCCTCATCCCAGACGGGAATCTGCCGTGCCGGTTCCCAGATCGTCGTCATATCAGCGCCTCCCCGCTTACAGTCTGCGCCGCCCCGCGGGCGCATCGCTCATACTGATTTTATCATGCGCATTCTCAAAAAGCAACGATAAACCGCCGCGCTTTTCAGACGAACGGCGCGCCGATGCAGCCGTTTCAAATTCCTCCGTCCGCTTCTTTTCGAGCGGCTTCAACGGTGGCGCAAGCAGCGCCGCCGGGATCCTCGGGCGCATCTTTTTCGGCTGCCCGGCTTCAGTGCGCCCATTCTTCGCCGCCCTTTTTTGCCCCTGCGATCGACAATGACGCACAAAAAAACCGAACCTCTTCGTCAGAAGAGATTCGGCTGTGTGGTGGGGTTAGTAGGGCTCGAACCTATGACCTTCACGATGTCAACGTGACGCTCTAACCAACTGAGCTATAACCCCGCAACAACAAACACTATTATACGGGATTACACGCGCTTTGTCAATAGGTTTTTGAAAAAAAGTCGAGTTTCTCAACTTTTTCGGGATCAGTCGTCCGGGAAGATCATGTTGGCGTAGATCTTCTGCATGCGCTCGTCGGGATAATGGATGTCCAGATAGCGCTCGAAGCCGTTGGCGGCGGGCACGCCCTCGCGGCGATTCGCCCAGCGCATCACGATCAGGCCGGACATGACTGTGTTGAAAATCATGAACGCGAGCAGCGCCCAGGTCAGTCCCTTGCCCAGCCTGTTGGGGATCTTGAGTATCCAGCGCGACATGCGCGGATAGATGTCCTTGATCCACATCACGCCCAGTATGCCCCAGAACATGGAATACAGAAGGCAGATGCGGCCGTTGAGATTGAAGGGCAGGTTGCTGTAGTCCCACGAGGTCGTGCCGAATATCATCTCCTGCACCCAGGAGCAGACATACTCCACGACGCTGCCCGTGATCAGGCCGCCGACAAACGAAAAGATCCGGCTGCGGTTCCTGAAGCGGTACAAACAGGCGCTCAGCAGCGCCGCGCCGAAGCCGTAGACCAGATTGAACGGGCCGTAGATCAGGCCGGTGCGGCTCTCGTAATGCCCCTTCGTGATCATGCACCATATGACCTCCACCACGACGCCCACAAAGCAGCCTATGAAGAACACCCAGAACAGCTTGTAGAACGTCATTCCCTGCGCGAAATGCGCGCGCTGATGCTCTTCAACGTCGATCTGCGCGTTTGTGGGCGCTGCGGGAATGATGTTGAACTTGCGCCCCTGCTTCTTCTCGAGCCTCTCAGCTTCGCTCAGGCGGGTTTCGATCTCGTCCACAGCCGCGCCGCAGCGCTGCGTCGTGCCGATCAGCTGGCGATTGACGCCGCGCAGCGCGTCGAGCTCTCCGTGCAGCGTCTCATGCAGCGTCTGCGCCTCCTCGGGCGTGAGTGAAGCCTCCTGCGCCAGCGTGTCCAGCTGAACCTTGATGACCTCGCGGGATTCATTCTCCGTATTCTGCAGCGTCTTGGACAGTGTCTCGAGCTTGTCTTTGATGTTGTTCAATGCGGATTCTCCTTTCGTCTGCCGTTTTGCCTGAAGCGCCTGCCTCTACCAGAGCCGCCAGTCGCCGGTATTGCCCTGGCCGCTTTCATTGTCTCCGAATGACAGCACGCGGCCGTCCTCTGTCAGCGCAAGGCTGTGCGCGCCGCTCTGGGCGATCTCAACGGCCGCCGCGTCCACGGGAAGCGTTCCTTCCTCGCCGGTGCGGAACGCATATGTCAGCACGCGGCCGTCGCTGGTCAGCCCGAGCAGGCCGTCCTCGCCCGCAGACACGGCGATCAGATCGTTCCATGCGGGCGCGTTTACCGTGCAGGTCAGCGTGCCGTCGAACAGTATGCCCGCCGAAACGGGGCCGCAGACCGAGAGATCATACAGCGATACCCCCAGCCCCATGCGCGCGGCGGCGTGGGTCGTCGTCATGCTGCCCTGATCGTACAGGCAGCCCGCCGAATAGGAGCCGCCCGCAATCCACGTCACGCCGTGCCAGCCCTGAATCAGGCGGCTGTGCGCGCCGGCCGCGACCACCGTGCCGTCCGATTTGAGCCCCAGCGTGTCGTAGGCGGACGCTGTGATCATCACGACGTCCGTCCAGCCGGACACATCGCACTGACCCTCGTCGTTTCGCCCGACCGCAATCACAGTGCCGTCCTCGCGCAGGCCGACTGTATGATACGCGCCGGCGGCAATCTGCCGAAGATTCGTCCAGCCGGACACGTCGCACTGGCCATAGCCGTTGTCGCCCGCGGCCAGCGCAGTGCCGTCGCTCCTGCGGGCGGCCGAATGCGCGTATCCGGCGGCGATGCGCCCCAGCGGCCGGTCCGCGCGCGCCTGCGTGAGCGCCTGAGCGGTCTTTTCCATGCGGTTCAGGCTCTCCGGGTTGAACAGATCGAGCGCGAGCAGTCCCCGCGCCGTGTCCGCGCTTCCGGCGGCCTTCTGCACGGCGGCCTCGATGTGCCGATCGGCGTCGGACACGCTGAGCAGGAGCGTGCGCGCGCCGTTTTCGTCGCCGTTCATATACGTTTCAACGGCCAGCGCGCAGCGGCAGTCGGCATAGCGGGACGCGCTGTCCGAATAATCGCCCAGCTGATAGAAGATCTGCGCCGCGCCGGAATAATCGTCCGCCTGCCAGAGCGAATCGGCCTGCGCGTACAGGCATTTCTGCCGCGCCGCCTGCGTCTCCTCATTCTCCGGCAGCGCGGAAATGATCGAGAGCGCCTCGGCGTACCGGCTCGCCGCGGTCAGCTTTTCCGCGGCGACAAGGCGCATTCTGTCAATCTCTTCGCCGTCGTAGCCGCCCGCCTCCAGCTGCGAAAGCACCGCGAGCGCGCTCTGCGTCTGGCCGGACGCGATCAGCCGCCGCGCGCGGTTCATGCGGATGGCCGGCATGCAGGCGATCAGCACGCACAGACAGATCACCAGCGCCGCGGCGGCCACGGCGGAGTTGACGAATATCGTGGACAGCTCGTCCTTTCGGAATCTGTCCAGAGCGTGCCATGCGCGGGACAGTCCCCGGCGGACGCCGCGGCCAATGCGCCTGAAAACGTGAACAATCCGCTCAAGGCCCATGCTCTGCCTTTTCGCGGCGGGGCGCTGAACGGGACGCTTTGCCGGCGGCCTTCGATCGGCCTGACGGGGCGCGGGGCGCGGAGGTCTTTTTTGTGTGTTCATGCGCGCGCCTCCCCTCACTCTTCGAGATATTTGCGCAGATAGACGATGGAATTGTCCTTGCGCAGGCCGTTTGCCGTCGATGTGACGATGTACACGTCGTCGATCTGATGATACTCCATCAGCTCGCCTATTGAGCCGCCCGCCTCGCGCTTATTGTAATAGTCGTTGCGGAAGTCGGTCATGTGCACCTCGTCGTAATAGGGCAGCAGATAGGGCGCAAAGGCGTTGCCGAAGGAATCGCAGATCACCAGCGCGCGCCGGCCCGTGTTCGCGCCGGTGATCACGCGCCGCCACGGCCTGCGGGAATTGTTCATATAGGCCGTGTAGGTCGACGAATCGTAATTCATCAGCGGCAGCTCGGTTTCCCCGGTGCGCTTTGTGACGATCAGGCTGCGCGCGGGCAGCAGCGGATAGAGCACGTTGAACACGTCGGTCTGCCCCGCGTCGTTGGGCTTGGAGCGTATGGCCTTGTAGTCGTATTCCTCATAAGGCACGATCGGCAGGCTGCTGCTCCTGAGCATTTCCGAAAGCACGATGTACGCGCCCTCCGCCGACCAGTGATGATCGGTGTGGTAGAACATCGGCGCGTCCCCGGTCATGTGCGGCTCGAGTATTGAAAACGTATTGAACACTTTGATGTGCTCTTCTCCGGCAAGGCAGCTCTCCAGCATGGTCTCGACGGTGCTGCCCCAGCCGCAGTAGGTCTCCTGCTGATCCGTCCAGCGATTGGCGATCGAGGCCAGCGGCACCTGCGTGAAGAACACGTCGCCGTCCTCGGGCAGATGCGTGCGGATGAGCCGCAGCGTGTCGGCGTAGGCGCTGATCTTGTCCAGATCGTAGGTGTAGAGTATCTTGTTCGTGCCGTCGGTCTTTTTGAGCCACAGATAGCTGTGCTCGTCGGTCAGCGGCGCGTCGCCCTCGGGCGCGGAAGCGTCCTCTTCGACATCGTCGCTTTCGGGAGCGGGCGGCGCGATTTCATCGGTCGGCGCGGGCTGAACGGTGGCCTGCGGCGCGGCCGACTGCGCGGTCACGCCCTCGCTCTGCAGCCGGTTTTCCATGTCGCTGGCGGCGGCGGCCAGCGTATCGTCCCGCGAGAGTACTGAGAACGCGCCCAGCAGCCGGTCGCTCGTGCGAACCAGCGCGTCGCGGCCGAAGAACGCGTCGGACAGAAACGATTCAAAGCCGGTCATGAATTCGCCCGAAAACAGCGAGGCTGCGCTCAATTTGGGGAAGCCGGCGAGCATGCGGTTTTCCGATTCGGACAGGCGCGGCTGCTTGTCGGACGTTCCCAGCAGGAAAACGCCGCCGATCAGGCACAGTATAACCCACCACAGCGCGACGGTGAACGACAATTTGTGTTTCATAGCGCCTCCGACTCGTCAAAACTGGAAGTAGATAAACGGATTGTAGCTCTGGCTGATCAAAAAGAGCAGGCACAGCGCCAGACACAGGCTCAGCCACACGCAGCGCGCGGCCTCCTGCCGCCGCCCCGTCAGGCCAATGCGCCCGGCAAACTGCCCGATGAGCGGCGCGACCGGCAAACTGGCGATGAAGGCGATGAGCGGAAAGACTGAATACGTCCTGACGATGCGCAGCGACGCCGCGTCCATGGCGCCCGACGCGCCCAGCCCGACCATCGCGCCCAGATGCGTCAGCGCGTCGCCCAGCGAGGGATAGTAGAACACCACCCAGCCGACCATGACCAGCGCCATTGTGATCAGCCAGTTGACCGCCCTGGGCAGATGCGGCAGCACATTCTTAAAAAAGAGCAGATCGAGCGTCAGGAGCACGCCGTAATACAGCCCCCACAGCACGAACGACCAGCTCGCGCCGTGCCACAGGCCGGTCAGCATCCAGACGATCATCGTGTTGAGGATCGTCCGCTTCAGGCCGCGCCGGTTTCCGCCCAGCGGGATGTATATGTAATCGCGAAAGAAGCTGCCCAGCGAGACGTGCCACTTGCGCCAGAAATCGCGCACGGACAGCGCCGAATAGGGATAGAGAAAGTTTTCCTTATAGCTGAAGCCCAGTATGCGCCCCAGCCCGATGGCCATATCGGAATAGCCGGAAAAATCAAAATAGATCTGCAGCGTGTACAGGAAGGCCGCGTACCACGCCCCGCCCACGCTGAGCGCCGCCGCGCCGCCGGCCAGCGGCATCGAGGAAAGCGCCTTGCCGCAGACATTGGCGAATATGACCTTCTTGCCCAGACCGACGACAAAGCGCTGCATTCCGGCGGCAAAATCGTCCGGCGTGGTCTGGCGCTTCCCCAGCTGATCGGCCACGTCGGAATACTGCACGATCGGGCCGGCGATGAGCTGCGGAAAGCAGCTGATGTAGAGCATCAGCCTCGGGAAGTGCTTCTGCGCGCGCGCCTTGCGGCGATACACGTCCACAGTGTAGGTGATGACCTGAAATGTGTAAAACGATATGCCGATGGGCAGGCGCAGCGGCGTCATGCGCCATGACGCGCCGAAGAGCGCCATGAAGGAATTGACAAAGAACGCCGAATACTTGAAGATGAACAGGATCGCCGCCGACAGCGCGACGCTCAGCGCCATCCACCGGCGACGCCTGCGCTTTTTCTTTGTATGCACGATTTTGCGCGCGCAGAGAAACGCCACGGCGGTCGAGCCCACCATGGCCAGCACCCAGACCGGCTCGCCCCAGGCATAGAACAGCAGCGACGCGCCCAGCAGCACGCCGTTTCGCCACTTTATGTCCCTGCGCGCAAAGCACGCAAGAAGCGTCAGCGGCAGAAAATAGAACAGGAACGTCAGGCTGGAAAAGACCATAGACTCTCCTCGCTTGCGCGTGTATTTTCAATGCGGCGCGTTTGAGCGAACGCCGCGTGCCTATAAAACAGCCCCATAAAGAACGGCGTTTCAGCCGCACTCTCGCCATAAACGGGAATGCGGCCGCCTGTGCGCTTCTTCTACGGGGCGTTTGCTTTCGTATAAACGCGTAAAAAACTCAGTTCTTCAGGCTGTTGATCGGCGCGGGGATGCGGCCGCCGCGGGCGATGAACGCGTCCGCCGACTCGCCGTGAACGGGTATGATCGGCGCGCGCCCCAGCAGTCCGCCAAACTCGGCCCAGTCGCCCACGGCCTTGCCGGGCACGGGCACGAGGCGCACGGCGGTGGTCTTCTGATTGACCACGCCGATGGCGGCCTCGTCGGCCAGTATCGCGGAAAGCGTCGAGGCGGGGGTATCGCCCGGCACGGCGATCATGTCCAGACCAACCGAGCAGACGCATGTCATGGCCTCGAGCTTGTCCAGCGTCAGCGTGCCGGCGGCGGCGGCGTCAATCATGCCGATGTCCTCGCTGACCGGAATAAACGCGCCCGACAGGCCGCCCACCGAGGAGGACGCCATCACGCCGCCCTTCTTGACCGCGTCGTTGAGCATCATCAGCGCGGCTGTGGTGCCGTGCTGGCCGCAGCGCTCCAGACCCATTTCCTCGAGAATATGCGCGACCGAATCGCCGATGGACGGCGTGGGCGCGAGAGAGAGATCGACGATGCCGAACGGCGCGTCCAGACGCTTCGAGGCCTCCTGCGCCACCAGCTGACCCATGCGGGTGATGCGAAACGCGGTCTTCTTGATCGTTTCGGCCACGACGTCGAACGGCTCGCCCTTGCAGTCCTCCAGCGCGCGCTTGACCACGCCCGGGCCGCTCACGCCCACATTGATGGCCACGTCGCCCTCGCCCACGCCGTGGAACGCGCCGGCCATGAAGGGATTGTCCTCCACGGCGTTGGCGAACGCCACCAGCTTGGCGCAGCCCAGGCCGCCCTGATCGGCGGTGGCTCTGGCCGTCTCTACAATGATCTCGCCCATCAGCCGCACGGCGTCCATGTTGATGCCCGCGCGCGTCGTGCCCACGTTGACCGAGGAGCAGACCAGATTCGTGCGGGAGAGCGCCTCGGGAATGGAGCGTATGAGCTTTAAGTCGTTCTTCGTCGCGCCCTTCTGCACCAGCGCGGAATAGCCGCCGATGAAGTTCACGCCGGTGGTCTCCGCCGCATGATCGAGCGCAAGCGCCACGTCCACCGGATCGGTGCGGTCGGACAGTATCAGCGAGACGGGCGTGACGGAAATGCGCTTGTTGACGATCGGTATGCCAAATTCGCGCTCGATGTCCTCGCCGACCTCGACCAGATGCTCGGCGCGGCGGGTGACCAGATCATAGACCTTCTGAGGCGTGTTTTCGCCCGCGCACTCCAGCAGGGAAAGCCCCATTGTGATCGTGCGGATGTCCAGCTTCTGATCCTTGATCATGTTGATCGTCGAAAAGATTTCAGAGGCGTTCAGCATGGCGCGTCACCTCACAGCCTGTGCATCGCATCGAATATTTCGCTGCGCTGCATGCGGATTTCAAGACCCAGCTTCTCGCTCAGTTCGCCGAGCGCGGCCGTCATCTCGGCATAGGTGCAGTTCATGCCGGCCAGATCGACCATCATGACCATTGTAAAATAGCCGGAGAGTATGGTCTGGGTGATGTCGAGTATGTTGAGGTTATGCCGATACAGGCAGCCGCTGATTTCAGCGATGATGCCGGGGCGGTCGCTGCCGAGAACGGAGATGATGGCCTTCATGGTGAATGCATTCCTTTCAGTAAAATTGATGAACCGTTTCTTTACCTGTTATTATAGCCTAAAGCCGCGCCGGCGCAAAGCACACTGATGTAAATTGCCTGAAGCGCGCTCCTCAAAAGGGATAATTGCAGGTTCGAATGGGGATTTTGTCAGCTCAGGCCTTCGCACGCGCAAAATGCCGAAGCGGCGGGGAGGACTTTCCGAAGCAAACCCGGGAACCGGTTTTTTCATCGCGTCATATGATTTAACGGGGGATTGCTGGGGAAGTGCTTGACGCGGGCGGCATAGACCCCGTATAATTATTCGAGTTATTGCCGTATATACCGACGCGGCGAGTGGAGGTTGTTGCCAGCTATGGGACTTAAAGTTGCAAAATTCGGCGGTTCGTCGCTGTCCGACGCCGATCAGTTCAGGAAAGTTAAGGATATTCTTCTGTCCGATCCCGACAGGCGCTTTGTCGTGCCCTCCGCGCCCGGCCGCCGGTTCAGAGAGGACGACAAAATCACCGATCTGCTCTACCGCTGCTTCAAGCTGGCGCAGACCGGCCAGAGCTATTCGGAATGCTTCAGCCGGGTCGTCACGCGCTACTGCGACATCATACGCGATCTGGGCATCGATCTCGATCTGCTGCCCGCGCTTCATGAGGCCGAAAAGGAAATCGCCCGCTCCGACAATCCCGATTACGCGGCCAGCCGGGGCGAATACTTCAACGGCATGATACTGGCCAGCTATATGGGCTGGGACTTCATCGACGCGGCGGAAGTCATACGCTTCGACCGGCAGGGCATATTCGCGCCCGAATGGACGAACGAGGTGCTTTCCGAGCGCCTTGCCCGCCATGAGCACGCGGTCATTCCCGGCTTTTACGGCGCGATGCCCTCGGGCGAAATCAAGACGTTCTCCCGCGGCGGCTCGGACATCACCGGCGCAATCGTCGCGCGCGCGGCGAAGGCCACGCTGTATGAGAACTGGACGGATGTGTCCGGCTTCATGATGGCCGATCCGCGCATCATCGACAATCCCCGCTCGATCGACCAGCTGACCTACCGCGAGCTGCGCGAATTGTCCTACATGGGCGCGACCGTGCTGCACGAGGACGCGATATTCCCGGTGCGCAAGGCGGGCATCCCCACCAACATACGCAACACCAACGATCCCGCTCATCCGGGCACAATGATCGTGCTCACGCCCGGCGAGGTGGAGCATGAGCGCACGATCACCGGCATCGCGGGGCACAAGAATTTCACGCTCCTGTCGATCGACAAGGCCATGATGAACAGCGAGCTGGGCTTCGGCCGCCGCGTGCTGGGCGTGCTGGAAGGGCTGGACATCTCCTTTGAGCATCTGCCCACCGGCATCGACACCATGAGCGTGGTCATCGCCGACAGCGAAATCGAGAGCCACAAGAGCGAGATCATAGAGCGCATCGAGGAGGCCTGCCACCCCGATTCCATCGAGTTCACCAGCGGCGTGGCGCTGATCGCCACAGTGGGACGCGGCATGGTCAACAAGCGCGGCACCGCGTCGCGCCTGTTCCGCGCGCTGGCCGTGGCCGACATCAACATACGCATGATCGATCAGGGCTCGAGCGAGCTGAACATCATCGTGGGCGTAGACGGCAAGGATTTCGAGCGCGCCGTCAGCGCCATATACTACGAATTTGTTTAAGGCGACACCGCACAAACGAGGTGGTCGGCCGGCGAATGGATTTTTCGTCAGATGCAAATGCAGATTTCGAAGGTTTACTGGAGGTAAATCGAGAAATTTGCATGCCGCAGATGGCGGGAAAGACATCGCCTGATGCGCCGCCGAGTTGTGCGGTATCGCCTTAATCCAGTCCGGCCGGACGCTGCTTCCGGCCGGATTTCTGCTTGTCAAAAAAGGTCTTAACGGGCAGGGGAACGAGGGGCAAGCTCCCCGCCGCATGCCACATTCTCCATCTTTGGCTCTGGAAGCGGGATTTTTCGCCGCAAAAAGCCGTCTTGCCCATCGTACACGCTGCCGGATATGTTTGAAAATTCGAGAGGGTTCGACCCTTTCAAACTCTCCGAAGTTTTTTCGACAGTCTGCAATCCGGCCGGATTTTACGTTCCTGCTTCGCCGGCCTCCTCAACCCACCGGCTGAAGGACACGGCCATCGCGCCGGAATTTGTCCAGAGGTTCTCGGGAATATAGTGCATACGGCGAAGGCTGATGATCCTGCCCCGAGCCACCAGAAGATGATCGAGCATGGCGACGTTGATCCTGTCCAGATCATGCAGCGCTGCGAGGGTTGAGGAAACATCCGCCTCGCTGAAAAACGTCCTGCCCGCGGGATGATTGTGGCAGAATATCACAGCGCCGGCGTGAACGCGCAGCGCGCTTTCCATAATCAGGCGCGGCGGCACGCTCGTCTCGGTCATCGAGCCGCTGGAGAGCGGCTGCGCCTCGATCAGCCTGAAATCTCCGTCCAGACACAGCATGAACAGCCGCTCGCGCCGCACGCCCGTATACAGCGCGCGGACAAAGCGCGCAGCCGCGTCGAGACGATCCAATATGGGGCTGTCGCCGCACCGATCCAGCCGGCAGCGGCGCACGATGCGCGGCAGCTCCGCCAGCAGCTCGGCCTGCGCGGCGGAAAGGCGCCCCACCTGCATCAGAATCTCCGGCGGAAACGACGCCATGCCGCTGAGCGAGCCGAAGCGCTCGAGCAGCGCCCGGGCGTCGCTCACGTCCAGCGCGCCCTTGGAGAGCGTCGAGAGAAAGTGAGTGAGAACGACGAGTTCCTGCTGTTGATCCATAAACAGTACACCTCATTCAATAATTCGATTTGTGAGTGAATTTTCCTCTATGCAAAAGACACATTTTGCTTTTTTATTGCACTCTGATATGATATAATAGTCGGGCGAGGCAATGCCCGGCCGGATCGGCGGAACGCCCGGGCGCTTTGCCGGCAGTCGCGGCGCACAATCGCAGCGGCCGAAACCGCCGCGCCGCACAGCAAAGAGCGCCGCACAAAGGCGCATTGAAGAAAGGTGATCGACAATGATTGAGGCCGCGTTCCTGAACGCAACGCCCGATACCCTTCGCCGCGTCTATGCCCAGCGGCAGATGGCGCGCCTGAATAAGCTGGTTCATCTCTATCCGTCCGTCATAACCTCCGTCGCCGAGGCGCGCGCTGCAAAGCACGCGCTGGGGGACGTGGAGGTCGTGTTCTCCACATGGGGCATGCCCGCCATGACCGAAGCGGAAATCAGGGAGTGCTTCCCGGCGCTCAAGGCCGTGTTTTACGGCGCGGGCAGCGTGCAGAATTTCGCGCGGCCGTTCCTGAACGCCGGCGTGCGCGTCTACAGCGCCTGGCAGGCCAACGCCGTGCCGGTGGTGCAGTACGCCTTCGCGCAGATCCTGCTGGCCACGAAGGGCTATTTCCGCGTGCAGCCCATAACGCGCGCCGACCGCAGCGCGGGGCAAAAGCTGTTCGAGAACTATCCCGGCAATTACGACGTGAAGATCGGCCTGCTGGGCTGCGGCGCGATCGGCAGCCGTCTGGCCGAGATGCTCAGGCAGATCGACTGCGAGGTGCTGGTGTTCGATCCCTTCCTGAGCGAAGAGCGCGCCGAAAAGCTGCGCGTCAGAAAGGCCGAAATGGCCGAAATCTTCGCAGAATGCGACGTGATCTCCAACCACCTGGCCAATCTGCCCGCCACCGTGGGCATCATAAAGCGCGAATACTTCCTGTCCATGAAGCCCTACGCCACGTTCATAAACACCGGCCGCGGCCCGCAGCTGGACGAGAAGGATCTCTACGACGCGCTGACGAGCGTGCCCACGCGCACGGCGCTGCTGGACGTGATGACCAACGAGAGCCATTCGAACGAGAACCCGCTGAACGCGCTGGACAACTGCTTCATAACGCCCCACATCGCCGGCTCGAGCGGCCATGAAGTGCGCCGCATGGCCGAATACATGATGGACGCCTTCGAGCTGTATGAAAAGGGCGAAAAGTGCGGTTACGAAGTCACCCTTGCCATGCTGGAAACCATGGCCTGAACGACAATACGAGGAACATATGAAGATAATCTGCTTTGACACGGAAGCGACCGATCTCACGCCCGGCCAGATCTGCCAGCTCTCCTATCTGATCATAGACGGAGAAACCGTCACGGGCAAGAATATGTATTTCGCCGTGGATGAGATGAGCGAGGGCGCTCAGGAGGTTCACGGCATGAGCATCGAGGATCTGGACGAATTGTCCGGCGGCGAGCGCTTTGAG
Organism: uncultured Clostridia bacterium; assembly: GCA_934636425.1. GTDB lineage: Bacteria > Bacillota > Clostridia > Christensenellales > Aristaeellaceae > Firm-10. The sequence goes on from CAKUAV010000007.1 coordinate 36,386, forward strand.
GACCGCGTGGACGAAATCTTCGCCGATTTCTCGGGCAGCGGCCTGCTGGTGGGGCACAATGTGGCGGCGGACGACCGCTATATCCGCGTGGAGTTCGAGCGCTGCGGCCTGAATCTGGGCAAGAAAAAGACGTTCTGCACGATGAACTATTTCACCGGCGTGATGAACATGAAGCGGCGCGTCAACATCGGCCGCCCCAAGCCGCCCAAGCTGGAGGAGCTGGCCGAATACTACGGCCTGACTCCTGAATTCATCGCCGAGAAATCCGCCGAGTGGTTCGGCGGCGGCGGCGCAGCGCACGATTCGCGCTATGACACGGCGGCCACATGGCTGTGCGTGGCCGCGGCGACAAAAAAGGGCGATCTGCGCGGCGTGATCTGACGTATCCTTGCCGCCCGCCGCGGAATATAGTGCGGAATATAGAGGGACAAGCCCCTGACCGCCGCCGCCTTGCAGAAGAGACGGCGCCGAGGGGAACCGTTCCTCAAGCCCTCATATTTTGCGAAGCACATTTTATCGCCGCCCCGTATAACGGGAGAAAAACAGTATTCGTTGGAGGTATTCTATGAAGGTTGATTTTTCGCGCGGACAGTGGGACGACGCGCCCCTGACCTACGCCTATTCCTTCCGCTTTCAGGAAACGCCCGTGTTCGCTCAGGAGGACGACTGCATCGTCAATCGAAAGAACGACGCATTCGAGCAGGGCTTTGACAACGTCACGCTCATGGCGAAGGACGTCTGCGCGCCCGGCGCGGCCATTTCGGCCACCTGCTCGTTCGAGGCCTACGGCGCGCCGCTGTTCGTGATCGCCGAAAAGCTGCATCGCTGTCCGGACGGCACGCTGCGCTACGGCGACTATCTCGAGGTCGTGCTCTATGAAAACGGCGTGAACGTCTGGCGCATGAAGATGACGGACGGCAAGGTCAGATGGGTCAAGCTGCTGGGCGCGGAATTTCCCGTCACGGCGGGCGAGAGGCACGCCTTCTCCGCGCGCGTGACGAAGACCGGCCTGGTGATCGAGACCTGCGGCCGCAAGTTTACGCTCTACGTCGAGGACATGTATCCCTCGTTCTATCTGGGCGTCAGCGCCTGCGAGCAGATCAACCGCTTTTACGACATGGAAATCACAGAGGAATAATCCGCGCGCCAAGTCCGTTTATAGAGGGAGCCGTTCCGTTTTCGGAGCGGCTCCCCTCAGCTTGTCAAAAAGGCTAACTCTCTACGGAAAGCTGGAGGGAGTGCAAGTCCATAGCAGCAACAGATTGCATGGCGTCGCCATGAGAGAACGGATAAAGAAGGAAAAATGCGTGTTTAGCAGTGCAATTTTTGCTTCCATGCTGCTCACATCTCTCTGCCGCGCTTTGCTTCCACCAGCTTTCCGTGAAGAACCAAAATGTTTTGACAATCTGGGACGGAGGAGCAAGCTCCCCCGCCACTGCCGTCCCCTACCAGTTTTTGCTGAGATCTTTCAGATTTCCGGGCGCAGCAATCGTACCGCACCCGCCGAGCACGATTAAAATCTCGAGAGAACTTCGGCCCTCTCGCGCTCTCCAAGGGCTTTTTGACAGTCTAGAGGGAGCCGTTCCGTTTTCGGAGCGGCTCCCTGCTGTTTCGCGGTCATATGCCGGCATGGCGATCGCGCGCCGCCGCGGCCTGATTGTCCGTCCCGGGGCGCGTCCGAAAAAAGGCGGGCTGTTGTCCTTTCTCCGCGATTCCGGGAATAGAGGGCGTCCTGCGGTGTTTTTTCCTCGATCCGGCGGCGAAAACAGACGGCTTTGCAGAGCTGAATCGCGGGCTTTTGACTTAAGATGCTATGAAAAGCGCCCCATTGCCGGCCGCGCGCTTCCGAACGCAAAACGGAGCCGAGAGCGCCGCCCTCAGCCCCGCCTTTGGGTCATCACAAAATACAGCGCAAAATGCCGACCCATTTCATGGCTCTGCCATGAGCAGCTTGTCAAAAAGATTTTTTTGACAAGCTGGTGGACGGGAGAGCAAACTCCCCCGCCACTGCCACCCCTGCCAGTTTTTGCAAAAAATCTTTCAGATTTCCGGGCGCAAAAACTGCAAGGAAACGATTTTTGCTCTGGAAAATAAGATTTTCCGCCGCAAAAATCGTCCCGCGCCCGCCGTACACGCCGCCGGGCACGATTAAAAGCTCGAGAGAGCTCCGGCTCTCTCGAACTCTCCAAGTTTTTTTCGACAGTCTGTTCATGGCTCTGCCATGAGAATACGGATCTGGCCGCGCCGTTCGCGCTGCGCCGCCTTCTCTCCCGCCGGCTTTGCGTGAAGAGCCTGCTTTTTTAGTTGCGAACCTCGCCCACCGGCTTCAGGCCGATGAAGCGCAGGAAATGCTGTATGTGCTCGTCCCAGTATTCCCAGGTGTGCGCGCCGGGATCCTCTTCATAGGTGTAATCGAAGGGATTGTCGGGAATCGACTGGAAGAAATCGCGCGTGGCGTGCGCGTTTTCCAGCAGGAAGTCGCTTGCGCCGGTGGAATGATAGATGCGCGGCACAGGCAGACCCTCTTCGATAATTTTGCGCGCGTTGCCGAAGGGATCCTCCTCCGTGCCGCTCAGATCGCGGTCGCCGTAAACCATGGCCGCACGGCGCTTTCCGTCCTCGGTCTGCTCGGCAGAGGCGCGGCGGTTGCTCGCGCCGGCGCTCAGGCAGCCTATGGCCGCGTAATTGCCGGGATTGGCCAGACCGATCTTCATGCAGCCCGCGCCGCCCATCGACAGTCCGGCGATAAAGTTGTCCTCCCGCCTGTCGGAGAGCGGGAAGAAACAGCGCATCTTTTCGGGCAGTTCCTTTGCCACATAGTCATAGAAGCGGCCGCCATGCGCCATGTTGGCATAGCTGGAAAGCTGAACGGCGGGCATCACCACGGCCAGCCCCAGCGGCGCGGCGTAGCGCTCGATCGACGTGCGCCGCTGCCAGATTGTGTGATCGTCGGACGCGCCGTGCAGCAGCCACAGCGTCGGATGCCTGTCGCCCCGCTCGCCCGCGGCCATGCCGATCTGTCTGCTCGCCGTCTGCGGCAGAATGACGTCGCACGAAACGGCCATGCCCAGACACTCGGAGAAAAAGCCAATGTGAATAAGCGCCATATGTATCTCCTCCCTCTCCTATCTGCCCAGCGGCAGCCAGCTCAGCACCGACTGAATCTTCTCGTCCCAGCAGCCCCAGTTGTGATTGCCAGTCGATTCCTCATAGGTCAGATCGTAATGAAGCGCCCTGAGATGATCGCGCATGCGCACATTCTGCCGATAGAGGAAGTCCTCCGTGCCGCACCACATGTACATTTTCGGCTTCGGGCGGTCGCTTTCGGCCAGCTTTTCGGCGACGGCGAAGAGATCGTTTTCGCTGCCGGCCACCTGATCGGCCGGGCCGAACACATCGTAAAACAGCCCCTCGTTGGAGAGAATTTTGTCGCGGCAGATTTCGCCCACGTCCAGCGCGCCGGACAGCGAGGCGCACCAGCTGAACGTCTCGGGGGCGAGGAGGCCGCACTTGAACGCGCCGTAGCCGCCCATCGACAGACCCGCGGCGAACGTGTCCTCGCGCCTGTCGCTCATCATCGGGAAGAAGCGGCGGCAGATGAGCGGCAGCTCCTGCGAGATGAACGTCCAGTACTTATAGCCGATGTACATATCGGTATACCAGCCCAGATCGGTCGTGGGCATGACCACGGCCACGCCCTTGTCGGCCACATAGCGCTCGATCGACGTGCGCCGCTGCCAGATTGTGTGGTCGTCGCTCATGCCGTGCAGCAGATAGAGCGTGGGGCATTTGCCCTGCGCGCCGCGCCCCTCCATGCCGATCTGCCCGCGCGTCTTTTCGGGCAGTATGACGTCCATGGCCGTACACATGCCCAGCGCATCCGAAAAAAAGTCAACGTGCAATAGTGCCATACCTATTTCCTCCTCACGGATTGATGACCGTGACATCATGCGGCCTTGCCGCGCCGCGCAGCTCGATTATATCACGCGCGCCTCCTTTCCGTCAACGGCGGGGGACGCGCAAATATATCTTCAATTTCATTTGCAAAACCTACCAGTTTGGTGTTATAATAGGTTTGGACACGCAAAGGAGGACGAACATCATGATTTCGACGAAGGGCCGCTATTCCATCCGCATACTGCTCGATCTGGCCGAGCACAGCGGCGGCGACTACATTCCCATGCGCGAGGTGGCCGAGCGGCAGGGCATATCGCTCAAATACATCGAGCGGCTCATGCCCGCGCTCAAGGCGGCCGGGTTCATAGACAGCGCGCACGGCATCGGCGGCGGCTACAGGCTCACGCGCGAGCCGGATCAATACAATCTCTGGGAGATACTGCGCCTGGCCGAGGGCGGCCTTGCGCCGGTCGCCTGCCTTCAGGAGAACGCCGCGCCGTGCGGCCGCGCGCCGGAATGCCGCACGCTGCCGGTGTGGAAAAACTATTACGAGCTGACGAAAAGCTACTTTTCCGGCATCACGCTGGCCGACCTGATGGACGCGCCCGCCGCCGACAACTATGTCATCTGACGCAAAAAACGCCGCGTTCCCGCCCGCCTGTGGGAGAGGGAACGCGGTATATTTTTACGCTTTTTCGTCGTAATGATCGAGGAAATGGACTTTTTTGTCGCCGCTCTTGTAGGCGATGACCGCATCCAGCGCGACGTTTTCGACGCTCCTGAAAATGTGCTTTTCAACCAGCGGATTGGTCTTTTTCATCTCCCTGATGAGCTGCTTGACCTCCACGCGCTTTGAGCGCGTCTCCTCGTTCGAGCAGGTGGTGCAGGTGTCGGTGAACTTGCAGGCGCACTGTATGAAGTGCAGCTCGTTGTAATCGCGCCACGCCTTGATGTCGTCCTCGCGTATGAGATAGAGCGGCCGGATCAGCTCCATGCCCTCGAAGTTTGTGCTGTGCAGCTTGGGCATCATGGTCTGGATCTGCGCGCCCCAGAGCATCCCCATGAGTATGGTCTCGATCACGTCGTCATAGTGATGCCCCAGCGCGATTTTGTTGCAGCCCAGTTCCTTTGCATAGCTGTACAGATGTCCGCGCCGCATCCGCGCGCACAGATAGCAGGGCGATTTTTCCACATGATACACCGAATCGAATATGTTCGATTCGAATATGCGGATGGGGATATTCAGCTTTTTGGCGTTTTCCTCGATCACCTGCCGGTTGGCGGGGCTGTAGCCGGGATCCATCACCAGATACTCCAGTTCAAACGGCACCCTGCTGTAGCGGTGCAGCTCCTGAAAGAGCTTGGCCATCAGCATGGAATCCTTGCCGCCGGAAATGCACACGGCGATGCGGTCGCCGCTCTTCACCAGCTCGTAATCGCGCACGGCCTTCGTGAAATTGCACCACAGCTTTTCGCGGAACTTTTTGCGCAGGCTGTTTTCCACGCGCTGACACAGCTCGTCGGCCTGCTGGTGCTCCATCTGATCGCGCAGCCATTCGATATAGCCGCCCCTGAGACTGTACGCGTCGACGCCCTTCTCCCGCAGCGCCTCGGCCGCGTCCAGGCTGAACTGTCCGCGTGCGCAGTAGAGTATGAGCTTTCTGCCGTCCGTCTCGGGCGGATTGCTCTCCAGCTCCTCCTGCGTCATCGGCAGCGCGTTCGGAATCACGCCGTACTCGCGCGCCTCCTCATTGCGCATATCGACCAGCATGTAGTCCTCCGCCGGGAGGCGAAGCATTTCTTCAACCGTTATTTCCATTCGCGTTTCCTCATGAGCTTTCAAAATCATCCCATCCAGTATAGCACAGATCGCGCGCGTATTCCAGATCTGTCGGCCGCCTCGCCGAATATTTACCCATGCAAAACGCCCGGACAAGCACTGTCCGAGCGCAGACTGTCGAAAAACCTTGGAGAGTTCAAGAGGGTCGGAGTTCTCTCGAGCTTTTAATCGTGCCCGGCAGCGTGTACGGCGGGCGCGGGGCGATTGAAAGCGGCAGAAAATCTCATTTTCCAGAGCAAAACTGGAGAGAGGGCGCAGCAGGGAGCTTTCTCTCCCGTCCAACAGCCTTGTCAAAGAAGCCGCATGCGACATTGCAATGTAGCTTCAGACTGTCGAAAACCTTCGCAGAGTTCGAGAGGGTCGAAATCCTCTCGATTTTTCAATTATACCCAGCAGCGTATACGAGTGGACGGGATGATTTATGCGGCAGAAAATCTCATTTTCCAGAGCAAAACTGGAGAGAGGGCGCAGCAGGGAGCTTGCCCTCCAGTCTGACAGCCTTGTCAAATCTTTTTGACAAGCTGACGCCCGGACAAGCACTGTCCGAGCGCCTCTGGAGGGGGGATATTTTGTCAGAGGGGAAAATCAGTCGTCGTATCGGGCGGCCGGCGCGGCGCGCATGGCCAGTATGGTCTTTGAAATCAGATCGTCCACGCTCCAGCCCAGCATTTCCGCGCCGCGCTCGATCACCTCGCGCGAGCAGCCCGCCGCAAAGCTGGCGTTCTTATATTTCTTTTTGACCGACTTGAGCTCCAGATCATCCACGCTCTTCGAGGGGCGCATCAGCGCCACAGCGCCGATCAGGCCGGTCAGTTCGTCGGTGGCGTAAAGCACCTTCTCCATTGTGTGCTCGGGCTTTATGTCCACAGTCAGACCGTAGCCATGGCTGGCCGCCGCATGGACGATGACCTCGTCCAGCCCCGCCGCGCGCATGATTTCCTGCTCCTTGACGCAGTGCTCGCCGGGCCAGCGCTCGAAATCCAGATCATGGAGCAGTCCCACGACCGCCCAGAAATCGGCCTCGTCCTCATAGCCCAGCGCGCGCGCAAAATACGCCATGACGCCCGAAACGATCTCGGCGTGCTTTATGTGAAACGGCTCGGCGTTGTAGTCCTTCAGCAGAGAGCGGGCTTCGTCCAAAGTGGGAATCATGCTTTTCGCCTTCCTTGCTTATGAATTTAGGAGAACAGCGGCGTGGAGAGATAGCGGTCGCCGGTGTCGGGCAGCAGCACGACGATGGTCTTGCCCGCGTTTTCGGGGCGCTTGGCCAGCTCGATGGCCGCCCACAGCGCCGCGCCGGAGGAAATGCCCACCAGCACGCCCTCGCTCTGGCCGATTTCGCGGCCGGTGGCAAACGCGTCGTCGTTCTCGACGGGGATGATCTCATCATAGACCTTGGTATCCAGCACGGCCGGCACGAAGCCCGCGCCGATGCCCTGTATCTTGTGCGCGCCGGCCACGCCGGTGGACAGCACGGCGGAGCTCTTCGGCTCGACCGCGACCACCTTCACATCGGGCTTTTTGCTCTTCAGATAGCGTCCCACGCCGGTGATCGTGCCGCCGGTGCCCACGCCCGCAACGAAGAAATCGACATTGCCGTCGGTGTCCTCATAGATCTCGGGGCCGGTGGTGTCGAAATGCGCCTTCGGATTGGCCTCGTTGACAAACTGGCCGGGCACAAAGCTGTTCGGAATCTCCTTGGCCAGCTCGTCGGCCTTGGCAATCGCGCCCTTCATGCCCTTCGCGCCCTCTGTGAGCACCAGCTCCGCGCCGTAGGCCTTCATCAGCTGACGGCGCTCCACGCTCATGGTTTCGGGCATGACGATGATGATGCGGTATCCGCGCGCCGCGGCGACCGAGGCCAGACCGATGCCGGTGTTGCCGGAGGTCGGCTCGATGATGACGGAGCCTTCCTTCAGGATTCCCCTGCGCTCCGCATCGTCGATCATGGCTTTGGCGATTCTGTCCTTTACGGAACCGGCGGGATTGAAATATTCCAGCTTGGCGAGAATCTTTGCCTTCAGGCCATGCTTCTTTTCGATATGGGTCAGCTCCAGCAGGGGCGTTTTTCCGATCAGCTGATCTGCGGACGTATAAATCTTGGACATAATGATGATCTCCTTTTCATGCTCGGTGATTGTCGGGATGCTTTTTGACAAAAATCAGAGGCGCGCCTTTCCTGCGCCCGCTCGACATCGAAAGACCATCAAAACGCTCATGTTCTCTCGCCTCACCTTTCTATACCATCTTGGTAGGTTTGTAGTATTATACGACGGCGATGCCCGTTTGTCAATAGGCTTCTTCAAATTTTTTGAAATAAAAAATCTCCCCTCAGGGCTGCAAGAGGCAATGCGCCCGTTTCCGCCGCGTTGGCTCTATGACCTCTTTTCACAGCCGCCTGCTAAACAGGCGATTAGCTCAGCCCCATAAAGACGCATTGCCCGCCAACGAGAACATCGAAAATGAATATCAATCGCTCGCTCCGCAAATTTTCCCAGCAGGATTCGTTCCCGCACCTTGCATATCCCCTGTAGGGCTGCATCCGCCATGCGGCTCCAAACGCTTTTCCATAACCCGTTTGAGCCGGGAAGTCCATCCTCATCCCGCCGCACCGCAAAAACTGGACCGTTCCCCCGCGAACAGACAAATAAAAAAGCCCCTGTCGCAGAATAGCGGCGAATTACACGGCCTTGCTCC
>CAKUAV010000008.1 GCA_934636425.1 uncultured Clostridia bacterium
CAGCACGACTTGCCCGACCAGCCGCAGTGCGGCCTCCACTTATCAGAGTCGGGCAGGTCTTTCCGTGTGCCTGGGTTCTGCGGGGCGTTCGCTCTTCCATTGCAGCGGTATCGCTTTTTGAAGCCTTGTCGACAGCGCGACAGCCACTCCACTTCGCACACACAACCTGACCTGCCCGGCCAGCCGCAGTGCGGCCTCCACATATTGAAGCCGGTCAGGTCACGCCGTATGCCCATTTTTTGAAGCATTGGCACTTCCAATCTAACCTTCCATTGTCCCGAGTTGAATATTGAAGCGTCGGCTCATCGACGGCATAGCGGATGCAGTCCGTTCGGATACGCGTCGTATGCGCGCGTTTTTTTCTGCCTGTACGCCGCACGAAACTCTCGCTCCCTGACCTTCCCGCCGCGCGCACGCAAATCTCCGCCCGCATATTCTCCTCCCCACACATCACGCACAGCCCGAAGCGTCGCCGCCCCCTCCCGCGCTTCCGGCAAAGCATCGTTTCCGCAGCGTCCCCCCTCCGCATATCTGAATCGCCTGCAGGCGCTCCTTTTCAGTCTGATTTTCCCGGATCCCTCATCATTTCTTTTGATATATATATATATATCTGCACATTTCCAGTGATTACGTCATGATATTTTTAGTCAAAACCTCCACATATGAACGGTTGTTTTTATTCTCTGCATCTCTCTTTCTCTGTCCTCATTTCCGTTTGCAATGCCCTTGAAAACGCGCAAACGGCGAACATTCCGCCCTTTTCAGCGCGCATGAAGCGTCCTCTAATACGCTTTTCTGCAACAATCACCTGCAATTATGACCACTTTCGCCGTTTTTGCAAGATTTGGCAGTCGCAAATCAACTTTAGTCGCATAAATACAGGTCAATTGTTCGATATGATGTTTTCATTACGTTTTTTCATCGTTTCTTTGCAGTTTAATATTCAAGCCTCTCCGATTTAACATTCACTTCACACTTGTCCGCGTCGAAAGTTATATACTCTATATAGAAAAAAGATGTGATCATTTTATTCGATCATTGGCGCACGAAAGGAGCGTAACTCAAAAGCTATGGAAGAGAAGCAGTCTAAAGAAGTATTCAAGAGTATCTCCGAGAACATTTTTCAGGTGACCCCCCTGCTGAAGAAGCGTCTGTCCCGTATGGCCACGTTCCAGAGCAAGTACGGCCTGCCCATGTCCCATTTCCAGGTGCTTGCCCTGCTGGAAGAGCGTGACTCCATGTCCATTTCGGAGATTTCCGATTACTTTGACATTGCCAAGCCCAACATCACGCCGCTGGTGGATCGTCTGGTCAACGCCGGCCTGGTGGATCGCGTGCGCAGCACGACCGACCGCCGCGTCGTCAACGTCGTCATTCAGAAGGAAGGCCGCAAGCGCCTGCGCGAGATCCGCGCCTCTCTGGTCGCCGGCATCGAAAACTGGGGCAGCTCGCTGTCCATGGACGATTTCCGCGCGCTGAACGAATCGCTCGAAACGGTCGTCGCGCTGCTCGAAAAGGTCTGACGCGCCCCCTGATGACGGACGGCCGCGACAGGCGAAGCGAAAACCGCCTGCTGCGCCGCCCGCCTTTGTCGTGTTTATCTGTGTAAAAGTTTTGAGTCCTCGCTGAATTTGCAAAAAAGGCGGCCGGAAAGGGCAACTTCCGGTTCGCTTTTTTCGTCTTAAAAGCACTGTGAGGAACGGATTAACCGATAAATTCGGCGCGTTGCTTCCTTAATTATGCCGCGCCGCGTTCCAGGAGGATGATCACCGTGAAGAATAACAGAAATGTCCTGATCGCCGCCGCGCTGATCGTGGCCGTGACGGCTCTGTCCGGCTGCGGCAAGACGGTCGACAAAAAAAATGACCCGCTTTCCAATTATTCGGTCGATTCAAAGCTGCCCTTCGCCTCGCGCGATCCCAATCTGGCCACCGAATCGCCCAGCCCCGAGCCCAGTCCGTCGATCAGCCCGTCCGCGCCTGTGCAGAACTGGCAGAGCGAACAGCCGCCCGTCAGCCAGACCACGCCGACGCCCGCCCCGGCGGCCACCAGCCGCACCTATACGCGCCTTGAATCGGGCGCGACGGGCGACGATGTGCTCGCGCTTCAAAACCGCCTGATCCAGCTGGGCTATCTGACCGGCACGGCCGACGGCAAATACGGCACGCAGACTCAGAACGCCATAAAGCTGTTCCAGAAGGCGCTGGGCATCTCTCAGACCGGCATAGCGAATGTATCGCTTCAGGAAAAGCTCTATGCCGCCAACGCCCCCGCCTACTCGGCGAGCGTTTCTCCCACCGCCAACACGAACACCGGCTCGACCGTCACCGCCACCGGCTATTCCACGCTGGTGCGCGGCGATTCCGGCGACAATGTGCGCAAGCTGCAAAGCCGCCTGAAGGAGCTGGGCTATCTCTCCGGCAGCGCGGACGGCACATTCGGCGGCCAGACCGAGCGCGCCGTGAAGGCCTTCCAGCGCGCGCTGGGGCTGACGCAGAGCGGCGTGGCCTCCTCCTCGCTTCAGGAGAAGCTGTTCTCATCGAGCGCGCCCGCCGCGCCGGTAACGGTCACCGCGGCGCCCACCGCCGCCCCCACCGCCAAGCCGGTCTCACCCTCGCCGACCGCCAACAACACCGGCTACAGCGAGCTGACCTACGGCATGAAAAACAGCCTCGCCGTCCAGAATATGCAGAATCGTCTGAAGGCGCTGGGCTATTTCACCGCCCAGAGCACCGGCAACTACTACAGCCAGACCGCCGAGGCCGTCAAGCTGTTCCAGCAGGCGGTCGGCCTGAACGCCACCGGCACGGCCACCGTCGAGACGCAGATACTGCTCTACGCCTCGAATGCCCCGGCCTATGGCGGCAGCGCCACCACCGCGCCGACTCAGGCCCCCTCCGGCACCTATGTCGTGCTGCAAAAGGGCAGCCGCGGCACCGAGGTTTCCAATCTGCAAAAGCGCCTGATCGCGCTGGGCTGGTCGTCGTCCACATCGGCCGACGGCATCTACGGCAACAACACCGTCAAAGCCGTCAAGGCGTTCCAGGCAGCCGTCGGCTATGAACAGAACGGCGTCGCCAGCGTCGAGCTGCAAACGATACTGTTCTCCGCCGTCGCGCCCTACAACACCGCCGCCACGCCCGAACCCACCGGCACGCCCATTCCCTCCTCGTCCTATCAGGCGCTGAAGCCGGGCGACACCGGCGAGGCCGTCAAGAACCTCCAGCGCCGCCTGAAGGAGCTGGGCTACTTCAACGGCACGGTGGGCGGCAACTACCTCACCAAGACCACCGCCGCCGTCAAGCTGTTCGAAACCGCGCTGGGCCGCACGCCCACCGGCGAGGCCAGCGCCGAGCTGCAGGAGATACTCTTCTCCTCCGCCGCGCCCGCCTATTCCGATGTGAACGTCGGCTACACATCGCTGGCCAAGGGCGACAGCGGCCTGCAGGTCACCAATCTGCAAAAGCGGCTGATCGAGCTGGGCTGGCTCACCGGCAAGGCCGACGGCGACTTCGGCAGAGCGACGGAAAAGGCCGTCTCTGCCTTCCAGGCCGCCGCGGGACTGACGCAGAGCGGCGTGGCCGACAGCGACACACAGAACGTACTCTTCTCGAACAACGCGCCGACCTACACGGCCCCCGCGCCGGTCGAGACCCCCATCCCCACGCAGGCTCCGACGCAGGCGCCCACAGTCACCAAAGCGCCGGTTCAGAGCGGCTATCAGGCGCTTGAGCCGGGCGATTCCGGCGATCTGGTCGCCGCGATGCAGCGCCGCCTGAAGGAGCTGGGCTACTTCAACGGCAACGTCGTGGGCAACTACAAGTCTCTGACCACAGAAGCGGTCATGCGCTTCCAGGCCGCCATGGGCTGGAATCAGGACGGCGTGGCCTCCTCCGCGCTGCTCGAGGCGCTCTATTCCGCCTCCGCGCCGAGCTATGATCCCACCGTCTACGGCTACATCGGCCTGGTGAGCGGCAACACCGGCAGCGCCGTGACCGCCATGCAGCAGCGCCTGATCGAGCTGGGCTGGCTCACCGGCAGCGCCGACGGCGACTATGGCAAGAACACAGTCAACGCCGTCAAGGCCTTCCAGAGCGCGGCCGGCCTGAGCGCCACAGGCGACGCGGACAGCAATACGCTGAGCATACTCTATTCCGGCAGCGCGCCCGCCTACACAGCGCCTGTCGTGACCGATCCGCCTGTCGCGCCGACCGACGCGCCGGTTGTGACCGATCCGCCCATCGAAGAGGGCTACACAGTGCTCTCGAACGGCTCCTCCGGCGACGCCGTCAAGCGTCTGCAGCAGCGCCTGATCGATCTGGGCTGGCTCACCGGCAAGGCCGACGGCAATTACGGCGACGCCACCGCGCGCGCTGTGGCCGCGTTCCAGTATCAGATCGCGCAGCCTCAGGACGGCGTGGCGGGCGTGGAGCTTCAGGAGCGCCTGTTCGCCGCCGACGCGCACGCCTATGTCGAGTATCAGGATCTGGCCGAGGGCGACACCGGCGAGGCCGTGCTGGCCGTGCAGATGCGCCTGATCGAGCTGGGCTATCTGGATAACACCGAGGCCAACACCGACAGCGAATACGGCCCGATGATGAGCAACGCCATCGCGCTGCTCCAGTCCAACAGCGGCGCGCTGCCCGAGGACGTGGACGGCATATGCGATATCGAGTTCCAGACATTCCTCTTCTCCGACAACGCGCTGGCCTACAGCCTGATCGATCAGATCGGCTGATTGCGCAAAAAATCATCGTCCGTTCGGATTTTCCATCCGGGCGGACGATTTTTTTCATAAAAAGCGCTCGCATAAAGCGCGCAGGCTGTCGAAAAACCTTGTATAGCTCTCTCGAGCTTTTAATTGTACCCGGCGGCGTGTACGGCGGGCACGGGACGATTTTTGCGGCGGATACTCTCATTTTCCAGAGCAAAAATCGTTTCCTTGCAGTTTTTGCGCCCGAAAATTTGAAAGACTTTTTGCAAAAACTGGTAGGGGTGGCAGTGACGTGGGAGCTTGCTCTCCCGTCCACCGGCTTTTCAAAAACTTTTTGACAAGCTGAGCGCCCGCATAAAGCGCGCATCCTCCGGACAGACTGAAGCGTGTCTCAAAAATAAGAAGCCGCAAGTCCCCTCTATGAGCCGCCCGTCAGTTCACGCTTTCGGACGCGGAAAGATCGGCATTGCAGCCCGGAAATTTTTGAGACGCACTCTGTTTCCCGAGGGAGTGATTTTTATGAAGGATACCCGGAAAATCGCGGTGATCGGCGCAGGGCGCGTGGGCGCGGCAACCGCCTACACGCTCGCGCTCTCCGCGCTGGCCGGCGAAATCGTGCTGGTTGACATCGACGAAAAGCGCGCCCGCGGCGAAGCGCTGGACATCGCGCACGGCCTGCCGCTCTATGCGGCGCTGAACGTCAAAAGCGGCGGCTATGACGAAATCGCGAACGCGGATCTCGTCATCATCACGGCGGGCGTGAGTCAGAAGAGCGGCGAAACGCGCATGGAGCTGCTGGATCGCAACCGCGCGGTGTTCGCGTCCATCGTGCCCAATATCGTCCGCAGCGCTCCGAACGCCGTGCTGCTGGTCGTCACCAATCCCGTGGACATACTGACGCTCGAGACGCTTCGGCTGAGCGGTCTGCCCGGCGGGCGCGTCATTGGCACGGGCACAGTGCTGGACACATCGCGCCTCAAATATCTGCTGAGCCGCCACACCGGCGTCGATCCGCGCAGCATACACGCCTGTGTGCTGGGCGAGCATGGCGACGGCGAGTTTGTGGCGTGGAGCCGCGCCAGCATCGCCGGGCTGAGTCTGGACGAATACTGCGCGCTGTGCGGACGCTGTCGCGGGCCGATGTCCGAGCAGGTCAGCCGGCAGTTTGAGCGAGAGGTGCGCCGCGCGGCCTACGAAATCATCGACATGAAGGGCTCGACCTGCTACGCCATCGCGCTGGCCGTGCGCCGCATCGCCGAGGCCATACTGCGCGACGAGCATTCCATACTGACCGTGTCCACGCTGGCGCAGGGACAGTACGGCCTGCACGATCTCTGCCTGAGCCTGCCGGCCGTGCTGGGCGCGCAGGGCGTGGAACGCGTGCTGGAGCCGGGTCTGGATCGCACGGAACGCGCCCGGCTGATGGCGATCGCCAAAGCCCACCGCGCCGAAACGCAAAATGACGCGCACGAAACGATCCTCATATGACAGCACGCATCCCCCTGCGGCCATCTCCGCGCCGCGCGGCGCGCCGTCATGCGGCAACCGCGCGGCGCTTTTTTCGCATTTCCACGAAAAAACCGCATGCCCGGTTCGCCCTCATCTCACGAAAGCCGTCCAGATCGCCGCCGCTGCCCGCTCGAACCAGCGCCGCACATCTCCTCTCGTTGAACGGCGGAATCTCTGCGCCGCGCAGGCTGTCGAATTTTCAATCGCACCAGCAGCGTGTATGGGCGGAGCGGGACGATTTTTGCGGCGAAAAATCCCATTTCCAGTGCAAAAACTGATGAGAGGGCATACGGCAGAGAGCTTGCTTCCCCGCCCACCAGCTTGTTAAGACTTTTTGACAGGCTGAGCGGCATCTCTGCGCGGCGCTTTTTTCGCATTCCCACGAAAAACCCTCATGCCCGGTTCGCCCCCATCTCACGAAAGCCGTCCAGATCGCCGCCGCTGCCCGCTCGAACCAGCGCCGCACATTTCCTCTCGTTGAACGGCGGTTTCTCTCCCGCTCTGCGCACCCTGTCCCTGCAGGTCGTCGCGGCGCGCCGGCTTCACAATGGCCGCCGCTCCGTTTTCCCCGCCAAGCTCTCCACCGCGCTCAATGCTTGAAGCCATGCTTTGGCGCAAAACCCGTCGATCTATGATGCTCCCGAGCCGTGCGCCTTGTCTCGCCCGTTCAGCGCGCAAAGGCGCTCATCGCAGAAAACTGCGAAAGCATCCCCTTGATGATTCGAAACGGCGCTGACAATTTCCTTCGCAGCCGGACGGCGAGAGGATATGCGCCTCAATCGCCCAATTTGAGAGCCATCGCGGAAATCCTGAAGAGCGCAGTTCCGGCGTGCCGACGCATTCGGCTTTGCCACGAAAAGCCGCCGGACCGCCGAAAAAGCCCGCTTGGCCAGCGGCGCATGATTTATGACCCTGTTCCACACCTTCCGGCAGGCGGCGCGGACTTCTGTCGCTCTGCTTTTTTGACAGGCGGGCTTTTGCCATGAAATGCCGCGCAAAGAAGGAAAAGCCGCGCATGAAAGCGCAGCTCAGAGTGTCGAAAAATCTCAGAAAGATCGAAAGAACCAATGTCATTTCAAACTTCCGATCGTATCCAGCGGTGTGTACGGGACGATTTTTTCGGCGGAAAATCTCATTTTCCAGAGCAAAAATCGGAAAGAGCAGCAGGACAGGGGAGCTTGCCATTGCCTTCTCTCCCCCAGCTTTCCGTGAAGAACCGCAAAAAACCATCGTCCAGACGAAAAGCGCCGTTTGGACGAT
The DNA here is from genome assembly GCA_934636425.1 of uncultured Clostridia bacterium. Lineage (GTDB taxonomy): Bacteria > Bacillota > Clostridia > Christensenellales > Aristaeellaceae > Firm-10. The sequence continues at coordinate 7,484 of CAKUAV010000008.1, forward strand.
GGTTTTTGCGGTTTCATGCTCTATTCTTCTATGAGTTCGGCCTGCCCGCCCTTCAAACGCACGCGCACGCCCAGTTCGAAATGCTCGGTGATGTACACCGCCGCGCCCGCGTCCTCAAGAGAGGCGATCACGCTGGTCGCGGCCGAACGCGGCTCGTCGGTGCGGTCGGTCGATATGACGGCGATCTGCGGCGATACCATGCGCGCGAATGCCGCCGATGTCGCGTCGTCCCGGCCGTGATGCGCCACCTTGAGGTAGTCCGCGTCCAGTTTGTCCGCCGACGCGGCGATGATCTCCGCTTCCTCCTCCAGCTCCGCGTCGCCCATGAAGAGCGCCGTGCCCTCGGGGGTAACAAGGCGCAGCACGAGCGAGTTGTTGTTCTCATCCTCCTCGTCGAGCGAAAGCGGCCCGAGCACCTCGAACGCGCAGCCGTTGCCCGCATCGATCCTGTCGCCCGCCTTGAGCCACGTCACGTCCATATCCAGCGCGTCGGCGGCCTTAACTGCCTGATGCTTGTCATAGCTCTTTTCATAGTACATTTCAGCCGCGTATATCGCGTCGATTTGAACGCCGCTTTCGGCCAGCTTGACCATCCCGCCGCCGTGATCCTTGTCGGTGTGCGTGAGGAACACGCCCTTCAAATGCGTCACATTCAGCGCCTTAAGATCGCTTTCCAGCGTGTCAAACTGCTTTTTCAATCCGGCGTCGATCAGATAGTCGCTTTCGCCCAGCCGCACCAGAATCGCGTCGGCCTTGCCCACATTGAAGGCAACGATCTCGACGTTCAGGCTGTCCGTTTCCGTTTCTCCGGCAACCGCGCAGCCGCTCAGCAGGAGCAGCGCCGCCAGCAGCGCCGTCAGCGTCCTCTTGGCATTTGGCACAGTTCATCCCTCCTCTTTTTCATTATGACCCGCCGCCGCGCAAAAATGTTGCCCGCGGCGCAAAAGTTGACAATTGTGGCCGAAAGCAAAGCGGAGAGCCGGCCTGACCCGCTCCCCGCTTGCGTATTCGTTTATCAGGCCTCGTAGCCGTTGGGATTCTTCGTCTTGAACGCCCAGGAATCGCGGCACATATCGTCCAGCGTCTTTTCGGTGCGCCAGTTCAGCAGCTTCGCCGCCTTTTCGGGATTGGCGTAGTAGCTGGGCACATCGCCGGGACGGCGCTCGGTGATCACATAGGGCACCTTCACGCCGGTGGAGCGCTCAAAGCTCTTTATGATGTCCAGCACACTGTAGCCCACGCCGGTGCCGAGGTTGATCGCCTCGCTGCCGGTGTGCTCCGCGGCGTACTTGAGCGCGCAGACGTGACCCTTGGCCAGATCGACCACATGGATGTAATCGCGCACGCAGGTGCCGTCGGGCGTGTCGTAATCGCCGCCGAACACCTTGAGCTCCTTGACCTTGCCGGACGCGGCGTTGAGCACGTTGGGCATGAGGTTGTTGGGGCGGCCGTTGGGGTTCTCGCCGATCAGGCCGCTGGGATGCGCGCCGACGGGGTTAAAGTAGCGCAGCAGCACCACGGACACATCCTTCTGAGCCGCCGCCCAGTCGCGCAGTATCTGCTCGATCATGTATTTCGTCCAGCCGTAGGGATTGGAGCAGCCCAGACGCGCCGTCTCGGGCACGGGAGAGAAATCCGGCGCGCCGTAAACCGTCGCGGAGGAGCTGAACACAATGCGCTTGCAGCCGTATTTGACCATGGTCTCGACCAGCGTCAGCGTCGAATCGAGATTGTTGCGATAGTACATCAGCGGCTCGGCGACCGACTCGCCCACCGCCTTGAGCCCGGCAAAGTGAATGACCGCGTCGATCTTCTCTTTGGCAAAGATCGCGTCCATTGCGGCCTTGTCGCACACGTCGGCCTCATAGGCCGTCAGCTTTTTGCCGGTGATGGTCTCCACGCGGCGCAGCGCCTCCGGCTGGCTGTTGACATAATCATCCACGACCACCACGTCGTAGCCCGCGTTCAGCAGCTCGACGCAGGTGTGACTGCCGATATAACCGGCGCCGCCCGTCAGCAAAATACTCATCTACGATCACTCCTGTTTCTTCTGTCCTGCGCTCATTATAGCGACATGGACGGCAAAATGCAAGACTGTGAACGATCATATCGTCCAAAATCTGCGTTATTTATCGATTATGACCGGCAGACCGCGAATGACCTCGTCCCATGAGAGGACATAGCGGTCGGCCAGCGACAGTATTTCTTCCCTGTCGCGGCAAGACATGGGCTCCTCGATCGCCACGACGGGCATCCCCGCGGCCTTGGCGCTGCGCATGGCGTAGACCGCGTCCTCGAACATCACGCACTCTTCCGGCTCTGCGCCGGCCAGCGCCGCCGCGCGGACGAAAAACTCAGGCTCGGATTTGGACAGGCCGATCTCGTCCACGTCGCAGAAGAAATCGAGATACTTTGTCAGGCCGTGCCGCTCGAGCGCCGGATAGGCCATGTCGCGCAGCGTCGCCGTGGCCACGCCCACGGTGTAGCCCTCGGCCTTGAGCGATGCGAGCAGCTCGGCGGCATGGGGCTTGGGCTGTATGTCGGTCATGTAGTGCGCGCGGATCAGTGCGCGCATTTCGGCATACACCGCGTCGCGCTCCCGCCCCTCCTGCGCGGCGATCAGGCCGCAGGATTTCATGCAGCCGTAATCGAATTGTCCGACCAGCTCGGCGGGCGTTTTAATGCCATATTTTTCGATGTACTCGCGCCAGACGGTGCGCCAGACCAGCATGGAGTCGATCAGCGTGCCGTCCATGTCGAATATCATCGCCTTAAACCTTGATGTCATGCCATTTTCCTCCAGCGAAGCGCGTCCATACCAGCACCAGCCTCAAATTCATATCGATCAGAGAGGCCAGCCACGCGCCGATCAGTCCCCACTTAAACACATACACCGCCAGGCAGCTGCACAGCGGCCGTATGCCCGCCACGCAGATCATCATCACCAGCGCGACGAAGCGATTGTCGCCCGCGCCGCGCAGACAGCCCGAGAACACCACCGACGACATCTGGAAGGGCTGGAACAGCGCCACGACCAGCATGACCTGACAGGCCATTTCGAACACGACGGGCGCATTGGCGTCCTCGGACGATGTGATGAACAGCCGCACAAGCGGCTCGCGGAATATCGCGATGCTCGACGCCAATACGAGCGAGATCACCAGCGCCAGACGCTGGCTGCACTTGCCGTACACAGTCGACAGATCGGGCCGCTTTTGACCCATCATCTGGCCGACCAGCGACGTGCCCGCCACGCCCACGCCGTCCGCGAACGTGAACGACAGGCTCAGAAACTGCGCGCAGATCTGATGTGCCGCAAACGCGTCCGTGCCCAGATCGGCGACAACGCGCGCATACATGAAAAAGCCGAAGCGCAGCGCAATCTGCTCAAACATGGCGTTGCCGCCCACCTTGAACACCGGCAGCACCGCCTTGAGACTCGGCCGCCAGTCGCTGTGCAGGCCGATGTGCAGAAAGCTGCCCCGCTTGCCGCCGCGCTCGAGCGCAATGGCCGCCATGACAAAGCCCACGCCGAAGCCGATCGCCGTGGCATAGGCCGCGCCCGCCACGCCCAGCTTCGGAAAGCCCCAGTGCCCGCCGATCAGCAGGAAGTTGAAGAACACATTGACCAGATTGGCGGTCATATTGCAATAGAGCGTGATGCGCGTATTGCCCACGCCGCGCTGAGCCGCATTGATGCACAGCGTGAGCGCGTTGAAGGGCAGCATCCACGCCAGAATTCTGAAATACTGCGCCGCCGCGTCGATCGTGTCGTCCTTCGCGCCCGCCAGCCGCATCAGCGGACTGGCCAGCGGAATCGCCAGCGCCATCATGAGCAGCGACAGAAAGAACTCGACGACCAGCGCGCTTCTGAGCGTCCTGTTGGCTTCATCGCGCCGTCCCTCGCCCTTTCGGCGCGCGACAACCGCCGTCACGCCGATGTTGAGCGCCATGAACAGGCACAGCATCAGCATGCGCGGCTGCGACACCAGTCCCACCGACGCAATGGCCGATGTGCCGATCGTGCCCACCATCATGGTGTCGATCGATCCAATCAGACTGGTGAGCACCATCTCCGCCACGCTGGGCAGCGCGATGTCGATGAGGTTTTTGTAGGCCTCGCGGCTCGAGGGCAGCTCGCCGCGCACGCGATCCGGTCTGACCATATGCGACACGTCGAAAAATCTGGCCAGCAGCATCTGTATCCATCCTCCCGTTCCGGCAATCGTTTCCTCTATTCTATCACGAATTTTCCGGAAAAGCTAAAAACGTTACTCACTTTTAACGTTTGATTGAGCATTATCTGATTTTCGGGGTATGGATGTATTCTTTTCAGCAGAAATCAATGCGCTGCTGCGCCGGGATGTTCCCGCCCGGCTCTGATAAAAGGAGGCCGCGCTGCGGCTGGCCGGCCAGGTCTGGCTGTACCCACCCAACATCTCCTGCTTTGCGCAGCAGCAGATGGAACCCCCCTGCCGCCAGCGCTTCAAAAAGCGACAGCATTGCAATGAAAGCGCGCACGCCCCGCAAAACCCGGGCACACGGAAAGACCTGACCGGCTCCAATTTATGGCCGGTCAGGTCGGGCTGTATAGCGATCATACCAGCACTCACAAACGTCCAGACTCGAGCCGCCCCCAAGCGGCGCGGAGTCGGGTTGCGTGCGCGAAGCGGTGTGTCAGTCGGCACTGCCGACTTCGCGGGCAAGCTGGCTCAGGCGGCGCAGGCGGTTGTTTACGCCCGATTTGCCGATGGGCGGATCGAGCAATTCGCCCAGCTCGGTCAGATTCGCGTCCGGATTGTTGACGCGCGCCTCGGCCATCTGCTGAAGCGTGCGCGGCAGACTCTGCAATATGCCGCGCTCGCGCAGAAAATTGATGTCGCGAATCTGGCTTTCGGCGGCTCTGACCGTCTTGTCGGTGTTGGATTCGTCGCAGTTGAGCTGGCGATTCACGCCGTTGTGCAGCTGCTTGACAATGCGGATGTTCTCGCAGGCCATATAGGCGTTGAACGCGCCCATCAGCGCCAGCAGGCGGCTCACGCCCTCGAAGTCCTTCACATAGACGACAGTCTGGCTCTTTCGCGGCGATACCCCGGCGCGAATTCCCATGTCGTTTAAGAGACGCGCTGCAAACTCGGCGTGATCCTCGCCTGAAAGCGCAAACTCAACGTTGTACGCCTTCTCCGGCGCGGCCACCCAGCCCGTCGCCAGAAACGCGCCGCGCAGCCACGCGATCTGCTCGGCCTCGTCCGTCATTTGCGGCGGCTCCCGGCGTATTCCCAGAAACGCCGCGGGATCCAGCATCCCCAGCTCGTCCAGCAAAAGCGCCGAGTCCGCTTCGCTCAGCTCCAGCCTGTAGCGCGTGTGATCGCCCAGCTGGCTGGAGCGCACCGTCTGAATCTCCGGCTTGATCTCGGAGAGGCGGCGCACCTGCGTAAAGCAATAGCGCGCCACCGCGGCGCTCTCGCTGCTCATTGACAACAGATAGCGCCCCGCACCCTTGAACGATATGCTGCCCGCCAGCAGGAAGGCCGCGTTCATCTCGCAGCGCACAGCGCTCTCCCGCTCGCACGGCGCGCGCATGATCTCCGATTTTGCGTCGGTCGCAAAGGACATCGTATTCCCCCTCAGCCTTCCTCGCCGATGACGCGCACCTCCGGCTCGAGCGTCACGCCGGTCTGCTCAAACACAATGCGGCGCACATCGTCCATCAGCGCCAGCACGTCGCGCGCCGTCGCGCCGCCCGCATTGACCACAAAGCCCGCGTGCAGCTCGCTCACCTGCGCGCCGCCCACGCGATAGCCCTTCAGCCCCGCGCCCTCGATCAGCGCGCCCGCAAAATGCCCGGCGGGACGCTTGAACGTCGAGCCGGCGCTGGGCATATTCAGCGGCTGCTTCGCCCTGCGCCGCGCGGCGTAATCGGCCATCTCGGCCAGAATCGCCTCGGGATCGCCGCTTTGCAGCTCAAATTCTGCGGCCAGCACAATCAGCCCCCGCCGCAGTATGAGCGAATCGCGATAGGACAGCGCCAGCGCGTCCGCGTCTATCCAGACCGGCTGGCCGTTGTCCAGCGCCAGCACGCGCGTCAGCACATCCTTCATCTCGCCGCCATACGCGCCCGCATTCATCGCCGCCGCGCCGCCCACCGAGCCGGGAATGCCCGAAAGCGCTTCCATGCCGTGAAGCCCCGCGCGCTGCGCCTCGCGCCCCACGCGGCTCAGGAGCGCGCCCGCCTGCGCCACAATGCGCCGTCCCTCGATGCGCACATCGCTCATCGGCTCGCCCAGCGCGATCGTCAAGCCGCGCAGACCGCCGTCGCGCACGAGGACGTTCGTGCCGTTGCCCAGCACGCGCCAGGGCGCGCCCGTCTCCTCCGCCGCGGCAATGGCGCGCGTCAGCTCCTCCGCCGTCGCGGGCAGGAACAGCGCGTCCGCCGCGCCGCCTATGCGGAAGCTGGTGTGCCGGCTCATCGGCTCGTTCAAAAGAAGCCGTTCGGCGGGCAGATCGTTTTGCAGGCGGGTCATCAGCTTCATTCTTTTCCTCCCAGGAGCGCGCTGACCGCATCGCGCACATAGCCGCCGCACGCATTGAGCGCCGCTTCAGCCTGTTCGCGCTTTGCGCCGGTCACGTTCATGACGATCGCCGTCTTGATATTGCCGTTCGCCTCGGCATAGAGCGCGGCGGCGGCCTCGCGGTCAAGGCCTGTGGCGTTCATGGTGATGCGGATGGAGCGATCCTTGAGCTTTACATTGGTGGCGCGCACGTCCACCATGAGGTTCTTATAGCACTTGCCCAGCTTCACCATCGAGGCGGTGGAGAGCATATTGAGCATGATCTTTGTGGCTGTGCCGGCCTTCAGGCGCGTGGAGCCGGAGAGCACCTCGCTGCCGGTGGGCGCTTCGATCGCAATGTCGGCATGGCTCGACGTGCTCGCGCCGGTGTTGCAGCTCATCGCCACGGCCAGCGCGCCGATCTCGCGGGCATAGTCCAGCGCCGCGACGCAATAGGGCGCATAGCCGCTCGCCGAAATGGCCACGACGACATCGTTTTCATTCAGAGAGCGCGCCTTCAGATCGGCCACGGCCAGCGCGCCGCTGTCCTCCGCGCCCTCGACGGCGTTGCGCAGCGCCGTGTCGCCGCCCGCGATGACGCCCTGCACCAGCTCGGGCGATACGCCGAACGTCGGCGGGCATTCGGACGCGTCCAGCACGCCCAGCCGGCCGCTGGTGCCCGCGCCCATGTAGATCAGCCGGCCGCCCTTTTTCATGCGCGCGACGATCGCGTCGACCGCCTCGGCCAGCGCAGGCAGCGCCTTCGACACGCCCGCGGTCACGTCGGCGGTCACGTCATTCATCAGCGTGACGATCTCCAGCGCGCTCATCTGATCGAGGCGTTCGCTGCGCGCGTTCACCTGCTCGGTCGCCAGCGAGGACAAAAGCGTCTTCGTATCCATTGTCGTAAAACTCCTTCCCGCACCGGCATCAGGCGATTTTGACCGGCGCGCCGCGTTTTTTACCATTATTATACACGCTCCCGCGCTTTTTTGCAACCCGCCCCGTTTCCGGCAGGAAAAGCGCGTTAGAAACGCGAAATGATAGACGATACTCTCTCTTGAAAGGCGGAAGATTCCTTCCATGAAGCCCCAATTCGTCCGCACGGCGCGCCTGATCGGCGAGAATGCCGTGAATGCTCTTGAAACAAAAAACGTCTGCGTATTCGGCATAGGCGGCGTGGGCTCGTTCGCCGCCGAGGCGCTCTGCCGCGCGGGCATAGGCGCTCTCACGCTGATCGACGGCGATGCTGTGGCCGAGAGCAACCTAAACCGCCAGCTGATCGCGCTGCATTCCACAATCGGCCAGCCCAAGGTGAACGTGATGAAAGCGCGCATGGCCGACATAAACCCGGACGCGCGCGTCACGGCGCTGCATATGTTCTATGACGAAAGCACCGCCGCTTCGCTCGATCTTTCTCAGTTCGACTATGTTGTGGACGCGATCGATTCCGTGCCCTCAAAGCTGCTGCTCATACGGCGCTGCCATGAAATCGGCGTGCCGATCATCAGCTGCATGGGCACCGGCAACAAGCTCGACCCCTCCAAGCTGGTGATCACCGATATTTCAAAGACCAACGTCTGCCCGCTGGCGCGCGTCGTGCGGCGGGAGCTGCGAAAGTGCGGCATAGCGCACCACACCGTGCTCTACTCCACAGAGCCGCCGATGAAGCCGCTTTTTGAGGATGAAAACGGCCGTTCCTCGCCCGCCTCCATAGCGTTCGTGCCTTCCGTGGCCGGGCTGATGATCGCGGGCTATGTCGTGCGCGCGCTCATAAAACCCTATATGAAAGACGAAGCGCATTAAAAGCGCGCGGCGCGCCTCTCATCGGAGGACGCGCCGCGCGTATTTTTTTCACAGCAGTATGCAGATCATGCCGCCGCTGCCCTCGTTGATGATCTTGGCCAGCGCCTCGCGCATTTTCGGCTGCGTCTCGGCGGGCATACCGGTGAGCTTGCCCTGCAGGCTCTCCTGCACCATATCGCCCAGCGACTTGCCGAACATATTGGTCGTCCACAGACTGTCCGGATGGGTCTCGATCTCGCTCTTGAGGTGCTCGGCCAGCTCCTCGGACTGCTTCTCCGCGCCCATGACAGGACTTAGCTCCGTCTGAATGTCCACGCGGATGATGTGCAGCGAGGGCGCGCTGGCCTTGAGCTTTACGCCGAAGCGATTGCCCTGCCGGACGATCTCCGGCTTATCCAGCGTCATTTCGCTCTCGACGGGCATGACCAGCCCGTAGCCGTCCTCCCGCGCCGATGTCAGCGCGCTCTGTACGCGGTCATAGGCCTTCTTCGCGCGCACCAGCCCCTGCATGAGCGACATGAGATGCGCTTCGCCCTCTATGGCCTCGCCGCACTGCTCGCTGAGTATTGTGTAGAACAGTCCGCTTTGGGGCGCCGCGCGCTCCTCGACCGCGCCCTCGTTCAGATGGACGGCGCGCACCTGCGGCGCTTCGAAATGCCCGCCGGCAAGCGCCTCCGCCACAGCGCCGTAATCGCGCACGCGATGGATTTTGCCCGCGGCCTCGCGCATTTTGCCGGTCAGCTCCTCGTTCAGCCAGTGCCCCTCGCCCAGCGCGTCCAGCCAGGCGGGCGTCTCCAGCCAGATTTCGCGCGCGGGGAATTCGAGCAGCGCGTCCTCGAGCAGACCCTGAATATCCCCGTCGGTCATCTCCTGAACGCTCAGGAGCCGCACCGGCACGTCGTACTTTTTCTGAAGCGTCTCCCGGAGCGCGCGGGCGGCGGCGTCCATGGGCGCTTTGCTGTTGAGCGCCATCACAAACGGCTTGCCCAGCGCCTTCAATTCCCGCACGACGCGCTCCTCGGCGGCCTCATAGGCCTGCCGGGGCAGATCGGTGATCGTGCCGTCGGTGGTCACCACCAGTCCGATCGTCGAATGATCGGCGATCACGCGGCGCGTGCCCAGCTCGGCGGCCTCTTCAAAGGGGATGTCGTGATCGAACCAGGGCGTGCGCACCATGCGCGCGCTTTCGTCCTCGCGGGTGCCCAGCACGCCGTCGATCATATAGCCCACGCAGTCGACCAGACGCACGCGCAGCTCGGCCTGATCGCGCAGCTGGATCACCGCCGGCTCGTCGGGCACGAACTTGGGCTGCGTGGTCATGATCGTGCGCCCCGCGCCGCTCACCGGCAGGCTGTCCGTCGCGCGCTCGCGGCGATTTTCATCTTTCATGCCCGGCAGCACGAGCCGCTCCATAAAGCGCTTGATAAAGGTGGACTTTCCGGTTCGCACCGGCCCCACCACACCGATATAGATCGCGCCGCCGGTTCGCGTGGCGATATCGCGATAGATGCTGTTGTCCGTCATCGATGCGTCCCTCCCACACTCGCTTGGTCTGTCACATGATATGGCGCGTCTCGGCGCGATATGCGGCGCAAAATATTATGCGCGTCAAAGCGCCGCCGCGTATTGCCTGCCGGGCGCGCGTCATGCTATAATGAACGCAGCCCAACCGGCCATCAAAAGCGAATCGGAGGATATGCCCATGAAATCCATCGCTCTGGATACCGCCTGGAAATTTTATCGCGAAACGGCCGAGGAAGCGCCGTTCGACATGACCTCCCGCAAAAATCAGGAATCCGGCGGCTATGCCGCGCGCTTTTTCAACGCCGCATACTGGCAGGACGTGACGCTGCCCCACGACTGGGCGGCCGCGCTCCCCTATGACGAGGCCGCCAGCAACCGCCACGGCCACCGCGCCGTCACCGCGGTGGATATGGACGGCGAGGTTCCCGGACTGGCGCATTACCGCCGCGTGCCGTCGATCGCCTGGTATCGCCGCGCGTTCGACGTGCCCGCCGAGTGGCTCGGCCAGCGCGTCTATGTCGAGTTCGACGGCGTGTACCGCGACAGCCGCGTCTACATAAACGGCCAGTATATCGACCGCCATTCGAGCGGCTATATCGGCTTTCGCTACGACCTGACCGACAACCTCTATTACGGCGAGAAGAACGTCATCGCCGTGGCCGCCGACGCGCGCGAAATCGAGGGCTGGTGGTATGAGGGCGCGGGCGTCTACCGCCATGCGCGGCTGCTGGTCTGCGATCAGCTCCATCTGGACAAAAGCGAAATCACCGTGCGCGCCGACATGGACGGCTCGTTCACATTCGGCGGCGCGGCGTTCAACGACGGCGACGCGCCCCGCAGCGCGCGCGCCATCTGCACGCTCACGGACGGCGAATGCACAGTCTATGCCGCTCAGACGCAGCTCAGCGCCGGCGCATGGGACAGCGCGTCATTTACATTCGACGGAAAGCTCGAAAATGTGAAGCGCTGGAGCCCGGACAAACCGAATCTCTACCGGCTGACGCTGCGCGTCGAGGACGAAACCGGCGCCTGCGACGAGGAAAGCCTGAACGTCGGCTTCCGCACAATGCGCTTTGACGCGGACGAGGGGCTGTTCGTCAACGAGGAACCGCTGAAGATCCGCGGCGCGTGCATGCATCAGGATTTCGCCGGCGTGGGCACGGCGCTGAGCGACGGGCTGCACGAATACAAGATCCGCCGCCTGAAGGATATGGGCGCGAACGCCTATCGCTCCGCGCACCACGCCCCCGCGCCTGAAATCGTGGACGCGTGCGACCGTCTGGGCATGCTGCTGATGGACGAAACGCGGATGTTCGGCAGCACGCCGGACGCGCTTCACGACCTCGAAGCGCTCATACGCCGCGACCGGACGCATCCCTGCGTGCTGATGTGGTCGATCGGCAATGAAGAGCACTCCGTGCAGAACACCGAGGTGGGCGCGCGGCTGGCCCGCACGATCAAACGCGCCGTCAGAAAGCTCGATCCCACGCGCCCGGTCACATACGGCGGCAACAACGGCGGCAATTACGAGGGCATAAACGCCGAGATGGACGTGCGCGGCGTCAACTACGTCCACATCCGTCAACAGGATTTTGTGGACGCGTATCACGCCGATCATCCGCATCAGCCGATGTACGGCTCGGAGGAAACCAGCATCGTCATGGCGCGCGGAGAATACCGCGACGGCCGCGAGCCCTATCCCACCGCCTACGGCGAGATCGCCATGCCCTGGGCCTCGACCGCCGAGGGCTGGTGGAAATACTACACCGAGCGCCCCTTTCTGGCGGGCGGCTTCATATGGACGGGCTTCGATTACGGCGGAGAGCCCTCGCCCTATGCGCGCAATTCCTCCTCCAGCTTCGGCGTGATCGACATCTGCGGCTATGCCAAAGACCCCTACTATTACTATGAGTCATGGTGGACGAAGAAGGACGTGCTGCACCTGCTGCCCCACTGGAACTGGCGCGCGGGCGAGACGGTGCGCGTGATGGTGTTTTCCAATCTCGAGCGCGTGGAGCTGCTGCTCAACGGCCGCTCTCTGGGCGCGCAGGCCATGGAAAAATACGGCCATCTCGAGTGGAACGTCGCCTATGAGCCGGGCGTGCTCGAGGCCGTCGGCTATCGGGATGGGCACGAGGTCATGCGCGAGTGCCGCGTGACTGCCGGTGCAGCCGCAAAGATTCAGCTCTCCGCCGAGCAGAGCGCGCCGGGCAGCGATGTCTATCTCATCCACGCGCTGCTGACCGACGAGCGCGGCGCGCCCGCCCCCACGGCCTGCAATCAGCTGACATTCACGCCGAACGGCGGCTGCGCGCTGCTCGGCCTGGGCAACGGCGACGCGGCCTCCAAAGAAAATCAGCAGTTTGCGCCCCAAACGATCCGGCAGGAGGTGCTGTCCTGGCGCAGGATAGAAAACGGCGTCGCCATACCGTGGAACGCCTTCCAGATGCGCGGCGGCGAGCACTATTTCGACCGCACCGTCTCGCACGAAATGGTGCGCATGGACAATTACGAGCCGTTCCGCGATCCCTTCCGCGTCATCCCCACGCCGGTTAAGGATATGCGCGCGGCGCGCTTCGAGACGACGTTCTGCGCCGAGGACACGCGCTTTGATCAGCTCTATTTCGAGCGGCTCGAGGGCAGGCACACGGTGAAGCTCAACGGCGAGGTGATCGGCACGGGCGACGCGAAGGGCTATCCGTGCGCGTTCGACATTGTGCTCAGGCCGGGCGAAAACCGCATTGAGGTCGAATGCAGCGACAATCTGGACGCGGGCGGAATCTATCGCGGCGTGTGGCTCACGCGCAAAACGGACGGCGTATGGACGCGCAGCGCCTACAACAGCCGCGCCATGGCCGTCGTGCAAAAGACGGGCGGCGCAGCGGCGATCACAGTCTCCGGAGACGGCCTCGAAACGGCCCGCATTGTATTCTAAGATTTCGGATCGAGAGGCGGCGCGACAAAAAATCCGCCGCCCCGGTTCGGTGTAAATCCACTCAAGCTTCCCATCATATCCGGCGGCGCGCACGGTGGATGCGGGACAATTTTTGCAGCGGCGGAGAGAGTGAGCTTGCAGCACGTCGCTGAATCGATGCTTTCAGACCCGAAAGGCACTCTCAATCCCGACGCATTTCATTCCCTGAGCGTTTTCAGAGGCGCTCGGCGCACAGTGTAAAGGAGGAACCAACAATGGCAGATCAGCTGAATTCCCTGTCCATGGCGGGCGTGGCGGCCTCGCTGGCCGCGGCGATGGGCATAGAAGCGCCCGCTCAGGCCCAGCCGGCGATCGATCAGATCGTCAACATGGTAAAGCGCGGCACAGACGGCGGACACGTGGATCGCGTGTTCATGTACAATCCCGACGCGGTCGCGATGTGGCTGTACCAGAAGTACACAACGCTCTTTGACGACGTTGTGAAGCACACATCGCTCGCCGTGCCGCTTCAGACGGTCATGCCGTCGGTCACGCCGGTCTGCTTCGGCACGATGTACACCGGCGCATATCCCGCCGTTCACGGCATACAGAAGTATGAAAAGCCGGTCATTCGCATCGACACGCTGTTCGACGCGCTCATACGCGCGGGCAAAAAGCCGGTCATCATCGGCGACCCGCATTGCAGCCTGAGCCACATTTTCCTTGAGCGCGACATGGACTATTTCACCGCCGACTCCATCGAGGCCATCAATGATAAGGCCATGGCGCTGATCGAGGAGGACAAATACGACTTCTATGTCGTCTACAACGGCAATTACGACTCGCTCATGCACAAATTCGGCCCAGAAAGCGACGAGGCCATGGCGCAGCTGCGCGACAACGTCGCCTCGTTCGATCGCCTGATCACCGCGCTCAGGCAGAAGTGGACGCGCCATGACACGCTCTTCGCCTTCGCGATGGATCACGGCTGTCACGAAATCGACGGCAACTGCGGCTCTCACGGCCTGGATATGCCCGAGGATCTCAACATACTGCACCATTACGGCCTGATTCCCCGCAGCCGCTGAACGATTTACACAAGTATAACACATTAAATTCGCCCGAGCTATTGACAGACGCATATGAACGCGGTAAAATATATTTCGTTCGTTGCCAAAGTTCATATGCGCCTTTAGCTCAGCTGGTAGAGCACCTGACTCTTAATCAGGGTGTCCAGGGTTCGAGTCCCTGAAGGCGCACTTTCCCATCGAGATGGGGGTCTCGTGGGGAACCTGTGATTAACTGGCAAAACAGACTCAGCGGCCGCTGGGTCTGTTTTGTTTTAGAAATTCGTCTATGGCCAACTTTATCACCTCCGACAGAGACATATTTCTTTCCTTTGCGATCTCTTCGAGCTGTGCTCGTTTCTCTGATGCCAGTCTGAAACCAACAAATGGAGTCATGTTTATCACCTCGCCGACATGATAACACCTGTTAAACAGCTTGTCAAGATGCGATTCTGCAAACTTCCCCGCTCAAGCCGTATCTGGCCCGCCCTGCTCGAGCGTATAAGCGCCCGCGCGGGGAACGGAATCCGCCCACCGATAGGGCGGATTCTTTTTGAGTCCTCGTCCGCTTCGCTCCCTGCGGGGTTTCAACCGGTAACCGCCCCCTCGGGGGCGGGGCCGGCTCCGCCCTCCCCAGCCGCACGGCTAACCCCTGGGGGGCTTGGGCTATATTCGGATGCGGGGGCTGCGGCCCCCGCTTTATTGTCGTGCTCATTGGGGCGGGCTCACGCCGGCGAGGAAGCGCCCCAATCGGAACCGGCGCCTCTGGGCGCCGGGGCGCAATAAAGCCGCTTCGCGGCGCTGCGGCGGGTTTTTTTTGAGTCCTCGTCGCTGCGCTCCTGCGGGGTTACCGCGCGGGCTTGCCATCGCAGTAATTGCCCGCCCGCCGGCCTCCGTCCCCGCTCAAACGAGTACGGGGTTGCGCGCTGCGGCGCGCTGAGTTTGTCGACCAGGAACGCGCCCCCGCTCCTGCCTTGGTGCGTCCCGCCCGCGAAGCCCTGGCAGTGGGCACCGGCTCCGGCTTGTCGGTCGGTCTGCGGCCTTGTCCGTGTGTCGCGGCGCCCGCACGGCGGACCGTGACACGCCGGCGGGCAGCCCCGCCCCGCGTCCGGCGGTCCTCGCCCTCCGCTCCGGCGCCTGCGCCTGCGTTGCTGCCTCCCCGCCCGCATGCCGCCTGCCCCGCCCGGGGCACGACGGAGACGGCAAACAAGGGTCTGTGACCACATGTGGCCACAGACCCCTGTAACAGTATCGCTTCGCGGCATAGACACCGCGCGTCAAGGCTGCCCGCTGCGCGGCGCTTCGCGGCCTTGACCCGCTACCGTCTCCGCCTGTTGCGGCGCACCAGCTCGGCGCGATGTCTGGCAAATATGCTCTCTGGCTGCGCTGCCGGCGCTGCCGGACGCGCGCAGCACTTGCCGACTATGTACGCCGTTATCGTCTGGCCGGACGCGTCAGCCAGCGTTCGTATCGTCGCCTCCTCCGCCTGCGTCAGACGGATTTTCACTGTGCGGCCGCGCTTCGCGCCGCCGCGGCGGAGGATCCACTGGCCGGTCGCCGCGTCCCGCGGCTGACTCTCCCAGCCTACAGACACATTCCCTCGAGGCGACGAATATCCTGCACGATCACCGGATCGTTCTGGATCTTCGCGATCGTGTCCTGCTGGCTGTCGTTCAGCATCGCATAATACAGCGTCGCGATGATGTTGATCGCGCTCGCAAGCGCGCTCTCCATGCGCCCGCGCTGGCGCATCTGGCGCTCAAGCACCCAAAGCTCGCTCCAGCTCCGCATCGTCGGCTTCTCCGCCGCCTTCACCGTGTCCCCACATCGGCACTTTTCGCTCCCGTCCATCTTTTCACCTCCTTTTGTCCTATTTTAGCAAACATTCGTTCTTTTCGCAATGGCCTTTTTGCGCGCTTTTTTGTCGCTTTTTGCGCTCAAATGTCGTCCATGAACCTCGTTAGCGCCTCTAATTCCTCGTCGGTGTAGCTGCGCTGCGGATAATTCAGCGCGCTTGCGCCCTGCCGGGCGCTGTGCCGCGCGCTGCGCTCTTCGAACTCCTCCGGCGTCAATGCGCCTTCGGCGATGCACCGCCGCATGACGGCGGCGGCATATGCCCATGTCGGCCTCTCGGCCTCCTGCGCCGCGTCGATGCACAGCATGATTGTCCGCGCGTACATTCCGGCCTTCATGGCCTCATAGAGCGCGCGCTGTATGCTCGGCGGGCAGCTTCGCCGCCCGAACGCCTCGCAATAATACTGCTGTAGCCGCCCGAACGCCTCGCGTGCGCGCGCGCCCGCGCAGGCGCACGGAGTAGTAGCAGCAGTAGTACTACTAGGCTTCTTCTCCTGCTCGCTCTCCTGCTTGGGGGTGAAGGGGGCGATTTTGCTTGCTATATTCGTCTGCATGACATATGATCCTCCTGTGAAAAAACTGGAGGTGATCGCATGACTGTCTATCAGTGGCTTTCCGACTGGATCTCGCTGCGCTCGCCCGGGCTCGCGCCGCGCACAGTAGAATCATACCGCGCGCTCGTCGCGCGCCATATCGCGCCCGCCTTCGGCTCGGTCGCGCTGGAAGATCTCTCGCCTGCGGCGATTCAATCGCTGCTCGCTGCGCTCTGCGACGCTGGCCATGCCCGCACGGCGCAGCTCGTGCTCGTGCTGCTGCGCGCTGCGCTCTCCGATGCGCTCGATCTCGGCGTAATCGCTGCCGATCCGACGCGTCGTGTGCTACGTCCGCGCCATGTCCGCGCCGATCCGCGCTACTGGTCGCCCGATGAGATGCGCGCTTTCGCGCTTCACTGCAACGGCGCGCCCTGGGGGCACGCCTGGCTGCTGGCCATGCTCTGCGGCTTGCGCCGCGGCGAGCTGGCCGGGCTGCGCTGGTCTGAT
Organism: uncultured Clostridia bacterium; assembly: GCA_934636425.1. GTDB lineage: Bacteria > Bacillota > Clostridia > Christensenellales > Aristaeellaceae > Firm-10. The sequence continues at coordinate 24,240 of CAKUAV010000008.1, forward strand.
GTCGATTTCGCCGCCAATGTGCTTCACATACGCAATCAACGGCAGCGGATCAGCGGCAAAGGCGTAATCGATTGCCCGCCGAAGAGCGCCGCCGGACGGCGCGATATTCCGCTGCCCGCCGATCTTGGCCGACTGCTGACGCTCGTAAAGCGCCGTCAGGCCGCGCAGGCCGCCGTCTGCGGCTTTTCTGCGGTCTATGTGGTCTCATACACGGACAACCGTCCGATCGACCCGCACGCCCTCAATGCGGCGCTCTCGCGCGATCTGGCCGCCGCCGGTCTCCCGCCGATCAACCTCCACGGCCTCCGTCACAGCATGGCCACCGCCGCCGTCGCCGCCGGCGTGCCGATCAAGGTCTTACAAACGCTTCTCGGTCACGCAAACTTCGCCACAACAGCCGACATCTACGCACACGTTTTGCCCAACGACCGCAAAGTGGCAATTGACGCAGTCGCCGCGCATGTGCTATGATGATTAAATCCGATTTCACGCACCTCACCTGACTCTTAATCAGGGTGTCCAGGGTTCGAGTCCCTGAAGGCGCACTTCATCGCTCAGAATTGCAGGAAACTGTGACTCTGAGCTTTTTTATACTCTGCTGCATGAAGTGCCTGTTTGAACAATAGCCTGCTTTTGCATCCATCGACGTTTCAGCAGCAATAAAATGTTAAAAGCATATTGACAGGCTATTTCTTATAGACTATAATAAACTAAATTTCATAGCACGCAAGTCCTTCACAGAAAAAGCGATAGCAAATACAGGAGGAATACGCATGGCCTATCCCATTTCCACCTCGCTGCATCTGATGTTTGACAAGAGCTTTGAGCGCCCCGTCGAGGAACAGGTGACGCGCATTGTCAAAAACTGCTTCGAATATCTGGATTTCAACTTCCTCGACTGGTTCTGGGACAAGCGCTCGCCGTTCGTCGGCGACGGCTGGGAAAGCTGGATCGAGCGCGCCGGAGAAACCGCGCACAAGCTGGGCGCGGCGTTCAATCAGGCGCACGCGCCCTGCCCGTGCTTCGCCTGCGCTCATGATCCCGCCCTGCTCCATGAATACATCCGCCGCGCGATCATCGGCTGCCATATTCTGAACATTCCCTGGATGGTCTATCACGTCATTCCACATCCCACGAGCTTTGCCGGCAAGCATATGGGGGTTTTTGAATACAACCATGAATTTTTCGCGCCAGTTCAGGAGCTGGCTCACAAATACGGCGTCGGCATCGCGTTGGAAAACATATGGCCCGTCTACGAGGATATGCCTTACGCTCGTACAGAGGATCTCATCGCGCTGGTCGATAGCTTCAATGATCCGCTGGTCGGCGTCTGCTGGGACACAGGCCACGGAAATCTGACTCAGAACAGCCATAACTATAAGCGGCATAACCGCCCCGACCTGCTCCCCCTGCGCGATCAGTATGCCCAGATCACGAAGCTCGGCAAGCGTCTCAAATGCCTGCACATCAACGATAACAACGGCATGGACGACGACCATATCACGCCCTTCTTCGGCACAATAGACTGGCCGAACGTCATCCGCGCACTGGACGATATCGGCTATGAGCATTCTTTCACATTCGAGGCGCACAACTGCATCCACCGTATGCTGGATTCCGGCTGTACGGGCAACTGCATTGACCTGACCATACAGCTTCTGCACGCAGTCGGTCAGCAGCTGGTCGGCATGAGCCGCTTCAAGTAAAAAACGCCGAAAGGAGTCCTGCCCCATGACCGTCTGCGACGGACACATTCACCTCAACCCCGGCTTTGCCGACGACGTGCGCCGCGCCGCCGACGCGGAAAACGCCGCGCGCTACTCGCTGCTTTCCCTCGCCCAGCTGCGCGGCGACCCCGCTCAGAACACCGAGACGCTGCTGGCCAAGGCGCTCGATCCCGCGCGCTGCTTCGCCTTTTGCAGCCTCGATTACGAAAGAAACGGCCAGCCCGCGCCCGATCCGCTCGAGCAGGTCAGGCTCTGGCTCGACGCGGGCTTCGACGGCGTCAAGTTCATCGAGACCAAGCCCAACTGTCAGCGCCGTCTGGGCGTCCGGCTGGACGATATGCGCTTTGACCCGATGTTTGCCTATCTCGAGGAGCGCGGCGTGCCGATACTCTGGCACAACGGCGATCCCGCGCCGTTCTGGGATGCGGACAAGTGCCCCAAATGGGCAATCGAGCGCGGCTGGGCCTATCTCGATCCGAGCTATCTCTCGCTCGATGCGCTCTATGGCATCGTCGAGACTGTGCTGGAGCGCCATCCGAAGCTGCGCGTCACATTCGCGCATTTCTATTTCGTCTCCGACGATCCCGCGCACGCCGAGCGCATGATGACGCGCTATCCCAACGTGCATTTCGACATAACGCCCGGCACCGAGATGTACCCCGCCTTTTCCGAAAACGCCGGCTTTTTCCGCGATTTCATCACGCGCTATGCCGACCGCATACAGTACGGCACCGATACCGGATGCGACGCGTCGAACACCGTGTTCAATGCGTCCATGCGCGACAACATCATGCGCTTCCTCGCCACCAATGAGGAAGCCGTCATCCACGGCACGCCCGCCCGCGGCATTGCACTGGCCGAGGACACGGTGGAGCAGATCATGAGCCGCACGCACGACGGCTTCGTCGGCCTCGTGCCCAGGCCCATCGACAGAGCCACAGCGCGCATCGCCTGTGAAGCCGCCGTTGAGCGCTGCTCTCCCGATCAGAAGCCCTTTGCCCAGCGCGCCATGGAGCGCATATGCGCGCTGTAACATCCCGATAAACCAGCGCCCCGCCGCGATTCACTGCGCGGCGGGGTCGGCTTGTCAAAAAAGGTCTTAACAAGCTGACGAACGGGGATGCAAGTTCCCTGCCGTGCCCCCTCTCCGGTTTTTACTCTGGAAATGGGATTTCCCGCCGCATAAATCATCCCGTCCCACCCGTACACGCTGCTGGATATATCCCACACCTTTGCGCGATGAAGTTTTCTCCGCGCATCACCCGGCTGCGTGCGCGCCGCGCGGACTGATATTGCCGTTCGCGCCGTCAAATCAGGGCGCTTCGCCGGCCGTAAAAGCGCAGATCGCCCTGCGGCCAATGCAGTGTTTCGGGAATTTTCCCCGCCATGCCGGAAGACATTTTGCGATTGTCCCGCGCCGCGTCCGTGCGATCGATAGCTTCATTTTGCCGGCCTTTCCGCAATGTCAGCGCTGTGACGCGGCATGACAAAAGGGCGCTGTGCGCAATGGTTTTCCGCCGCGCACAGCGCCCTTTTTCTGCTTTGTCAGTTTCAGCGCTTACCGCTGTCCGTAATAGGCGTTTTTCCCGTGCTTGCGCCGGTAATGCCGCTCCAGCAGCGCCTGCTGCATACCGCCGCGGTCGGGATTGAGCGTCATGGCGTGATAGTCCATAAACGCGCACTCCTCCATGACCACGGCGTTGTGTACGGCGCCCATGGGGTCCGTGCCCCACGCGAACGGGCCGTGGCTGAACACCAGCACGCCGGGCACCTGATCGGGATCGATCTGCCGGGTGCGGAACGTTTCGATGATCACAGCGCCGGTTTCCCGCTCGTATGCGCCGTTGATCTCGGCCTCTGTCATGGGACGCGTGCAGGGAATGTCGCCGTAGAAGTCGTCGCCCTGCGTTGTGCCCATGGCGGGGATGTCCATTCCCGCCTGCGCGAAGCTGGTGGCCCATCGGCTGTGCGTGTGCACAATGCCGCCGCACGCCGGAAAGGCGCTGTACAGCGCCAGATGCGTCGCCGTGTCGCTGCTCGGCTTCCAGCGTCCCTCCACATGGTTGCCGTCAATGTCCACCACGACCATATCCTCCGGCGTCATGCTCTGATAATCCACGCCGCTGGGCTTGATGACGACGAGTCCTCTTTCCCGGTCGATGCCGCTGACATTGCCCCATGTGAACGTCACAAGATTATATCTGGGCAGGAGCAGATTGGCCTGACATACCTGTTCTTTCAATGCTTCCAACATGGTCTTTCTCCTCACATCGCTTCAACAGCCGCTCTCTCGATGGACAGGCCTTTCTGATACCGCGTCAAAAAGGCTCTGAAACCCGCGACGTCCGCCTCGTCCGCCATGACCGCGTCCACATGCACGCCGGAGAAGACCGACTCGTTCAGATAGTCCGCGAGCGTCTGTCCCTCCCGCTTCCAGAGCCTGTAGGCCGCCAGCAGCGCCATGCCGTACGGGCCGCCCTCTCCGGCGGTTTCCATCACGCAGACCGGCGCGCACACCGCCGCCGAGAGCATGCGCTGTCCCACGCCGGGGGTCTTGAAATAGCCGCCATGCGCGCAGAGACGGTCGATGGGCACATTTTCCTGACGGGTCAGTATGTCGACGCCAATCTTCAGCGTCGCCAGCGCGGAGAAGAGATGCGCGCGCATGAAGTTGGCCAGCGTCAGCCGCGCCTCCGGCGTGCGGGCGAACACAGGGCAGCCCGCGTCCAGATCGGTTATCCCCTCGCCGGAGAGATAGTTGTAGCTCATGAGTCCCCCGCAGTCCTTTTCCCCCTCGAGCGCCTTGTTGAACAACAGCGTGTAGAGCGCGTTTTTATCCACGGGCGCGCCTATGGCCTGAGCGAATTCTCCCATCAGGTTTACCCAGGCGTTTATGTCGCTGGTGCAGTTGTTGCAGTGCGCCATGGCCACGGGCTTTCCGTCGGGCGTAGCGACCATGTCGATCTCCCGATGCACGCCGGGCAGGCGCTCCACCACGATCATGGCGAAGTCGCTTGTGCCCGCCGATACATTGCCGGTGCGCGGCGTGATGCTGTTGGTGGCCGTCATGCCGGTTCCCGCGTCGCCTTCCGGGGGCGCGAAGGGAATGCCGGGGCGCAGATCGCCCTCGGGATCCAGAAACGCAGCGCCCTCCGCCCTCAGCTCTCCGGCAGGATCTCCGGCCGTCAGCACGGCGGGCAGTATGTCCTCAAGCCGCCATGAATAACCCTTCTCGGCAATCAGCGCGTCAAACTGCGCCATCATGGCCTGATTGTAGCGCGGGCTTTCGCCGTCGATCGGGAACATGCCGCTGGCCTCGCCAACGCCCAGCGCCCTCACGCCGGTCAGCTTTTCGTGGATATACCCCGCCAGCGTCGTAATATGCGCGAGGCGCGGCAGATGCTCCTCGCCGCGCAGCATCGCCTGATACAGATGCGCGATGCTCCAGCGCTGGGGAATGTTGAAGTGAAACAGCTCGGTCAGCTTCTCCGCCGCCTCGCCGGTCATTGTGTTGCGCCATGTGCGAAACGCCGTCAGCAGAGCGCCGTCGCGGTCAAAGGGCAGATAGCCGTGCATCATGCCGGACACGCCGATCGCGCCGACCTGCGTCAGCGTCACGCCGAATTTTTCGCGCACGTCGCGCTTCAGCGCCGCATAGCAGGCCTGAAGACCGCTGTGGATCGCCTCCATGCTGTATGTCCACACGCCGTCCTTCAGCTGGTTTTCCCACTCATGGCTGCCCTGAGCGATGGGACGGTGCGCCTCGTCGATCAGCACGGCCTTTATACGCGTTGAGCCCAGCTCGATTCCAAGCGCCGTCTTTCTCAGATCCATAGCGCTCACCTCAGCTTCCAGGCCAGATCATTCAGGAAGAGCTGCTCTTCCAGCTTTTCCGGCGTGGTATCGTCTGTGATGTGAACAAACTCAATCTCCATCATGCGCGCCCAATCCCGCATCATCTCCGCCGTCACGTCGTAGGAGAGCACGGTGTGGTGCGCTCCGCCGGCGGTAAGCCAGCATTCCAGCCCGGTGGTCAGATCGGGCTTGGCGCGCCACATCACCCGCGCCACGGGCAGATTGGGCATGGGCATTATGGGCTTGACCGCCTCGATGTCCTGAACGATCAGGCGCATCCGCCCGCCCATATCGATCAGGCTGACCACAATGGCAGGGCCGGCCTTGCCCTCGAACACCAGCCGGGCGGGATCCTTCTCGTTCATGCCGATGCCCAGCGGATGGGTTTCAATGCGGGGTCTTCCCGCCGCCAGCGACGGGCACACCTCCAGCATATGCGCGCCCAGAGAGTACTCCTGCCCCTCGACCAGATGATAGGTGTAGTCCTCCATGAAGGCCGAAGCGCCGTTTCCGTCCCTGCCCATGGCCTTGAGTATGGCGGTCATCGCCGAGACCTTCCAGTCGCCCTCGCCGCCATAGCCGTAGCCCTGCGCCATCAGATGCTGGCTGGCCAGCCCCGGGAGCTGCTCCATGCCGTACAGATCCTGGAACGTGTTGGAAAACGCCCGGCAGCCTTCCCGATCCATCATGCGCTTCATGGCGATTTCCTCCCGCGCCTGATAGCGTACGGCGGCCAGATCGTCGGTCGCCATATCGTACTGCGCGCGGTAAACCGCCATCAGCGCGTCAATCTCCGCCTCGGAGACGGCGTTCATCTCCTTCACCAGATCGCCCACGGCCCAGGTGTTGACCTGCCAGCCCAGCTTGATCTGCGCCTCCACCTTGTCGCCCTCTGTGACGGCCACCTCCCGCATATTGTCGCCAAAGCGCATGACCTTCATATCCCGGCTGACCGCCGCGCCGACGGCTGCGCGCATCCAGTCGCCCAGCCTCCGCCTCAGCCCTTCGTCCTGCCAGTATCCGGCGATGATCTTGCGGGGCTTGCGCAGACGCGCGCCTATGAATCCATGCTCCCGGTCGCCGTGCGCGGCCTGATTCAGATTCATGAAGTCCATGTCGATTTCCTCATTGGGAATCTCGCGGTTATACTGCGTCGCCATATGGCACCAGGGCTTCTGCAGATCGCGCAGGCCGTCGATCCACATCTTGCTCGGGCTGAACGTGTGGCACCACGTGATGACACCCGCGCATTCCTGACGGTAATTGGCCTCCCGAACCACTTCGGAGATTTCGCGGTTGGTCTTCGCGGTGACCTTGTAAATCAGCGGGAAGGGCAGCGCTTTGCTCAGCTTCTGCGCCATCTCGCGGGCGCGCGTCTCCACTGTGCGCAGCACGTCCTCGCCGTAGAGGAACTGGCTGCCGACCACGAACCAGAATTCATATTGCCTGTTCATCATGTCGTCCTCACTTTCAATAATTCGAACTGTTCGCCGCGTCAGGTCTTTCCGTCGTTCCCCTTGAGGCACGCGGGCAGAATGCGTACGGCCCCTGCACGTTCTCGATTGTGCTGCGGATATTCTGACGAATCAGCAGCTCGTCCTCCACCACAAATATCTGATACATGGCGTTTCCCTCCGGCTCGCGGCGCCAGCGCCCTCTGCTCGCCCGTCGTGTGTGCCAAATGCGCTGCGGCCTGTTCGGGCGCGCCGTCCCTGCCGCTGCGGCTTCCCCGCTTCATACAATTGATGATAACATACTTTTCTCATTCTTTCAACCGCATAAAACCGCCTTAAGCGGCGCATTGCGCGGGCGCAAATATCCGCGCAATGCGTTTTTCCGCGCGCCGAGCGCCAAAAGAGAAAGCGCCGCCCGATGCTATATTCCATCTAAGCGATAAACACAGCGCCCAAAATACGCGATAATTGGGCAATGGAAGATGCTGAAGATCAGCGAAGAAAAAAGCTGCGATTGACGCAGCGAAACGGTTGGAAGCGCCGGAAGAACGCGGGCTGTCAGAAAACCTTCGGGAGCTCGAGAGTATCAAAATCCTCTCGAATTTTCAAACATATCCGGCAGCGTATACGATGGGGCAATACGACTTTTTGCGTCGAAAAGTCCCATTTCCAGCGCTAAAGCTGAAGAATGTGGCATACAGCGGGGAACTTGCTTCCCTGTCCGCCCGCTTTGTAAAAACTCTTTTGACAGGCTGAGTACTGGAAGAACGTTATGTTGCAAAAAGCAATTCTGAAATTCTGGCGCAGACGGGGCTCAGCGAACGCTCTATGGCGCCCACCGTCATTCATGCATTGCCGGCGGGCAATGGCTAATGTCCATGTTTTAGCGGGGATCTGGTATGAATTCCGATGAAGCGACATTTTGCTTTTCCCCGCTCAGCAAAGGCGCGTTCGCCGGATGGCTGGACTGCGGCCTGCGCGCAAAAGGCCGCTGCGGATTTGAATCCTCCGCAGCAGCCTGTCGACATCGTGCCGCCGTGTCATTCAGATTTCTTTTTTTCAAGCTGCGCTCATTCAAGCAGGCTCATGAATTCGCCATAGCCCTCCTGCTCCATCTTTTCATAGGGGACAAAGCGCAGCGACGCGCTGTTGATGCAGTAGCGCACGCCGTTGGGGCTCTCCCTGTCGCCAAAGAACACGTGCCCCAGATGAGAATCCCCGGCGCGGCTGCGCACCTCTGTGCGCTGCATGCCGTGGCTGTCGTCCGGCACTTCCACCACCGCGGGCTTTTCTATGGGCTGTGAAAACGCGGGCCAGCCGCAGCTGCTCTCGAATTTGTCCGCAGAGGAAAACAGCGGCTCTCCCGTGACCACGTCCACATATATGCCCTTCTCGAACTGATTCCAGAACTCGTTCATGAAGGGATACTCTGTGTCGCTCAGCTGGGTTACGCGATACTGCTCGTCGGTGAGCCTGTCGCGAATGACCTCGGCGGCGGGCTTTTTGTAATCGCCCGGATCGATCTTCATTTTTGAAAACAGCTCGATTTCCGCGCGGGGGATATGGCAGTAGCCGCCCGGATTTTTGTCCAGATAGTCCTGATGATACGCCTCGGCCGGAAAGAAATTGACCAGCGGGCCGATCTCCACCGCGAAATTCCGCCTGCGCCCCCGCTCCAGAGCGGCAATGCGCTCCACGGTCTCCTTCGCCGCGTCGTCCGCATAGTATACGCCGGTCTGATACTGGCTGCCCACGTCGTTGCCCTGCCTGTTCTCCACCGTCGGGTCGATCACATAAAAGTAGGCCAGCAGCAGCGCGTCCAGACTGACCTGTCCGGGATCGTACGTCACCTCTACGGTCTCCCGGAATCCCGTGCCGCCGCCGCAGACACTTTTGTAGTTCGCCTCGGCCGCGCCGGAGCCGTTGGCGTAGCCGCTGACCGCGTCGATCACGCCGGGGATGGACTGCATCAGCTTTTCCATGCCCCAGAAGCAGCCGCCCGCCAGATAGATCACATTGCGTTTTCTGTCCATTATTTCCTCCATGCCGTCCATATTGGCTTCCTCCGCCACGGCCGCGGCGCAAAGCAGCAGCGCGGCCAGCAAAAGCGCCGTTCCTCTCTTCAGCGTCATGTTTTTTTCTCCTTTCCCGTTCGGTCGCATCTCCCTTCCCGTCGTCGAGCCGCAAGCGGTTTCAAAAAGGCGGCGCGGGACAATCTCCCTGCGCCGCCTTGGGAACGATTACTTGCCGTTCTTCATCATCATGTCCTTGTCCAGCATTTCCACATCCTTGGCCAGCGTCTCGTCGATGAGCGCCTGCAGCGCCTTCATCTGAGCATCGTTGTTGATGCCGCCCAGAATCGCCTCGCCCACGATATGGCCGTTGCGGTCCACCACGATTGTGGTGGGGAAGGCCATGATGCTGCCGGCCAGCTGCCCGGCCTCGCTGTCGGCCGCAAAGCGGATGTTCTGATACTCGGCGCCCTTCGCCATCAGCAGATTCTTCGCCTCGGCAATCATTTTCTCGTTGCCGCCGAGTGTGTCCGTATTGACGCCGATCACCGCGCCGCCCCTCAGCTTGAGCGTCTCGTTGAGCTCGTTCAGCTCGCCCAGCTCCGCAACGCAGGGCGCGCAGCCGGAGAACCAGAAGTTGATCACGGTGACGGAATTCTCCTTGAACAGATCGCTGGTCACGGGGTTGCCGTCCAGATCCTCGCCCTCAAAGGCGGGGAACATCGTCGACATATCGTCCATCATGCCCGCGTCCTGATACATTTCGTCCTTCATGCAGTCGCACGCCTCGGTGCAGGTGCCCTCTTCGCAGGGGCATTCGGAAACGCACTGGCCGTCCTTCATGCACTTGCCCGCCATGATGGTTTCATCCGGCATGAGCTGCTCTTCCAGCATGGCAAATTCACGATCGATTCGGCGTATGGTCTCAATGTCCTGCTGAAGCAGCGTGTACTCCTCGTCGGTGAACTTGTCCTTCGCCGCATCCAGCTGCTCCATCAGATAGTCGGCATACTCCGTGTCCATGTCGGGCTGCTTGTCCATCAGGCCGAAGAACTTCTCCCACAGCGCCATGTTGGTCTCAAACACGGCGTTCAGCTCGTCTTCCAGCATTCCCATCTTCGCCTCAATGTCATTGCACGATCCGGCGCACTGGCAATCCTCCGTGCACGCGCCGTCCTTCATGCAGGGCTCCTCGCCCATGCACGCGCAGTCCTCGCCGCACGCATCGCCCGTGCATTTGCAGCCGTCCACGCCCTTGCCGTCCATCATGCAGGGGCATCTCTCTTCCATGGTCTGCGTCCGATTCATATCGGACGTATCCGTGCAGCAGGCCGAAGCGGCGGCCATTGTGGTCAGCAGCAGGCACACGGCCAGCATCAGCGCAATCCAGGTCTTTTTCATCAGAATATCCTCCTTGTTATGCGATTGCTTCGCATTTATTTCTCCACGGCATTTGTGCCGGTTGGATTCTCTTTTTCGGTCGCCCGCGCGCCGCGCCCCAGTCTGCACTGGAAGCTGACAGCGCCTGTGGGGCAGGCTCTGACGCACGCGCCGCAGCGTATGCACTCGGCATGATCCGGCGTCTTTGTCACGTCCACGTCCATTTTGCAGGCCTTCTCACAGCGGCCGCAGTGAACGCATTTGTGTGCGTCCACACGCATGCCCGTCAGCGACAGGCGGTTGAATAGCGCGTAGAACGCTCCCAGCGGACAGATCCACTTGCAGAACGGGCGATAGAACATCGCGCTCAGTATGACCACCGCGGCCAGCACAACGCTCTTCCACGCGAACAGGCCGCCCAGAGCGCTCCGCACGCTTTCCGCGGCCAGAGACAGCGGAATCGCGCCCTCCAGCACGCCCTGCGGGCAGATGTACTTGCAGAAGAAAGGATCGCCCATCCCCACTTCGTTGGCAAAAATCAGCGGCAGCGTCACCGTCAGCAGCAAAATCAGATACTTGAGATACTTCAGCGGCCCCAGCTTTTTCGTGGACAGCTTCTTTCGGGGCAGCGGAAGCTTGTGCAGCAGCTCCTGCAGCCAGCCGAACGGACAGAGAAAGCCGCACACGAAGCGTCCCAGCAGCACGCCCAGCAAAATCAGCGTTCCTGTGACGTAATAGGAAAATCGGAATTTCGACGAGCCGATCACCGACTGTATCGCCCCGATGGGGCACGCCCCCGTCGCAGCGGGGCAGGAATAGCAGTTCAGTCCCGGCACGCAGACATACTTGCCGCTGCCCCGGTAAATCTGTCCCTTGAACAGATTGGGCAGATGCGGGTTGGTCAGCAGCGCGGCGCACGCCTGCAGCAATCCCCGAAACCGGGCGAGAAATCCGGAAACGGGCGGAGCCTTCGCCCCCGCTCTCTTCCTATCCAATGCCCACGCACTCCAGACAGATTCGTATGGCCTTGGACAGCACCGTGGCGGCCTCGCCGCGCCATGCGCCGTATATGAGCATCGCCGCGCCCAGCGCCAGAACGCTCAGCCGGACGGCGCGCCTGCCCGCCGCCGATGAAACACCGTTCATCATTCATCGCCTCCCTTTTTCCTTCTCGCAGATTCATGATACGACATGGGGGCTAAAATCTCCGTTAAGATGAAAAACTTTATGCGCATTTTATTCCGATATGCTATACTGAGTGTAACAGTACATATTTTGAGGAGGCGCGGTATGCGAATTTTGATTGTGGAGGACGAGCGGGCGCTGTGCGATATGCTGGCCAAGAGCCTGAAGCGCCGGGGCTATGAGGTGGACGTCTGCTACGACGGCGACGCCGCGCTGGAATGGATGCTGGTTGAGCGATACGACCTCATACTGCTGGATCTCAACCTGCCCGGGCCAGACGGCATGGAGCTGCTCAGAACGCTTCGGGAAACCGACCGGGAGACGCGTGTTCTGATTCTCTCCGCCCGCAGCCTCATCAGCGACAAGGTGGCGGGTCTGGACTGCGGCGCAAACGACTATCTGGTCAAGCCCTTCCATCTGGAGGAGCTGGAAGCGCGCGTGCGCAGCCTGATTCAGCGCAGCTTTGTGCAGCACGATTCGCTCCTGCGCTGCGGCGACGTCTCATTCGACACCATAAAGCGCCAGGCATGCGCAAGGGGCGCCGCTGTGACGCTGACCCGCAAGGAAAACGGCATACTGGAATATCTGCTCATGAATCAGGGGCGGCCGGTGAGTCAGGAGGAGCTGATGGAGCACGTCTGGGACGGCAGCGTGGACAGCTTCAGCAACTCCATACGGGTTCACATATCGTCCCTGCGCAAAAAGCTGAAATCGGCGCTGGGCTACGATCCGATTCTCAACCGCATCGGCGAGGGCTATATGATAGGAGGACAGGAAAAATGAAAAAGCTGTCCCTGCAATGGCGGGTCGCGCTGATGACGTTTTTTCTGCTGGCGCTGGCCTGCGTGACCATGAAGACGCTGCTCTGCTCCTCCGGCCACGCCTACATGGATTCCATAGGCAGCTATGTGCTGCACTACGCCGACGAGGGGCCGCAGGCCGTCCGCATCGACATTTCCGACGAGCAGTGGAACGATATGTCCGAGCGCTTCGCCGGCGAGTTCGTGCTGGAGCTGAGCGGCGCAAAGCACAGCTTCTGCGTCAGCGGCTGGTTCATCGCCCTGGCGGTAACCGTGCTGGGCGGCGCGGTGGCGTATTTCGTCAGCGGACGGGCGCTGAAGCCCCTCAAGCGGTTCACCGCCAAGGCGGAGCGCGTTCAGCTGCAGAGCCTTTCGGAAATCACGCTCAGCGAGGACGAGGCGGTCGAGTTCAGCCGGCTGAGCCGCGCCATCAATCAGATGTTTCTGCGGCTGAATCAGGCCTTCGACGCCCAGCGCCAGTTCGTCGGCAACGCCGCCCACGAGCTGCGCACGCCGCTGGCGCTGATGCAGACGCGGCTGGATCTGTATATGTCCTCCGAGCACGAGGACAGCTCTCCAGAGACAAGGGAGACCATTTCCATGCTGCGGGAGCAGACCGATCGCCTGTCCAGAATGGTGCGGACGCTGCTGGACATGAGCGACCTCAAGGACGTGCCGCGCACCGACAAAATCCAGCTTGCGCCCATGATCGAGGAGGTGCTGGCCGATCTCACGCCGCTGGCCGAGAAGAGCGGCGTGACGCTCTCCCAGTCCGGCGAGGATCTGTGGCTCACCGGCAGCGACGTGCTGGTCTACCGCGCCATATTCAATCTGGTGGAAAACGGCATAAAGTACAATCAGCCCGGCGGCAGCGTATGCGTCTCGGCCTCGCTTCAGGGACGCGATGCGCTGATCGATGTGGCCGACACCGGCTGCGGCGTCCCGGAATCGCTCCGGGAAAGCGTGTTTCAGCCCTTCTTCCGGGTGGACAAATCCCGCAGCCGCGAAAAGGGCGGCGTGGGTCTGGGTCTGTCTCTGGTTTGGGAAATCGCCCATCTGCACGGCGGCGGCGTTCGCATCCGCGAGAGCGGAGAACAGGGCACGACGGTCGAGCTGACGCTGCCCGCTTCGGACGCGCAGAGCGCCGACTGACGGAACGTTCCCGCTCCGACGCTTTACTGTTCGCTGCAAACGCGATTTTCGAAAGCCCGCGCTCCGCTTTGGGGAAGCGTCGGCCGCCGCATTGCCCGACGAAAGCCTCCGGAATGCGAAAAAAACCTCGGAGAGCTCGAAAGGGTCGAAATCCTCTCGAACTTTTAATCGCGCCCAGCGGCGTATACTGTGGATGCGAGACGATTTTTGCAACGGAAAATCTCATTTTCCAGAGAAAAAATCGCTTCCCTGCAGTTTTTGTGCCCGGAAATCTGAAAGATTTTTTGCAAAAACTGGAAAGTCTGGCAATGGCGGCGGAGCTTGCTTCCCCATCCAAGCCTGGCAAATGAGATTTTTGACAAGCTGAGGAGCCCTGTGCGTTTCATGCGCGCAGGGCTCCCTTCATGTATGCTGTTTTCACGCCGCGCTTGCGCTTCGAAAAAGCGTGTCCGAAAAATTCCGCGATCCGATATGCGCCGCTCCTCTTCCAGAATCCCTGACTGCGCGCGGCGCATATGCGGCTATTTCGTCAGCTTACGGATGATTCCGTAGAGAAAGTCCGCCATCACGCGGGGGCTTTCGCGGTCTGCGTCGCTGCACAGCCATTCCCGAATGAGCGCATAGCCGCCCTGATAGAAAAAGACGCGCAGATGCTCTCTTTCTCTGTCTGAAAATGTGTCGGGAATCGCCATATCGAACTGCATCCGAATGGCGGGCAGGTTGAACAGCTTGTCCGAAAAATCCCTGTCGGGCAGCGATCCGGCCAGCAGCAGAAACGCCTCTTCGTCGGCCAGCAGCGCCTCCAGCACCCGGCACAGGCTGTCCCGGCTGTCCGTCACGTTCTCCGAGAGCACTTCCTCCAGCTTGCGGAAGTAGTCGCTCTCGGTGTCGGCCAGCAGCTCGTACTGGCTGCCGTAATATTTGTAGAATGTGGTGCGGTTGATCTGCGCCGCCGCGCACAGTTCATAGATGGAAATCTTTTCGATGGGCTTTTCCTTCAGGAGCCGCATCAGCGCGTTCTTCAGCATGGCCTTGCTCAAGCGAATTCGCTGGTTTTCCATAACGCCTTCCCCTCCTCAACAAATTATTCGTCATTGTTGATTTTACAGCAGCAACAGTCAGAAGTGTATACGTCACATCAGCGTGAAATAAACAGTCGGTTGATTTTGAATCCCATTGTCAGTATACTTTATAAGGAATTATTTGTCAAATTCTAAATGCTGAAGGAAGGGAACCTCATTATGAAAAAAGCAGCCTGCTGGATTGTCCGCCAGCGTGCATGGATTCTGGCGCTGACGCTGATTCTCGCCGTGGTCTGCGGCCTGCTGATCCCCAAAGTGCAGGTCAATTCAGACATGACAAAATATCTGCCGAAAGATTCGCAGATGCGGTCGGGCATGCGCCTTATGGAAGCGGAATTCCCCGCCGAAGAAGAAGCCTATACCGTCCGCGCCATGTTCAGCGGCCTTTCGCAGGCGCAGCGGGAAGCGCGTCTTGATGAGCTCAGGCAGCTCCCCAATGTGTCGTCCGTCGCCTATGAGCCGGACAGTTCAAATTACAACAGCGGCGATTGGACGCTGTATGTGCTGACCACAAAATACGCCTACGACACGCCGGAGGAAGCCGAGCTGGAGCGCGCGCTTTCGCAGGATATGGGCGCGACCATCGCCAACGACGACACGTCCGCGCCGGAAATTCCCATGACGGTGTACGCGGTCGCATTCGGCGTAATACTGCTGATACTGCTGCTGGCCTGCGACAGCTATTTTGAGCCGCTGCTCTTCCTCGTGACAATCGGCGTGGCGGTGGCGCTGAATCTGGGAACAAACTACTTTCTCGGCGAAATTTCCGACGTTACGGCGGGCGTGGCCGCCATATTGCAGCTGGCGCTGTCCATGGACTATTCCATCATTCTGATGAACCGCTACCGGCAGGAGCTGTCCGTCACGAGCGATCAGACGCAGGCGATGGAGAACGCGCTGACCGCCTCCTTCGGCGCGATCACCGGCAGCGGCTTTACCACAATCGTGGGCCTGCTGATGCTCCTGTTCATGAGCTTTCAGATCGGCACGGATCTGGGCATAGTGCTGGCCAAGGGCGTGGCCTTCAGCATGCTGTGCGTGTTCACGGCGCTGCCCGGACTGATTCTGACATTCCACAAGGCGATCGACAAGACGGCCAAGGCCCGCAAGCCGCGCGGCGGAAAGAGCCCCCTTGCGGCGCTGGGCAGCTTCAGCAAGCGCTTTCGCTGGCTCGTCGCCGCGGTCTTTGCGCTGCTGTTTGTGGGCGGCTTCTTCCTGCAGCAGCAGACGACCACGGTCTACACACTTTCCAGAGTCGATCCCGTGGCCGAGGTGTTCCCCAAGGACAATCAGCTGGTGCTGCTGTATGATAATCAGGACGAGAAAGCGGTCGCCGCTCTGGCCGAGACGCTGTCCGATCATCCCGCCGTGCGCAGCGCCCTCTCCTATTCCAGCACGCTCGACAAGCCCCTCACGCTTCACGAGATGGAGAGCGCACTGTCCGCCATGGACAGCGGAATGTCGGTTCCCGCCGATATGCTGCAGCTGGTCTACTACGCCGCCCACAGCGACGGCGAAGCGCCCGCTCTGACGCTTTCTCAGTTTGCCGCATTCGCGCAAAGCTGCCTGAATGATCCGCTGTTGTCCGGCTATGTGGACGATTCGATGCGCGCGCAGCTCGGCCGCCTTCAGATGCTGAGCAATCGCGCCGTGATACAGGCGCCCCTGACGGCTGCGGCGCTGGCCAAGGCGACAGGCATGGACGAGGCGCAGATATCGCAGCTGATGAAAATGAAATTCGGCGCGCAGTACACGCCGGAGAGCACGATGTCCCTCCATGAATTCGCCGTTTTCCTGACCGACAACGTGCTGAGCAACACGGCCGCCGCCGCCCTGTTCAACGAGGAGACGACCGCCGCCATCCGGCAAATGCGCAGCATAACCGACGCCGTGGCTTCCGACGCTGCCCTGACGCCGAAGGAAATGGCGGAGCTGCTGCCCGGCGCGGATGAAAACACGATGAGCCTTCTGTATCTCTACCGCGCCAGCCGCACGGAAAGCGATCCCGCATGGACGCTCTCCATTGCGCAGCTGCTGGACTATCTGACAGAAAACGTTCTCAGCGATTCCCGCTTCGATTCTCTGGTGGACGACGAAACGCGCGCTCAGGTGACGGACGCCCGCCGTCAGGCGGAGGATGCGGCGCGGCAGCTGCGCGCCGAGCACTGCTCGCGGCTCATTCTCACGACCGATCTTCCGGAAGAATCGCCGCAAACCGAGGCCTTTGTCCGCGATCTGCGCGCGCAGTGCGACGCATCGCTGAATGGAAGCTGGTATCTGATCGGCGCGAGCGCCATGGTGGATGAGATGGAGCGCGGTTTTGGCCGCGAGCTGCTGGTCATTACGCTGCTGACGGCGTTCTCCATATTCATCGTGGTGGCGCTGACGTTCCGCTCCATTGTGATTCCCGCCCTGCTGGTGCTCATCGTGCAGTGCGGCGTATTCCTCACAGTGTCCGCCGTGGGCGCGTTCGGCGGCTCAATGTACTATCTGGCGCTGCTGATCGTGGAGTGCATTTTGATGGGCGCGACAATAGACTACGGCATACTCTACACCAGCTATTACCGCGAAATGCGCCGTCTCATGGACGTGCAGGAGGCGCTCGTCGCCGCCTACCGGGGCAGCATACACACAGTGCTGACCTCCGGCTCGATCATGGTGCTGATC
>CAKUAV010000009.1 GCA_934636425.1 uncultured Clostridia bacterium
GTGCGGCGTGCCCTATCACGCGGTGGACACCTATGTGGCGCGCCTGATTGAAAAGGGCTATCGCGTGGCCATCTGCGATCAGATGACCGATCCGGCCGAATCAAAGGGGCTGGTCGAGCGCGCCGTCACGCGCGTCATTACGCCCGGAACGCTCATAGAATCGACCATGCTGGACGAGCATGCCGCCAACTACATCATGGCTGTCTGCCAGCAGAAAAAGAGCGCGGGCATCGCGTTCTGCGATGTGTCGACCGGCGAATTTTTCGTGCATCAGCTGGCGAACGCTTCCGCGGAGTTAAACGACGAGCTGGCTCGCATCGCGCCGCGCGAGCTGGTCGTGATGGATGCCGAGCCGCTGCGCGCCTATGCGCAGGCGCATTCGATTCTCCTCACCGAAGCGCCCGCCGAAACATTTTCCACTGTATCGGCCTCAAAGGCGCTGCGCGACCACTTCAGAGTTCCCTCACTGGACAGTCTGGAGATCGGCGATCTGAAAATTGGCGTGCGCGCGGCCGGCGCTCTGCTTTCCTATCTCATCAAGACCCAGAAGAACGCGCTCAAGCATATCACGGCCATACAGCGCTATTACGCCGAGCGCTTCATGCTGCTCGATGCGACGGCGCAGCGCAGTCTGGAGCTGACCGCATCGCTGCGGGGACGCAGCCGCAGGGGCACGCTTCTGTGGCTGCTCGATCAGACGATGACCACAATGGGAAGCCGCCTGCTGAGAAGCTGGATTGAACAGCCGCTCGTCAGCAAGGACGATATTCTCAGGCGGCAGGATGCCATCGCACATTTCGTCGACGATCCGTTTCTGCGCGACGATCTGCGCGAGACGATGAAGCCCATTCATGACATAGAGCGCCTGCTCAGCCGCATCGCCTATGCGACCGTCAATGCGCGCGACTGCCTGGCGCTGCTTGCCTCGCTCAAGGCCGTGCCGCCCATCGCAGCGCGGCTGAAGGACAGCGGCGTTGCGCGGCTGGATGAATTGCGCGCCATGCTCGATCCGATGGACGATCTCGCCGAGCTGCTTGAAAAGGCCATCAGCCCCGACGCGCCGCTCTCCGTCAAGGAAGGCGGCATCATCAAAGACGGCTACAGTCAGGAGCTGGACGAATACCGCTCGGCCTCGACCAACGGCAAGGCGTGGCTCACCAATCTGGAAGCTCAGGAGCGGGAAGCGACCGGCATCAAGAATCTCAAGATCGGCTTCAACCGCGTTTTCGGCTTCTATATCGAAGTCACAAAGTCGTTTTACGATCTTGTGCCGGCGCGCTATGTTCGCAAGCAGACGCTGGCCGCCTGCGAGCGCTTCATCACCGACGAATTAAAGGATCTCGAAAAGAAGATATTGGGTGCGGAGGAGAGCGCCACGCGCCTCGAGTACCAGCTCTTCCTGAAGATCCGCGAAACGCTGGACGCTTCTCTGACGCGGCTTTCCCGCGTATCGAAGGCCTTGAAGGAAATCGACGCGCTGCTGGCGCTGGCCGAAGCGGCGGTCGACAACAACTATGTGCGCCCCAACATCAACGAAGAGGGGATTCTCGAAATCGAGGGCGGCCGTCATCCCGTCGTCGAAAAGGCGCTGGGACACGACGCGTTTGTGCCCAACGACACGAGCCTTTCCGATAAAGACCGCGTGATGATCATCACCGGCCCGAATATGGCCGGCAAGAGCACATATATGCGGCAGGTGGCGCTGATCGTGCTCATGGCGCACATGGGCAGCTTTGTGCCGGCGGATTCGGCCAATATCCCGATCACCGACCGCATATTCACCCGCATCGGCGCGTCGGACGATCTGTACGGCGGCCAGTCTACGTTCATGGTCGAGATGAGCGAGCTGTCCACCATACTGCGCAGCGCCACGTCCCGCAGCCTGATTATACTCGACGAAATCGGCCGCGGCACAAGCACATTCGACGGGCTGTCCATCGCCTGGTCGGCGGTTGAATACATCGCCGATTCAAAAAAGTGCGGCGCGCGGACGCTGTTCGCCACGCACTATCATGAACTGTCCGAGCTGGAAGGCTCGCTGGACGGCGTTGTCAACTACCGCATTACGGCGGTTGAGCGCGGCAGCGAGGTCATTTTCCTGCGCAAAATCGTGCGGGGCGGCGCAGATCACAGCTATGGCGTGGCCGTAGCCGCGCTGGCGGGTCTGCCCGATTCACTGGTCAAGCGCGCCCGTCAGATCATGGCGCGGCTGGAAGTCAGAGATGAGAAGGAAGGCAACATCGGCCAGACAATCCTCGCGAACAAAAAGGATGGCGTAAAGCAGGTTGAACTGGCCGATTTCAAGCCCACAGAGCTGATCGAGGAAATTCGCACGCTGGACGTCATGTCGATGTCGCCCATAGACGCCATGAACAACCTTTTCAAAATCGTCGAAAAGGCAAGGAGGATATAACCCATGCCCATCCGCGTCCTGGATGCGGCGACTGTAGGGCGGATTGCCGCCGGCGAAGTCGTCGAGCGTCCGTCCTCCATCGCCAAGGAACTGATTGAAAACTCGCTCGACGCCGGCGCGACCTCGATCACCGTCGAGATCAAAGACGGCGGCATAGACTATCTGCGCGTGACCGACAACGGCTGCGGCATCGCGCCGGAGGACGCGCGCATTGCGTTTGAGAACCACGCCACGTCGAAAATCGCGTCCGGCGACAGCCTGAGCGACATACTGACGCTGGGCTTCCGCGGCGAGGCGCTGCCGTCCATTGCGGCGGTGGCGCGCGTCAGCATGACCACACGCCAGAAGGGGCGCGATTCCGGGCTGAAGCTGCAGATCGAGGGCGGCCGCATCACCGACGTTTCCGAGGCGGGCTGCCCGGAGGGCACGACCATCGTTGTGCGCGATCTGTTCTTCAACACGCCCGTGCGCCGCGGCTTTCTCAAAAAGCCGACCACCGAGGCCGGCGTCATCGCCGATATGCTCGCGCGGCTCATACTGGGAAATCCCGGCACATCCATGCGCTTCATAAGCAACGGCCGTACCGTCTATCACAGCTATGGCGACGGCGACATCCGTCATGCCGCGCTGGCCATATACGGCCGCGAGACGGCCCAGAAAATGCTGCTTGTGGATGAAACGGAGGGCAGCCTCAGAATCAGCGGGCTGATCGGTCTGGACGAGCTGGCGCGCGCCAATCGCTCGCAGGAATTCTTCTTCATCAACGGCCGCACTGTCCGCGCGCCGCTCATCGCTCAGGCGCTCGAAAGCAGCGTCCGCAGCCGCGTGATGATCGGCCAGTACCCCATGTGCGCGCTCTCGCTGCGCCTGCCGCCCGCCGCCGTGGACGTCAACGTGCATCCCAGCAAGCTGGAGGTGCGCTTCCGCGACGAAGCAGACGTCCGTCAGAAGGCCGAAATGATGCTGACGCGCGCCTGCTGCGGCACGAAAATTCTCGACCCCGAAGCCATTGCGCGCGAGGAAATCCCGCTCAACGGCCGCCCTGTCATCAAAATCACCGCGCCTGAACAGACCACCGTGTTCAGCGGTGCGGCAGACGATCCGCTCTCTCCAGTCGTCATTCGCGTTTCGCCCTCCGATAAGTCCGCAGACGCCGCGCCCCCGCTGTCGGAAGCGGCATCGGAAGGCGGGAAGAGGGAAGAGCGCGCGCCGGATATTGCCGCCATGCAGGCCGCGCCTTCCGACGCGCCGCGCGTGCTCAGCTTTCGCGAAGCGCCGCCGCCCGCAGCTCAGAGACTCGTCATGCCGCCCGAAATACGGTATGTCGCCCAGCCGGACAACCCGCCCGCGCCGCTCTCCGCCGCTCGGCCCGTCATGCCCGTGCGCCCCGAAGCGCCCGCCCAAAGGCCTGTGGATAACGCGGCGATTCGCGCCATAGGCGTTTTCGATAACGCCTATATCATCGCAGAAATGGGCGAGACGCTGGTCTTTATCGATCAGCACGCCGCGCATGAGCGCATACTCTACGAGCGCTTTCGCAAGGCGCTGGAGGGCGGCACGATCATGCAGCCGCTCGTCGCGCCGATCATCATGAGCGTCTCGGCGCGCGATCGCAGCATACTGATGGACAATCAGGCGCTCCTGCTGGAAGCGGGCTATGAGGTCGAGCCGTTTGGCGAGCGCGACATTCAGGTGCGCGCCGTGCCGTATGTGCTGGGACAGGCGGAGCTGAAGCCGCTCTTTGCCGATTTGATCGATCGGCTCGATCAGCTCAAAAACGCCACAATCGACCGGCGGCGCGGCGAGGTCATAACGGCCTCCTGCAAGCGCGCCGTCAAGGCGGGCGATCATTTGAGCGACGCGGAAGTGCGCGCGCTGATCGACGATATGCTGACCACAAGCGCGCCGCCCAACTGCCCGCACGGCCGCCCGATCATCAAGACGTTCAGGCGCAGCGAAATCGACCATATGTTTCGCCGCAATTGAGCGCTGAAAAGGACGTTTATATGCAAAAACCACATCTGATCGTCATTGGCGGCGCGACGGCCTCCGGAAAGACGGCCGCCGCCGTCAGGCTGTGCGAAGAAATCGGCGGCGAGGTGGTCTCGTGCGATTCCATGCAGATCTATCGCGGCATGGACATAGGCACGGCCAAACCCACCTCCGAAGAGCGACGCGGTGTTCCGCATCATATGATCGACGTCATCGATCCGGACGAAAGCTATTCCGCCTCCCGCTTCAAGGAAGATGCAGCCATCTGTGTCAGCGATATTCTCAGCCGCGGAAAACGGCCCGTATTGTGCGGCGGAACGGGATTGTATATCGACGCGCTCACGCGGCCTATGGACTTTGCACTGCCGTCTGATCCGGCTCTGCGCGAGGCGCTGATTGCCGTTTCTCAGCGCGAAAATGGCAAAGCGGCGCTTCATGCCATGCTGAAGGAGATCGATCCCGAATCGGCCGGACGCCTGCATCCCAACGACGTGCGCCGCGTCGCCCGCGCCATAGAGATTTACAAACTGACCGGCCGCACGATGACCGAGCAGATGGCGCTCGACCGGCAGCGCGAGGGCGACTATCGCGTGACGTTTTTCGCGCTCGACTGGCCGCGCGATGTGCTCTATGACCGCATTGACCGGCGCGTCGATCTGATGATGTGCTGCGGCCTTGTCGATGAAGTAAAGCAGCTGCTTAAAAATGGCCTGAGTACCGATTCAACCGCCATGCAGGCGCTGGGCTATAAGGAAATCGTCATGGCGCTCGAGGGAAAATGCGATATGAGCGAGGCCGTAGATGAAATTAAGCTCGGATCGCGGCACTACGCCAAGCGGCAGATCACCTGGCTGCGCCGCGACGGCCGTCCGCGCTTCATCGACGCTCAAAATAAAACAACCGACGATATTGTACAAATCATGATGGGAGATATTGAACATGACAACCATTGACCCGAAAATCGAACGCCTGGTGGACGAGGCTGAGCGCGATTGCGCCGAGAGCTTCGCCCGCCTTGATATCATTGAGCGCCACAACACGCGCCGCGTGCTGGCCGCCTTCCAGAAGCACCGTGTTTCGGCGCGCCATTTTGCGCCGACCACCGGCTACGGCTACGACGACATCGGCCGCGATACGCTCTCTGCGATATTTGCCGAGCTGCTGGGCTGCGAGGACGCGATTGTGCGCCCTCAGATCGCCTCCGGAACCCACGCGCTGGCGCTGTGCCTGTACGGCATACTCCGTCCCGGCGACACGCTGCTGGCCGCCAGCGGCAAGCCCTATGACACGTTGGAAGAGGTCATCGGCCTGACCGGCGAGGCGGGGCGCGGCTCTCTGGCCGATTACGGCGTGAAATACAGCCAGATCGACGTGCTGCCCGACGGCCGGCTCGATATTGACGCCATCAGGGCGGCGCTGGAAAGCGATCCGTCCATACGCCTTGTAGAAATTCAGCGCTCCCGCGGCTATGCGTGGCGGCCGTCGCTCTCAATTGAACAGATTCGAGAAGTCTCGGCGCTCATTCACTCTGTGAAGCCGGACGCCGTGGTCATGGTGGACAACTGCTATGGCGAATTTTCCGACATGGAGGAACCCGGCGCTGTGGGCGCGGACATCGTCGCCGGCTCGATGATCAAAAACCCCGGCGGCGGACTGGCTCCGACGGGCGGCTATGTCGCGGGGCGCAGGGATCTGGTCGAGCTGGTGTCCTATCGGCTGACTTCTCCGGGCATCGGCGCGGAGGTCGGCTCCTACGCGGGCAGCTATCAGCCGTTCTATCAGGGGCTGTTTGAAGCGCCGCACGTCGTCATGCAGGCCATCAAGACAGCCATACTGACTGCCGCCGTCTTTGAAAAGCTGGGCTTTGCCGTCAATCCGCGTCACG
Source organism: uncultured Clostridia bacterium (assembly GCA_934636425.1). Classification (GTDB taxonomy): domain Bacteria; phylum Bacillota; class Clostridia; order Christensenellales; family Aristaeellaceae; genus Firm-10. Next base: position 6,291 of record CAKUAV010000009.1, read on the forward strand.
ACGAGCATCGCACGGACATCATTCAGGCCGTTCGCTTCGGTGATGCCGACAGGCTGATCGCCTTCATTCAGGGCATTCAGGCCAATTCGCCGGTGGACAGCGACGCAGTGCCCGAGCCCTGGGCCATGCCCGGCTATCAGGACAATGTCATCATGGCGGCCGGAACGTTCGTGGCCGGCGCATCCATCGAGCTGAGCGCCGACGCGCCCGTGCGCGAGCCGTACATCGTCTATATGCAGGGCGCGCTGACCTATGCGCACGGCCGCTGCGGCCTTGAAGGCGCGCTGCAGACCATGCTGGATCGCAATCTGATCAGTCTCTGATATTAAAAAACCAGCCTGTATTCCGCTTTCCAACGGAAACAGGCTGGTTCAATCAGACAGGGCAGGGGAGCGCGGTCAGAATTCGCGGAACAGCGCAATGACGCGTCCCAGCACAGTGACCTCGTCGGCGTAAATGGGATCCATGGCAGAGTTTTCGGGCTGAAGGCGCACGCGATGCGGCTCATAGAATATGCGCTTCACCGTGGCTTCGTCGTCGATCATGGCCACGACGATCTGACCGTTCTCGGCGTCTCTCTGCGCGCGCACGATCACCGTATCGCCGCTGCGGATTCCGGCCTCGATCATGCTTTCGCCTTCGACGCGCAGCGCGAACACTTCATCGCTGGTATTGAGCATATTGGCGGGCAGCAGCAGTTCTTCCTCGATGTTCTGCTCGGCCAGTATCGGAATGCCGGCCGTCACCTTGCCGACGAGAGGCACAAGGCGTCCCTTCGGATAGTCGGACAGTTCAAGCGCGCGCGGTTTGGCCGCGTCTCTGTGAAGAGCGCCGCTTTTTTCGAGCTGCTGCAAATGGGCATGGACGGAAGAGGTCGACTTAAAACCGACAGCCTTGCAGATTTCGCGAACGGACGGGGGATAACCCTTGCTCTGCATTTCTTCACGAATAAAGGCGAGGATCTTCGCCTGACTTTCTTCTTTAGGCATTCTCATGATATTACGGCACCTCCATCTGCTATTAGTATACCATGACAACCCGGCAACGTCAAATAAACAATATAGAAAAACGGGCGATTTAACATTTGAAGCAAAGAAAGGCGGCTGACAATTCCATGGAAAAGCGTCGATGTGTTCTTGATGAAACCAAATGGTGCGACGAGTGCGGCGAATGCGAGCGCTGTGATCTGGATCCCAACAAGATCTGCGACAACTGCATGAAGTGTCTCAGCTCGACCGGCGCGGATTATCTGGCCATAGAGGTGGATGACATCATCGAGTCAGAATCCGACGACAGCGCACAGTGAAAAGCGCTGGCACAGAATGAGCTGTTTGCGAAAAAGGCGCTCCGAATTGCAGAGCAGAGCCTGCGGGAAAGGGGTGGGCGTTTTATGTTCAACTATTCGCAAAAGAAAACTTTTACGAATAGTTGATGGACAAAAGCTGTGATTTGCGCTATAATGCTCTCGAAAGCCGCCGATGAGCGCCTGTTTGATCTGGCAACGGCTCGTCTGCTTCGGAGGTGTTTTTGTGCCCGATCCCTTGACTTATGTTGAAAGCCGCGACCGCAAGAGTATTTTGCTGATCCGTGAATTTCTGCGCGAACTGCCCGACAACTGCGCAGATTTCGTCCGTGCGCTCGAACCGACCACCACGCCGCTCACGCGCGTCGGCTACCTGCGCGATCTCAAGCTGTTCTTCAGATATCTGACCACCGAGGTTCCCGAATTTGCCGACCTGACGATCACCGCCATCCGCGATGCCGACCTTGATCGCGTCACCGGACGGCATATCGCCCTCTACAACGATTATCTCACGCTCTATATCCGCGACGACGAGCGCGAAGAAACCAACGAAGACGCCAGCAAAATGCGCAAGCTGTCCGCGCTGCGCAGCTATTTCAAATTCTTATTTAAGAATAACAGAGTGAACAGCAATGTCGCCCAGCTGATCGATCTGCCCAAGCTGCACGAAAAGCCCATACTGCGGCTTGAAATTGACGAAATCGTGCGCATGCTCGATCAGGTTGAAAGCGGAAACGCGCTCTCGGATGGCCAGAAAAAGTATCATGAACTGACGAAAAAGCGCGATCTGGCGATGATTTCACTCTTTTTGGGCACTGGAATCCGTGTCAGCGAGTGCGTCGGAATCGATATTGACGATATCGATTTCTCTCAGAACGGCTTTTTCGTGACGCGCAAAGGCGGCGCGCAGGTCATATTGTACTTTCCGGACGAAGTGGCCGCCGTGCTGAAGGATTACGTCGACGAGCGCAAAACCATCACCGCCCTGCCCGGCCATGAAAACGCGCTGTTCCTGTCCATGCAGAAAAAGCGCATCAATGTACGCAGCGTGGAAAATCTGGTCAAAAAGTACGCGCTCCTTGCCGCGCCGCTGAAGAAGCGCTTCAGCCCCCACAAGCTGCGCAGCACGTTCGGCACCAATCTCTATCATGAAACCGGTGACATATATCTGGTGGCGGATGTGCTCGGCCACACAGACGTCAACACGACGCGCAAGCACTACGCGGCCATGTCGGACGACCGCCGCCGCATGGCCGCCGCGCATGTCAAACTGCGCGACGACGAGGCTACGCTCACCGGCGCAGCCGCCGAAGAAGCGCCGTCCGATGCGGAATCGGCCGCGCAGCATACCCCTCAGGATGAATCCGTCGGCAATCACTCGTGAGCATTTTTCCAAAGGCAGCGCGCTCCCTTTGAGTTTTTGCGTTTCCAAACGCCCAATACAGACCGTAGTCTATTTGTGCTATACAAAAACAGACCAGAGTCTTCACGTGTAGACCGTGGTCTGTTTTCTTGTTGTTCGCTTTAGTCGTCGAGACCCCTGCGCGCGTCGCGCGCCTGTCGGATTGCGCCGGTCGCCATCTCGTCGCAGCGATTGTTTTCGCGGTTGTCGGCGTGTCCCTTGACCTTGATCCATGTCACGCAATGGATTTTTGTCAGCGCAAGCAGCTTTTCCCAAAGATCTCTGTTTTCAACCGGCTTTTTGTCGCTCTTGATCCAGCCGCGCCTGACCCAGTTTTCCAGCCAATGCTGCATAAAGGCATTGATCAGATAGCTGCTGTCCGAGTAGAGCCGCACATCGCAGGGTTCTCTGAGCGCGCCAAGCGCCTCGATGGCCGCGGTCAGCTCCATGCGGTTGTTGGTCGTGCTGGGCTCATAGCCCGACATTTCGCGTCGAAATTCATTGAACAGCAGCACTGCACCCCAGCCGCCCGGCCCCGGATTGCCCGAGCACGCGCCGTCCGTATAGATGATCACCTGCTTCATAAACCCGCCTGTCTACTTCCCTTCAATCAATTCACGCGCTCGCAAAAGCGCCTTTTTTTCCATGCGCGATACCGTCATCTGCGATACGCCCAGCTGCTGAGCGGCCTCGCGCTGGCTCAGGCCGTCGAAATAGCGCATTTTAAGCAGCTGTTTTTCGCTTTCCGGCAATGAGCGCATGATCTGGCGAATGGCGTCCTGTGTCTCGACCGCCTCATAGCCCGCGTCGTTCTCGCCGAGCACCGCTTGCAGCGTCAAATCCTCGTCCTCGGATACGGGCGACGCGTCCAGCGACACGGGCGTCATCGCGTTTTTCATTTCGAGCATTTCCAGTATGACGTCCGCAGCCGCTCCGGTTTCCGTGGCCAGCTCGTCGATTGTCGGCGAGCGCATCAGCGCGTGCGTCAGCCTTTCGCGCGCTGAGTCAATCTGCCTGAGCAGCGCGCCGCTTCGTCTGGGCAGCGTAATCGTGCGGGATTTATCGCGGAAATAGTTTTTCACTTCGCCGACGATTGTGGGCGTCACATAAGTGCTGAACTGAACGCCCTTGTCTGCGTCAAAACGCTGAACGGCCTTGACGAGCGCCAGCGACGCGACCTGATACAGATCGTCGTAGTCCACGCCGCGCCCGCTGAAACGCCGTGCAATCGCCCCGGCCAGCGGCAAATACTGCCGGCAGATCTCGTCCAGCAGCGCTTCTGAGCGCGTGCGGCCATATTCGGCCAGCAGCAGATTGTCAGCAGCCATATGTCACGCCCGCCTTAACGCAGCGCTTTTTCAGCTCGATTTGCGCAGTGGTGCAGCCCAGCTTTCCGATCAGCACTTCGTCGGCCATGGACTCCAGTACGCAGCGCAGAATTTCATCCTCGCGGCCGTCTTCATCGCTGGCAGCCGCCATGCAGCCACCCTGTCCGCTCAGGCGCACGCTCGCCGCGTCGCCGTCGTATTCATAATGCAGCGCGATCTGCTCATAGCCCACGGATTGCTCGATCAGGCAGCCGAAGGCCTCGTCCACGGCCATTTTCATGTCGTCCATGTCGTCCAGCGTCAGCCCGGCGCGCGCCAGCACGCCCAGCGTCGTCATTCTGACAACCAGCATCATGTCCTTCTGCGCCGCAACGAGAAGATCGACGGTTTTATTCATGGCTAGATTCCTCTTTTCACAGCGCCTTGATCATGTTGGTGCCGTCCGACCAGAGCCGTTCTATGTTGTAATATTCGCGCTCCTGCTCGTGGAAAATGTGGACGATGACCGACGCGTAGTCCAGCACGATCCAGCGCGATTCGCGATAGCCCTCCTTGCGGCGCGCTTCAATCTGCTCCGTCTCGGTCAGCTTATCCTCGAGATCTTCCGCCATGGTGCGGCACTGCGTCGTATTGCGCGCGCTGCAAATGACGAAATATTCGGCGATCGAGGTCAGATGCGATACGTCCAGCACCTGAATGTTCTCACCCTTCTTGGAATAGAGAAAATCAGCGATCTGCAGAGCCAGTTCCTTGGAATCCTTCATGTGCATACTTCCTTTCATATCTTTATTTTCAGGATGATTCCCATCGGTTCGTTTCAGCGTTCCCGCGCCAGCTCGATGGTGCGCGGATGCAGCTTTTTGCCGCGCTCCATCACATACTCGACGCTCTTGGCGGCCGCCACGCGCACCGCCGCGTCCAGATCGGTCTCAGCCATCGCGCGAATGTCGCCAAGTCCCGGATAGTCCTCGCGCTCAGGTTCGATCATATCGGCCAGATAGATGACCTTTTCGAGGCGCGTCATGTTGCGGCGTCCCGTCGTATGCCAGCGTATGGCTGACAATACGGCGGCGTCGGTGACGTGATACTGGCTTTTTGCCAGCGCTTCGCCTGCAGGCGCGTGCAGAAGAGCCGGCATGCCGAGCTCATATTCGTCGGCCGATATGCCGCCCGAGCGAATCAGCGCGGTCAGCGCCGACGCATCCAGTCCCTTGGCGCAGTCGTGCAGCAGCCCCGCCAGATGCGCCTGCACGGGATTGACGTCAAAGCGCGCGGCCAGTATAACCGCCGTTTCGGCCACGGAAAGCGTGTGCCTGAATCGGTGCGGCGAGAGCGTTTCCTTCAGCCGCTGCGTCATCCAGTGATACGGCGCGCCGTAAAGCCCGTGCTGCGCGATGTAGTCGGCCGCCGCTCCGGGAATAAAGGCCGCAAGATCGCCGCCATGCGCCGCGCACGCGCGGATCTCGGTCGACGAAATATCCGGACCGCTCTCCGCCGCCAGATAAACGCGTATGTTCAGTGCTTTTCGAATGTGCTCCGCCTGCGCCGGAAGCGCTGATCTGTCTTCGCCCGGCCGGGGCACGGCAATCAGACTGCACAGCGCCCCCAGCTTTTCCGGCGTTTTCCAATGCTCGATATTATAGAGCGTATCCGCGCCGACGATGTAATAGATCTCGTCGTTCGGCCGCTGCGCCGCAAGCTGAGTCAGCGTATCGACGGTGTATGTCGTGCCGCTGCGCCGAATTTCCATGTCGGACGCTTTGAAATCAGGACAGCCGTACACGGCCAGCACGGTCATGTTATAGCGGCTTGCGCCCGAAGCGAGCGTCTCGGTCTGTTTGTGCGGCGGCTCGCCGTCCGGCAGGAAGATCACCTCGTCCAGTCCAATCGTCCGGCAGGCTATGCGGGCAATTTCAATATGGCCGTTATGGATCGGATTGAATGTTCCGCCCATAATCCCCAGTTTTTTCATATCCATGCCCCTCAAACTACAAGTGATAATTTATTATACACCATTTCAGGCGATTAGAAAAGGCCGATTTGCGTATACTGAGTGAAGAAACTCTGAACAAGGAGGAAAATAGCGTGATTCGCCTGATCGATGGCTTTGTTTTCTGGCTTTTGACGCTGATTGCGCTCTTTCTGATCCTCATGGCGCTGACCGGCGAAAAGATCATTCTATCCTGTCTGCTCGCCGCGCTGTGCTGCATCGCTCTGCATGCGCTCTGGATGCGCTTTTCTGAGCCGCTGCGCCGGCGCTCCCGCGCAATGCGCCGCGAATATGCGCGCCATCTCATCGACGAATGGGCCGCTTTGCCGGAAAAGGACATACTGAGCGCCGTCCTGCCGCTCTTGCCGTGCGGGGACATTGCGGAAAATCTGACGGTTCTCCCCTACGCGCCATCCTCCCGCGCGCTGAACGCCGACGCGCTGATCGCCTGCCGCCGCGCTCATCCGCAGGGGCGGCTCGCGGTCATTGCGCTCTGCCCTGCCGATCGCAGCGCCGCGCTCTGGGCAAAGCGCCTGTCGATTGCGCTCATCGACGGCAAGCGCCTGACGGAGCTTCTCATGGCGGCGCATCCCGCCGTGCCCGATTCGTTCCACATTCAAAAAAAGCGCCGCATATCGCTTCCAACATACGGCGTTTTTACAGAACGGATCAATCCGCTGCGCAGCGGCCTCTATGCCGCGCTCACACTGGCTCTGTACATTGCGCGGGGCGGCTGGCCGATGCTCCTGTCATTCGCATTGCTGCTCGTCATGACGGCGCTCGGCCTGCGCCGCCGCTTATCGTCCTGAGCGCTCCGCTTCGATCAGCAGATGATTGCCGTACAATTCGACAGCCAGCGTCATGGCCCTCGACGTGCCCAGATGCGGATCGTATATATAGTCGTTGTGCTCGATCGTCATGGCCGGCACGCCGAAGTCTTTGAAGAAGCCGCCTATGAACGAATTGTGTATGCCGCCGCGCGGATAGTGCGTCTCGTCGCCCATATACGCCTGCGGATAATCGGTTTTGTTCTTCGCATACAATGCGCGATTGATCGCCTTGTGGCGCTCGGCGATTTCCTCGCTCAGGCCGTCGGCATAGGGCATGAGATACGCGCCCCAGCCCGTCTCCGTCGTCGTGTGGAAATCGAAGGCGAAGTCGATTTTATCGGCGTTCTCGGCGAAGTAGCGCTTGACGCACGTCGTCTCGGCGGCCTTTTCGTCCGCGTCGTCGCGGTTGGGGTTTACGCCGGCGGCATTGTGCGGAATCTGATGGCGCTTATCCGCCATGAGGCCTTCATAGCCGCCCTTTTTGCTCACGCCCCACACGGACACGCAGGGCACGAGCAGCAGCCTGACGCGCTCGCGCACGGCGCGCAGGCGCTCGTCTTCCCCTTCAGCGATCATGTTTACGAGGCGCGCAAGGCCGAAATAGCCCTCCGTCTCGATGACATGAACGCCCGACTGGATGTAGATTGTCCTGTCATGGCGCGGCGGCGTCCACTCGTAGGTCCAGATTTCATATTCGCCGGTCGTATCCCGTCCAATCACGCGGCGCGTCATATAGTCGGGATAACGCGCGCGCAGCGGCTCGTAGAGGTGCTCGATAATCTCGGGATACGTCCATGTGATGTCGGCAAAGCTTCCGCGCCCGCCCAGTATGTCGGGCTGCCGGGAAACATTCCACAGTTCGAATGCCATAGCCGTTTCCTCCTCAAAGCTCATCGAGTTTCCGAGCCGGCTTACAGATTGTCGATATCGATTTTGGAATCCTTGCGCGCCTTGCGGTATATGACGAACTTGCTGCCGATCACCTGAATCGGCTCGGCGTGAACGCGCTCGCACAGCGCTTCACAGGCCTCGCGGGCGGACATGGGCGCATTCTGAAGCACAGTGGCCTTGATCAGCTCTCGAGCCTCCAGCGCGTCCCAGGCCTGCTTGACCATGTTGTCGTTGATGCCGTCCTTGCCGATGTGCAGAATCGGCTGCATTGTGTTGGCCATGGCGCGCAGCGCGGCTCTCTGTTTAGTGGTCATATCTCTTTATCCTCCGTTTACTCTACAAATTCAAATTCCATATCGCCCAGGCGCACCGTATCGCCCTCGCCCGCGCCGGCCTCACGCAGCATATCGATCACGCCCCAGCGGCGCAAAGTGCGATGGAACCAGTTGAGCGAATCCTCGTCGCTGAAATTGACGGAATCGACCAGATGCTGAAGGCTCGGCCCGGACAGCACATACACGCCGCCCTCGACGCTGACCTTGATCTTTTCTCCGGACAGATCCTCGAACGGCGTTTCCTCAAAGAACGGCTCGATCGGCGGCAGCTCGCGCAGCTTCGCGGCCGTCGCGCGCATCAGCTCCGTAAAGCCCCTGCGGGTCGCCGCGGACACCGGGAAAATTTCAATGCCGGTTCCCTCGAGCTTCTTGCGCAGGCGCTCGAGGTTTTCCTCGCTGCCGGGCAGATCGATCTTGTTGGCCTCGACGATCATCGGGCGGTTTTTGAGATCGCCATAGCGCTCCAGCTCACCCATGATCGCGTCGTAATCCTCCAGCGGATCGCGGCCTTCGCTGCCGGAGATGTCCAGCACGTGGATCAGCAGCCGCGTGCGTTCGATGTGGCGCAGGAAATCATGCCCCAGACCCACGCCCTCGGCCGCACCCTCGACCAGACCGGGAATGTCGGCCAGCACGAAGCTGTCGCCGTCCTGCTTGACGATGCCCAGATTGGGCGTCAGCGTGGTGAAGTGATAGTTGGCGATCTTGGGGCGCGCGGCCGTGACAACCGACAGCGTGGTCGATTTTCCCACATTCGGGAAGCCGACCAGCCCGACGTCGGCGATCGATTTGAGCTCCAGTTCGAGCTCCATGGGCTGCGTCTTTTCGCCCGGCTTGGCGAAATTCGGCGCCTGACGCGTGGGCGTGGCGAAGTGTGAATTGCCAAAGCCGCCGTTTCCGCCGCGCTGCAATACGCGCTTTTCATCGGCCTTGAACAGATCCAGCAGCACGCGGCCGCTGGCCTTGTCGCGCACAATCGTGCCCACGGGCGTTTCGATGATCAGCGGCGCGCCGCTCTTGCCCTTGCAGCGGTTGGCCGCGCCCTCGCCGCCGTTTTCCGCGATGAAATTGTGCCTGTAGCGGAAGTCCATCAGCGTGTGCATACGCTCGGTCGCCATAAAGACGATGTCGCCGCCGCGCCCGCCGTCGCCGCCGTCCGGGCCGCCCGCCTGAACGTATTTCTCGCGGTGGAAGGACACGCAGCCATTGCCGCCGTCGCCGGCCTTGCAGCGTATGCTGACTTTATCGACAAAAAGAGCCATTGTATATCATTCCTCCAAATTATTTTTCTCACACAGCCCGTCGTTCAGCGGACACCGTTCACATTCCGGTTTGCGCGCCGAGCAGCAGCGCCGCCCGTGCCAGATCAGCAGATGGTGCGCGTGCGACCATCGCTCTCTGGGCAGAACGTCCCTCAGCTGCTTTTCGACGCCCGAGGCCGTCGTCGCGTCGGCCAGACCGATGCGGCGTGAAACGCGAAAAACGTGCGTATCCACCGGAATCTGATCGTCGCCAAACGCCGCCAGCAGCACCACGCCCGCCGTCTTTTGTCCCACGCCGGGCAGCGCCATGAGCTTTTTGCGGTCGCACGGCACATTGCCGTTATACTGCTCCGCCAGCGCCCGACTGGCCGCGACGATGTTCTTCGCCTTATTATGATACAGACCGCAGCTTTTGATGTGCGGCTCGAGCTCCTCGGGCGTGAGCTTCGCCATGGCGAACGCGTCGGGATAGAGCCTGAAAAGCGACTCTGTCACCTGATTGACGCGCCTGTCGGTGCACTGTGCCGAGAGGATCGTCGCAATCAGCGTTTCGTATGGATTTGTAAAGTGCAGTTCCGCCTGCGCCTCGGGATAAAGTTCCTCAAGGGCGTTCAGCACGGCGTCGACCTTCTCGCGCATCATAATGTCACACCTCACCATTGTAAAACGCTTTATATTGTAACACTTTTTCGTCCCTTTGCCTACCGGCGCACTGTTATTTTTTCACTTTGACAAGACGGTCAGCCGCGCTCGTGCGCCAGGCCTCCTGTCGACCATATACAGTCCGATCAGATTGGCCGGGCGCTCGCGCGAGAGCACATCCTGCACAGGCCGGACATACTCGATCGGAAATTGCAGCGACAGCCCGCAGCCCACGGCCACCTCGCGCGGCGTTGAAAGCACGCGCACGGGAACGCCGCGCCGCGCCAGAATCGACTCATAATGCAGCACCTGCTGCCGGGATCGAAATGCGGCAATGCCATAAACGTCCATAACTTCAAAACCTCCCGGAGCATATCTTTTTTGTCGCTCCCATACACTGTATGGCAAATCAAAACGTAATGTGCGGAGGTAATGTCCGTGGACGTTTATTTGGACAACGCGGCAACCAGCCACCCCAAGCCGCAGCCCGTCATCGACGCGGTGCTCGCGGCGCTGACCGTCATGAACGGCAATCCCGGGCGCTCCGGGCACGTCAGAGCGCTGAGCGGCGCGCGCATGCTGCTCAAGTGCCGCGAAACGCTCGCCGCGCTCATGAACGCGTCGCCCGGCGGCCATGTGGTCTTCTGCTTCAACGCGACCGACGCGCTCAACATGGCCATAAAGGGCAGCCTGCGCGTGGGCGATCACGTCGTTTCGACGCTCATGGAGCACAATTCCGTATTGCGCGTGCTCAAGGGGCTGGAGGCGCGCGGCCTGATCGATGTGACGCTGCTCTCTCCCGATGAAAGCGGCACGGTGTCTGACGAGCAGTTTGAAAAGGCGCTGCGCCCCAATACGGCGCTGTGCATATCGACGCACGCCTCAAACGTCACCGGGGCGATCCAGCCGGTCGCGGCCATAGGCGATTGCCTGTCAAGGCACGGCGTGCGCTATCTCATCGATGGCTCGCAGGCAATCGGTCATATTCCCATCGACGTAACCGCCCTCAAATGCGCGCTCTACGCCTTTCCCGGCCACAAGGGGCTGCTCGGCCCGCAGGGTACGGGCGGGCTGTACATCGCGCCCGATACGCCGCTGGAAACCTTTCGCGAGGGCGGCACCGGCTCCAGCTCGGAAAGCATGCTTCAGCCCGCCGATCCGCCGGAATGCTACGAGAGCGGCACGGTCAATCTGCCGGGCGTCGCCGGATTGCAGGCCGGCGCGGCGCTCGTTCTCGAGCAGGGGCGCGCGCATTGGACGCGGGAGCGCGAGCTGACGCGCATGCTCTATGAAGGCCTCGGCGCTATGGAGACGGTTACGCTCTATTCGCCCTCGGAGGAAGCCGCGCGCGTGGGCGTGGTCAGCTTCAATCTGGGCGACTATCCGTCAACCGTTGTCGCCGATGCGCTGGATCAGCGCGGCGTCGCGGTTCGGGGCGGGCTGCACTGCGCGCCGGGCATGCACGGCTGGCTCAGAACGCTGCGCCGCGGCACCGTGCGCGTCAGTCCAAGCTGGCAGAACACGCCCGAGGACATCGATTATCTCCTCGCCGCGCTGCGCGACATGGTGCGCTGAAGCGCGCGCAATATCAAAAGCGCCGCGGCCACCATGGCTGAACGGCGCTTTGGGTAAGTTATTTTTCGATCTTTTCGGCCAGCAGCTCGACAGCCTTGCGCAGCTGAGCATCCTTTGCGGGATCGGGCTGTTCGGCGTTGATTTCATCGCTTTCATCGGGCGCAATCACGACGTCCGGCTCGATGCCCGTGCCGTGAATCGAGCGTCCCTTGGGCGTATAGTAGCTTTCGGTCGTCATATGCAGGCCCGCGCCGTCGCCTCCGAATGTGGTGATCGTCTGCACGATGCCCTTGCCAAACGTCGTCTCGCCCACCACGTCGGCCGCGCCGTAGTCCTGCAGCGCGCCGGTCAGCACTTCGGACGCGCTGGCCGAAAAGCCGTTGACCAGCACGGCCATGGGCAGATTCAGGCCGCCTTTTTTCGAATAGAAGCTCTGGCGTTCGCCGTGGCGGTTTTCCATGTAGACGACCAGTTTCTCGTCGAGCAGGCGATCGGCGATGTCCAGCACGTCGCTGAGCAGGCCGCCGGGATTGCCGCGCAGATCGATCACCAGCGCGCGCACATTCTGTTTAAGCAGCGCATCGAGCGCGCTGTTAAAGCCCGCGACGTCGTCGTCCATAAATTCATAGATGGCGATGTAGCCTATGCCGCCCTCCAGCATGCTGTATTCCACGCGGTTGATGGTGACGTTGTCGCGCGTGACGTTGAACGTCATTTCCTCGTCTCCGCGCAGCACGGTCACGTCCACGCCGGTATACTGCTCGCCGCGAATCATCTCGACAGCGCGGTTGAGCTGCTCTGTGGCGCTGCCCGTAAGCGCTTCGCCTGCGACGGCCGTCACAATGTCGCCCGAGCGAATGCCCGCCTTGCGCGCGGGGCTGTTCGCGTAGGCGCGCGTCACATAGAGCCTGTCGTCGCTGCCGGCCAGCAGTTGAACGCCGATGCCGTAATACACGCCTTCCTCGTAGGTCTGTTCCTCTTCGACGTCCTCGGGCGTCTGATAAAAGGTGTATGGATCGTCCAGAGAGGCCGTCATGCCGTCGATCGCGCCGAGGATCAGCTTGTCTTTGTCGACGTCGATGTAGTAGTTGTTCGTAATCATCTCGTAGACTTCGTTCAGCCGCGCATAGCGTTCCAGCTCGTCGATTTCCGTCTGCGTGATGGGACGGCTGAGTGAATGGTCCTTCGTCACATTCAGCGCCAGCACGCCTGCGCCCGTCAGGGCGGCCAGGCACAGCGCGACGCACAGCGTCAGGACGATCAGCGTTTTCCTTTGATCTTTTTGAGACATAGGTTATTTCTCGCTTTTCTTAGAATGAATGTGAAAGCAGGAACAGAGTGTCTCTGCGCCTGCCTTCACATATTATGCCCTCCCGTCAAATGCGGCGGCTTTTCTCGTTGGCGTTTTTGCCGAGCAGCATCATCATTTTGAACGTCACCGCATCGTCGAACGCGCGCAGATCCAGTCCGATAATGCGCTGCACCTTGTCCAGACGATAGATCAGCGTGTTGCGGTGAATGTACAGCTGACGCGCCGTCTCGGACAGATTCAGGCTGTTCTCAAAGAACTTTTCGATGGTGTGAATCATCTCGTCGTTAAACAGCCGCGCCGTCTTGCGGTTGAACAGCAGGCTGTTGTAGCGCTGACCCATTTCGCGCGGCACATCGGCCAGAAAGCGCTCGATCAGCATCTTGCGATAGACAAACACATACTCATCCTTGCGATAGATGCGCCCCACGTCGATGGCGCGGCGCGCCTCCCGCATGGATTCGCACAGCAGCCCCAGCGTGGGCTTCATTTCGCCGATGCCGATATAGACCTGATGATTGGCCTCGCTCATGAATGTGTTCTCAATCGCCTGCCCCAGCTGGTCGATGTCTTCGTAATCGTTCTGCTCGTCCAGCTTTTTGACCAATACCAGCGTGTGCCGATCCATCTCGACCACGGCGTCCTCGCTGTTGTCGCCGGTGATGGCGGAGAGTATGGTGAGCGCCGATTCCGCGTCGACATTCTGCAGATGCAGCATGATGACGCAGCGATCCTGCTCCAGCGCGATGTCATGCTCGAGCGCCATGGTCTCCATCTCCGCGCCCTCGATCTCGCCGCGCAGTATGCTGCGGAACGTCTGCTCGCGGTCGGCGTTGGGCAGCTCGACGCGCGTCATGGAACTGACCAGCTCGCTCGCCAGTATTGCGCAGCTGCACACATCCGACGAATCGCCCGGCAGACACAAAAACAGCGGCTGTGTGCCTTCCGTTCCGATCAGCGTAAAGCCGCCGTACACCAGCGGCTGCGTGGGATTGCTGCGCAGCACCTCGGGCAGCGTCAGCTCCCGGTCGTTGCCCTCGGGCAGTATGACCTGCCCGTTGGTATCGAGCAGCATGATATTCATATCGAGTCGGGCAAGAACTCTGGAAATTTTGGCGAGTACTCTGTGATCCAAATACATAGTTTCAGCCCCTTCCCTTATCCTGTCCTAATTATATATTGAATTGCGAAAAATGGCAATCACTTTCCGGCAATTAGGCTCGAAATAATTGTTAAAATAATTCGAATTTCATTCACTGGTTATCCGTTTTGCACAATTGAACGCCTGTGTCGGCGAACAATTTTTCGTCACTGTGCGCATTGCGTCATCATAAATCGAACCCGGCCTCTGCCATGCGGCAGCCACCGGGTTCAACTCATTATGCTTCTTTCCAGGAAAACTGATTCGAAAGGATGTTGACCGTCCTGCCGCCGGTAACGTGGATCACGCCGCCGCTGCACTCGGCCTTGCGGACGGATTTGCCCACCTTGATGCGCGCTTCGCCCGTGCCCAGCGCCGCCAGATAGTCGATATGCCTGGGCAGTATGCAAACCTCGCCTTCGACGGTTCGAACGACGACGCTGTCCACGTCGCCCTCATAGACCATCGCATCCGGCGTAACGATTTTCAAATGAATGCCCGCCATATTTATTCACCCTTTTTCGCCTTTTCAATCGCCTCGTCGATCGTGCCGACAAACAGGAATGCGCTCTCGGGCAGATCGTCGTGCTTGCCCTCGATGATCTCCTTGAAGCCGCGTATGGTCTCCTTGAGCGGCACATAACGGCCCTGCATGCCGGTGAACTGCTCGGCCACGCTGAAGGGCTGGCTCAGGAAGCGCTGTATCTTGCGCGCGCGCGCCACGATCAGCTTGTCCTCATCGGACAATTCGTCCATGCCCATGATGGCGATGATGTCCTGCAGCTCCTTATAGCGCTGGAGTATGCTCTGCACGCCGCGCGCCACTTCATAATGCTCCTTGCCCACGATTTCCGGGGACAGTATGCGGCTCGTAGAATCCAGCGGATCGACGGCCGGGAAAATGCCCAGCGAGGAAATGCTGCGGCTCAGAACGGTTGTGGCGTCCAGATGCGCGAACGTCGTGGCCGGCGCGGGGTCGGTCAGGTCGTCGGCCGGGACATAGACCGCCTGAACCGACGTGATCGAGCCCTTGCGGGTCGATGTGATGCGCTCCTGCAGCGCGCCCATTTCCGTGGCCAGCGTGGGCTGGTAGCCGACGGCGCTGGGCATACGGCCAAGCAGCGCGGACACCTCGGAGCCGGCCTGCGTGAAGCGGAAGATATTGTCGATGAAGAGCAGCACGTCCTGATTTTCGCGATCGCGGAAGTACTCGGCCATCGTCAGGCCGGACAGCGCCACGCGCATACGGGCTCCCGGCGGCTCGTTCATCTGGCCGTAGACCAGCGCGGTCTTGCCCAGAACGCCGCTTTCCTTCATTTCGTTGTAAAGGTCGTTGCCCTCGCGCGTGCGCTCGCCGACGCCGGTGAAGACCGACAGGCCGCCGTGCTCTGTGGCAATGTTGTGTATGAGCTCCATGATCAGAACGGTTTTGCCGACGCCGGCGCCGCCGAAGAGGCCGATCTTGCCGCCCTTGGAATAGGGCGCGATCAGGTCGACGACCTTTATGCCCGTCTCGAGAATCTCCTCCGTGCTCTGCTGATCTTCATAGCTGGGCGCGGGGCGATGGATGGGCCAATGCTCCCTGGCTTCGGGCGCGGGCATCTCGTCGATCGGCTCGCCCAAGAGGTTGAATATGCGGCCCAGGCACTCCTTGCCGACCGGCACCTCTATGGGAGATCCGGTATCGATGGCCTCGGTGCCGCGCGTCAGGCCGTCTGTGCTGCTCATGGCGATGCAGCGCACGACGTTGTCGCCGATGTGCTGCGCCACTTCGGCGATCAGCTTGCGGCCGCTAAAGTGAATTTCAATGGCGTTCAAAAGCGCCGGCATATGGTTATCCTCAAATCGGATATCCAGAACCGGGCCGATCACCTGCACAATCGTGCCGATGTTGCGCGTTTCCATCTTCATAACTCCTATCTTTTACTGTTCCGCACCGGCCACGATTTCCGTGATTTCCTGCGTAATCGTGCTCTGACGGGCGCGATTGTAATGCAGGCTCAGATCGGCGATCATCTGATCGGCGTTCTTCGTCGCGGAATCCATCGCGTTGCGGCGGGAGGCCATTTCACAGGCCACCGCGTCGCACACAGCGCCGTAAAGACAGCCCGTCAGATATTCCGGCATGACCGCATCCAGCAGCTGCTCGGGCTTCGGCTCCATGATCATCTGGCTGTGAGAGGCCGGCTGCTCAGGCCGCTTGATCGGCAGCAGCTCCACCATCTGCGCGTCCTGCGTCATGGCCGAAACAAACGTCGTATCGACCAGCGTCACGCGGCTGAACTGCCCCTCCAGATAGCCTCGAATGAGCATATCGGCCATCGCGCGGCAGTCGGCCGCCAACACATGTTCCGCCTTGACGTAATCGGCGCTGAGTATGGACGCGCCCCTGTGCGTGTAGCGATCCACAGCCTTCTTGCCGACAGGCAGCACGACGCAGTCGCCATCAATCAGCTCGTCGGCGATCTTAAAGACGGCGGCGTTGTAATGGCCGGCCAGTCCCCTGTCGCCCGCAATCACCACCACACACGTCCTGTTGTCCGCCGGCTCATTAAAGAACGGCGATTCCACGTCGCGATGCGCAGCGATGTCTCCGACGACCTGACGAACGATTTTCATGTACGGCCGCGTGTCCTCCATGCGCTGGCGGGCGCGCCTCAGCTTTGAGCCGGCCACCAGCTGCATGGCGGAAGTGATCTGCTTCGTGCTTTCGACGCTGCGTATGCGGAGCTTGATGTCCTTCATTGATGCCCCGGCCATACGATCAGCCCTCCTGACATACGTGCAGCTTGATATAGTCCTGCGTGAAATCGGTCAGCGCCGTCCTGAGCTTCTCCTCGTTGGCCGCGTCGAGCGCGCCGGTGGTGCGAATGGCCTCCAGCACATCGGAATACTGCGCGGCCATGCGGCGGTACAGCTCCTGCTCATAATCGGGAATGAGCTCGACGGGCACTTCGTTCAGGAAGTTGTTGATGACGGCGTAGAGTATGCACACCTGATTTTCAACGTCCACCGGCGAGGAGTGATTCTGCTTGAGCACGGCCACAATGCGCTCGCCCTGATTGAGGCGCATCTTTGTGTCCACGTCCAGATCGGAGCCAAACTGCGCGAAGGACTGCAGCTCGCGGTACTGGCTGTAAATCAGCTTGAGCGTACCGGAAACCTTCTTCATGGCCTTGATCTGGGCGTTGCCGCCGACACGGGAAACGGAAATGCCGGGGTTGATGGCCGGCATGACGCCCGCGTGGAACAGCTCGGTCTCAAGGAATATCTGACCGTCGGTGATGGAAATGACGTTGGTCGGAATGTAGGCCGACACGTCGCCGGCCTGCGTCTCGATGATGGGCAGCGCCGTCAGAGAACCGCCACCGTGTTCGGGCGAAATGCGCGCGGCGCGCTCCAGCAGTCGGGAGTGCAGATAGAACACGTCGCCCGGATAAGCTTCGCGTCCCGGCGGGCGGCGGATCAGCAGCGACAGCGCGCGATACGCGACGGCGTGCTTGGACAGATCGTCATAGACGATCAGCACATCCTTGCCCTGCTTCATAAAGTATTCGCCCATCGTGCAGCCGGAATACGGCGCGATGTACTGAAGCGGCGCCAGCTCGGAGGCCGTGGCGGTCACGACGATCGTGTAATCCATAGCGTTTGCGGCCGTCAGCGTCTCGACCAGATGCGCCACCGTGCTGCGCTTCTGACCGATGGCCACATAAATGCAGATCACGTCCTTGCCCTTCTGGTTGAGAATCGTGTCGATCGCAATCGTGGTTTTGCCGGTCTGGCGGTCGCCGATGATCAGCTCGCGCTGTCCGCGGCCAATCGGGATCATGCTGTCGATGGCCTTGATGCCGGTCTGCAGCGGCACCGAAACGCTCTTGCGCTCGATGATGCCGGGCGCCTGCCGCTCTATCGCCCAGTGATCGGCGGCCTCAATCGGGCCCTTGCCGTCAACGGGCTGTCCCAGCGCGTCGACAACGCGGCCGATCAGCGCTTCGCCGACCGGCACGGACACGACGCGTCCCGTGCGCTCGACGACGTCGCCTTCCGCAACGCCTTCGTCGTCGCCCAGCATGACCACAGCCACGGAATTCTCTTCCAGGTTGAGCGCCATGCCGTAAGCGCCGTTCGAAAAGCGCACCAGCTCGTTGGACATACAGTTGTCCAGACCGGATACACGGGCGATGCCGTCGCCAATCAGAAGCACCGTGCCGGTTTCGCTCTGATCGATCTTCTTTTCGTAATTTTTGATTTGAGCCTTGATGATCTTGGAAATCTCCTCAGGCCTTAATTGCATTCCCTCAGCCTTCTTTCCTTACGATTCATCCGCCAGCCTGCGGCGCATGAGATCCAGCCTGTGCGAAATGGTGTTGTCATAGCGATGTCCGTTCATGTCGACGCGCAATCCGCCGATGACGGACGGATCGATGGAAACGCGCAGCCTGACCGTCTTGCCGCTGATCTGAGCGAGTCTGGCGATCAGCGCGTCTTCCTGACGCTTGTCGAGCGCCGATGCGCTCACCACGTCGGCCTCGACAATGCCCATCGTTTCGCAATAACGGGCATGGTAATGGGCGGCGCAATCGGAGAACGCTTTCAGCGCGCCCCGCTCTATCAGAATTTTGATAAAATTCACAAGATAGATATGCACCTGATCCCGAAAGGTACGGTCTGCTATGTCCAGCCGCTCCGCCTTTGTGAGGGCGTGCGACTCCAACAGACGAATGAACTCGGGATTTTCCTTGAAGGCGTCCCTCAATACGTTCATCTGTGCGCCGATGACGTCCAGCAGCTGCTCGTCCCTGGCCAATTCAAAGAGGCCTTCGCCGTATTCACGCGCCAAATCCGTCATGCGTCTTCACCCGCATTCCGAATAAATTCGTCCACCAGCTCGGCGTGATCCGCCGCTTTGATCTCGCGGCTGACCATCTGCTCGGCGATGTCGACGGCCATGCCCGAAATTTCCTTCTTGACCTCGGCAAACGCCTTGACGCGTTCCTGCGCGATTTCGCTCTCGGCGCGGCGCATCATGTTGGCAGCCTGCTTCTGAGCGTCGTCGATGATGGCGTCCGAGCGCAGATTGGCGGAAGCGACCGTCTTCTTCATCAGCTGATCGGCTTCCTCGCGCGCGCCGGCCATGCGCAGGTCGTAATTCTGCTTCAGTTCGGCAGCCCGGCCGCGATCCTCGTTGGCCGCGGCATAGATGTCGTCCACTTCCTTCTGGCGCTGGCCAAGAACCAGCATGACGCGCTGAAAGAGAAATTTCTTAATCAACAGGCACAGAATCAGGAGATTGCAGAACTGAAAAATGATGGTCCAAGGCACAATTGAGAAAAACTCCTGCACCCCACTCATAACCCGTTCCTCCCGTTCGCGTTCGTCATCATCAGAGCTTGCCGACCAGCGGATTGACGAAGATCAGGATCAGGGCGATGATGAAGCTGTAAATACCGGTCGTCTCGGCCAGGGCGCAGCCCAGAATCAGAGAAGATGTGATCGAACTCTTGCTTTCCGGCTGACGGCCGATCGCCTCAAGCGCCTTGCCGGCGGCATAACCTTCGCCAATACCAGGACCGAAGCCGGCGATCATCGCAATACCGGCGCCAATGGCCGAACAACCCAGAACAATGGCTCTTTCCAACATGACAGTAACCCTCCCAAATAGTAGTCGTTTGGTTCTTTATCCTTCAGCTGCAACCGAGATGTTGACCATCATCAGCATGCAGAAGATAAACGCTTGTACGCACCCGGAGAAAAGATCGAAGTAAATGGAGAAGATCGCAGGCAGACCCACCTGAAAGATCGGAATCATGCTCAGCGCCGCGCCCACCGCGCCAGGGATCAGCCCCAGAACTGCCTTGGAGAGGGCAGCCAGCACAGCGTATATCAGCAGCGAAATGATTGAGCCGGCCGCGACGTTTCCGTAATGACGGAAAGCCATGGACATGGGGGTCATGACCTCGCTGACCACGTTGATGGGCATCAGCGGCGGCAGCGGCTCGAAATAGCCCTTGATGTAGCCCCACAGCCCGTTCGTCTTAATCTTGTAGTAGGTAATCAGCACGAACACGACCAGCGCCCAGCCCATCATCGTGGACAGGTCGCCGGTTGGAGCGAACATACCCAAAAGACTCGACAGACTGCAGCAGGCGCATATGCTCAGCGTCGCAGCGACGAGCGGCCCGAAATGGCAGAATCTGTCGCCCATGTTCTCGTGCACGAGGCCGTTGACCTTCTGCACGAGAAACTCAGCGATGATCTGCCGCTTGCTCGTTGGCCTGACCTTCAAATTGTGCGTCAGGATCAGGCACAGGGCTGTGATGAACGCCATGACGATCCACGTATTGACGACCGCCTCCGAAAGAACAAACCAGTCGTTTTGATAGATAATCTTGGCGCCGGTTACGCTGATATCCATCAATACTCACTTCCTTTAGGCTTTAGTTTGGCGATGATCTGCATGAAAAATATGGTCAGACGCGGAAAAAACAACGGCAGCATGGCCGCAATCCAGTTTGAGCCGATCAGCTTGATGGACAGCACAATAATAACAGCCATCAGCAGAAGACGCACGGAATAGGATGCTTTCATCTTGGCCTTGGCCTGCTTCATGGCGTCTTCATTCGCCGGATCAAGTTCGGTCGTAACGCGCTGGATATTCATCGCCATCAAAAAAAAGTTCCCGACGGCCGCGATCAGTCCGGTCAGCGCGCCCCAGACAACCGAAAGCGAAAACTGACCGACCAGTACAAACACAATCACCATAATCGCGCTCATAACTGCCGTGCCTATGGCGATGTGGACTGTTTCCTTAATAACTGCATCCTGAGGTTTGATGACGATTCCTCCTTTGAGCTGGAACAGTATTTGTGTCAAAAGTGCGCCATTCTTTTCATTATTACAATTATAACGCCTCTTGTCCATGTTGCGCAATGCCATTTTGTTAAGAATCCGCTAATAAAGCAGTCTCAGCCAAGAAAAATTGCGCGCGATCCGTTTTTTTCTGACGGGAAAAGCCGGTTTTTCTCCGCCGCGTCGACCATGTTGACAGTATACATCAGCCCTCAGGCATAAAGAAACAGACAAAATCAGCGTCCTGTCCAAATTTCGCGCATTGCCGTTCAATCGTCCAAATCTAAAAGCCGCGCCGCTGTCCTCAGCAACAGCGGCGCGGCAGCAGGCAATTTCAGATCAGAGAATGTACTCGGCCTTGCGCTCGGGGCGGTTCTTCATTTCCTCGCGCTTGGCGTTGTGCTTCTCGGTATCGCGGCCCAGCATGGCGAACGCCGCCACCTTGGACTCCTCAACGCCGGGCTGGTTGAACGCGTCGATGTCCAGCAGCTCGCCGGTGTAGGCGGTCACCATCTCGAAGAAGTACAGCAGCTGGCCGATGGTCTGCGCGTTCACGGCGGGCAGCGTGATGGTCTGGCTCATGCGGCCGGCCTTGTAGAGCGCGTACTCGGTGCCCATGCGCTCGGCCTCGATCAGCTGGTTGTGGCTCTTGCCGCCCAGGAACGCGACGTCCGGCACGTCCTCGCAGCCGTGCGGTATGGGCGTCTCATTGCGGAAGGACTCGACCTTCAGGAACGTGACAACCTTGTCGTACGGGCCTTCGGTGTAGAGCTGCAGCTGGCTGTGCTGATCGGTGACGCCCAACGTCTTGATCGGCGTGGAGCCGACATTGCAGGCCATGCCCTTTCTGGTGACGTTCTTGCCCAGCGACTCAGCCCACAGCTGCGCATACCAGTCGGCGATCAGCTTGAGGGAATCGGCGTAGGGCATCATGACGGACATATTCATGTCCATCTCCTGCATGGCGATGTACATCAGCGCCGCGTCCAGCAGGGCGGGGTTCTTCCACACGTCGTCGCTCTTGCAGCGCTCGTCCATCATGCGCGCGCCCTCCAGCAGACCGCGGATGTCAATGCCGCACACAGCCGCGGCCAGCAGGCCGACCGGGCACAGCTCGGAGAAACGGCCGCCGACGCTCTCGGGAATGTAGAACTTCTCGTAGCCCTCTTCGTTGGCGATCTTGATCAGATGGCCGCGGTTCTCGGAGGTGGTGGCGATGATGTGGCGGGCGTAGTCCTTGCCCACCTCGCGCTTGAGCGCGTCGAGAATGATCAGATACTGGCTCATGGTCTCGGCGGTGCCGCCGGACTTCGAGATGACGTTGAAGCAGGTGGTCTTGAGGTCGATCACATCCAGCAGCGCGGCCATGCGCTCGGGATCGATGTTGTCCTCAATGTACAGGCGGGGGCCGCCCCTCTTCTCTTTGGGCAGGTCGTTATAGTGCAGGTGATTGAGCGCCTGCTGCACGGCGGCCGGGCCGAGGGCGGAACCGCCGATACCCAGCACGACGAACGTATCGAACTGATCGCGCACGCGGGCGGCGACCTCTTCGATGTGCTTCACGATTTCTTCCTGATTATAGGGCAGCTCCATCCAGCCGGTCATGCCCTTGCCGCGGTTGGCCTCGACGGCGTCGTGCGCGCGCTTGAGATAGATTTCCATGTCGTCCACGGCAGAGCGGTCGATGCCATACTGCATGCCGAGGAAATCGCCCATCATGTGGTTGATATCAAGACGAATCTGATTATCCATTTTTAAGAGTCTCTCCTTTCGTGCAATCCTCTTTATTATAGACGATTTTTGTTAAATTGCAAGGGAAGCCGGTAAGAATTTCATTTGAAACGCGCCCGCATCTGTGAGATAATCTATGTAGTCACATAACAGGAGGCGCAGGGCGCGTGAACAGAGATATTCCATTCATCGGCGCGCTGAGCTTTGCCGCCCTTACAGCGCTTGCGACGCGCGCTTCGGGCGCGCTGGCGGCAGTGTATAAGCGGCGCGTCTTTATGGCGCTCTCCCCCGCTCTGCGAAGCCTGTCCGGCTCTGCGGCGGGCGCTGCCTGCGCGTTCATGCTGCTTCTGATCGTTGCCGTCTGCCTGCGGCCGAAGAACATCAGGCGCTGCGCCGCCCGAATGCTGTGCCTGTGCCTTGTCCCGCACTGGCTGCTCTGGGCGCCGCTGTATAATGTTCCATCTTTGCCGAATGCGCCCGTATCGGCTGACGCGCTGTTTGCGCTCTGCCTGAAGCTGAGCGCCGAGGCCGACGCGCTTTTGCCCTTTGCCGAGGACATGGCCGCAGGCGACATGATGGCCGAGGCTGAGCGCCTGACGGAGGCGCTGACCGGCGGATCGCTCTCTCTGTCCCGCCGGGACGCGACGGCGCTTTTGAGCCGCATGGGTCTGGCGGGGATTTACAATCCGCTGACCGGCGCGGCGCACGTCAGCCTCGACGATCAGGCGTATATGCTGCCCTTTACGATGTGTCACGAACTGGCGCATCAGGCCGGCCATGCCCGCGAGGACGACGCCAATTATATCGCCTACAAAGCCTGCATGGGCGGCAACGCGGCATTTCGCTTCTCGGGCTGTTTCAATATGCTTCTCTGCGCCATGGATATGCTTTACGAAGCCGACCGACCGGCCTGGCGGCAGTGCGTAAACGGCATGAGCGATCCGCTGTTTTTCCGCTTTGCGCGCTGCAACGGCCTGTATACGGCGCGGGAAACGCTTCCCTACCGCCTGTCGCAGACGCTTTCCACGCTGTTTCTGCGCATGAACGGGCAGACGCAGGGCGCGCAGTCCTATAAAAACGCCGTCTGCATTCTTCTGGCGGAGGAAGGTGCGGCATAGGCACAAAAGCCCCGACGCGCTCATCGGCGCATCGGAGCTTTTGTCAGGGCATATTTTTATTCGGCAGTGGGCACAAACAGCATACGGCCGCAGTTGTCGCACGATACGATCTGGCCGCCGTTCAGACGTCCCAGCACAGCCGCGGGCAGCGTCATGTTGCAGCCGCCGCAGCGGTCGCCGTTGATCTTGGCCATGGGCGGCATGGCGTGCTGCTTGATCTGGCGATAGCGCGCCAGCGCCTCGGGATCGACGGTCTTGCTCTCGGCCTCGGCGCGCGCCTTCAGCTCGGCCAGCTTGGCCTGCGCTTCCTTGAACTCGACCTCGTACACCTTCTTCAGCTCGTCGTATTCGGCCTTGGTGCGGGCGGCGCGCATGCGGATCTCGCGCTGCGTGCGGTCGCTCATCTCGCTCTCGCGACGCATGCGAACCAGCTCCTGCTCGTAGTGCTTGAGGGAATCCTCGAGCTTCTCCACGGCGGCCTTCTGATGGGCGATGTCCTCCAGCGTCTCGGGCGGCTTGGCGGCGATCTCCTCCAGCAGCTTTGAAAGCGCGTTCTGCAGCCGCACAGACTCGTCGCGGATGATCTCCAGACGGTCGTTCATCGCCGCAATGTTGCTCTCCAGCTTCTTCATGTTGCTCTGCTGCTCGATCAGGAAATCGCGCTGCTTGAGCAGGGTAATGCGGTTGGGAGAATTTCTCATTCCGTTTTCGAAACGATCGGCCTCCATATCATATTGCATATAATTCCAAAGCGCGTCAAGCTGCATGGTATAAGCTCCTCTCTCTTCTCTCGCCTACCGCATAAACGGCATTTCGCGGCTTTCAATAACAGTCACATTATATTGTAGCTCATCACAGCGATTTTGTAAACAGGCCGCCAGCAATTTAACGCAGACACGCTCCGTCTCACAGTGGCCGGCCTCGATCAGACACAGTCCCTGCGCGCAGGCCGCCAGCGCGTCATGATGGCGCACCTCGCCGGTGACATAGGCGTCCGCGCCCAGCGACAGCGCTTCAGTGAAGAAATCGCCGCCTGCGCCGCCCATCACAGCCACGCGCTCTATGCGCTTGTCCTGAAAGGCATAGACGCGCGCGCGTGTGTCCAGCTTCTTTTCGACGTAATCGGCGAACGCCTGCACAGTCAGCGCCTCGGGCAGAGTTCCGGCGCGCATGCCGTGCGGCGCGGTTTCGACATTTTCGAGCCCCAGCGCTTCGCTCAAGGCGTCGTTTACGCCGGGATAGGCGTTGTCGAAATTGGTGTGCGCCGCGGCCAGCGCCAGACGCGCCCGAATGAGCGAACATACGGCCGCGCCCTCCGCGTCGTCCTCGCGGATGTTCTTGCGGCCGCGGAAGAATATCGGATGATGCGTGACGATCATCTGCGCGCCCGCCTTTTCCGCCTCGCGCACAACACTTTCGGTCAGATCGAGCGCAACGAGCAGCCGCTCGATCGACTGCGCCGGATGACCGGCCAGCAGCCCCACGTTGTCATAGCTTTCGCTCAGCTCCCGGGGCGCAATCTGCTCCAGAATCGCCATAATATCGCTCGCCGTTACAGACATTGCTCTATCTCCTCCCACAGCGCGATTTCGTGCGCCAGCGCTTCGGCGTTTTCCGCTTCGCCCTTCACGGCGCCGGCATACGCCTTGCGCTGGACGCGCAGCCGGAATTGAACGTAGCCCGCGAAATCGGGCGGCCTTTTCTCGAGCAGCACCGGCCCGGCCAGCAGCTCCTTTTCCGTATAGGCCGCCTGTCCCCGTTCGGCGGCCATGGCGACGTAATAGCGCCCGCCCGCGCGGACGATCATCTCGTCGCAGATGACAAAGCCCATGCGCATGAGATCGGCTCTGAGCCGGTCAGCGCCGATATTGGGCTGCATGATGAGCCGCGCATGTTCCAGACGGCTCAGGCCGCGCTCAATGATGCCGGAAATCGTCGGCGCGCCCATGCCCGCAATGACAACGGCGTCGGCCGGATTCTTGAGCGCCGCGACGCCGTCTCCCACGGTAAAATCCGCGCGATCCAGCAGAGAACAGCGCCTTATCAGCCGCCACGCCTTTTTGAGCGACGGCTCGCTGATGTCGAGAAACTCGACGCGCGCGCACTTGCCCGATTCGAGCAGCCGCGCGCCCAGAAAGCCGTGATCCGCGCCGATGTCCGCGGCGGCGGCGCAGGGCGGCACCATGTTGTAGAGCATGGACAGTCGCTCGTCCAGTTCGATCATATTTCAAAGCTCCTTATGCTGTTGACAGGAACGCGCGCCTGTCTCAGATGATAAAAAAGCGCTCGCGTATAACCATCGCGCGCCGCTTGCCACAATAAGCGCGGCCAGTACCGCAGAAAAGCCGGGGTCGCAGCGTCGCCCGGCTTTCTGGCAGTTTGCTATGCGATTAATCCAGATAATCCTTGAGCTTCTTTGAACGGCTGGGGTGACGCAGCTTGCGCAGCGCCTTGGCTTCGATCTGACGAATGCGCTCGCGCGTAACGCCGAAATCCTTGCCGACCTCCTCCAGCGTGCGGGAACGGCCGTCCACCAGGCCGAAGCGCAGGCGCAGCACCATTTCTTCACGGGGGGTCAGCGTGTCCAGCACGTTCATCAGCTGCTCGCGCAAAAGCGTATAGGCGGCGGCTTCGGCGGGCGCGGGCGAATCGTCGTCGGCAATGAAGTCGCCCAGATGGCTGTCCTCCTCCTCGCCGATGGGGGTTTCGAGCGACACGGGCTCCTGCGCGATCTTGATGATCTCGCGCACCTTCTCCTCCGAGACGCCCATCTCGGCGGCGATTTCCTCAGGCTGCGGCTCGCGGCCGTTCTGCTGGAGCAGCTGGCGCGATACGCGAATCAGCTTGTTGATCGTCTCGACCATGTGAACCGGAATGCGGATCGTGCGGGCCTGATCGGCGATGGCGCGCGTGATGGCCTGACGGATCCACCATGTGGCGTAGGTCGAGAACTTGTAGCCCTTGCGGTAATCGAACTTTTCAACGGCCTTGATGAGGCCCAGATTGCCCTCCTGAATCAGATCGAGGAAGAGCATGCCGCGGCCGACATATCTCTTGGCGATGGAAACGACCAGGCGGAGGTTGGCCTCGACCAGCTTTTTGCGCGCGGCCTCGTCGCCCTCTTCCATGCGCTTGGCGATTTCGATTTCCTCATCGGCAGAGAGAAGCGGAACCTTGCCGATCTCCTTGAGGTACATGCGGACGGGATCGTCTATGCTGATGCCCTCGGGCACGCTGATGTCCAGATCCTCGATGGCCGGTTCCGGCTCAGGCTCGCCCTCGCCGTCGACCAGCTTGATTTCGTTGACGACGTCCACGCCCATCGCCTCGAGCGTTTCGAGGATTTTGTCGAACTGCTCCGGCTCAAGCTCCACGTCGACCAGCTGATCCATGATTTCTTTATATGTCAGCGTTCCCTTGGTTTTGCCCATATCGAGCAGTTCCCGAACGCGGTTCTTCTTTGCTTCAAGCTCGTTGCCGTTCTGACTGTTTTGATTGCTCAACCCGCTTCACTCCTTCAGACTCTTCTTGGCCGCGCCAAGCTCGTTCATCAGCTGTGACAAAAGGCCGATCAGCTCCGCCCGCTTTTCGGGCGAGGATTCCTCTTTCATCCGGGCCTTCGTCTCTTCAATCCGTTTTTCCGTCTGGTACAGTCGTATTTTGTTCAGACATTGGGAAACGGCCATGGCCGTCTTGTCCGCTTCTATATTGCTGTCCGAAAGCATGGCCTGCGCCGCTTCGTCGCGCACATTCTCGTCTAGCTGTTCGACGACGGCGGCCGGCTTCTGTCCCTCGGCCAGAAGGCGCGCTATTGTCCTGTACGGTTCCGTAATGAAAGCCGTGTCCATGGGCAGCGCGCGTTCAATCCGCCCTGCGGCCATGAGATTGACCAGCATCTGCTGCGCCTTGACGTGCTCGGGAAGTTCCCTGCGCGCCTCTCGCCTGAGCGGCCTGTCGACCGATGCGGAACGCTTCTGCTCCGCCGCCAGCGCTTCAACGCCGATCTGGCGCATGAGCACCTCGCGGGCAAAGCCGGTCTGCACGATCAGCTTGTCGAGATAGTTTTCCAGCTCGACGGGATTTTTGACCTTGCGCAGTATGTTGCAGCAGGCGATGGCGTACTGTGTGCGCCCGTCCTGCGTGGTCAGATCGACCGCATCGGCCGCGCGCAGCATGCGATACTCGCACGGCGGCATCGGGCGAAGCGCCTCAAAGCCGTCCGCGCCCTTCTCTCGCACATAGTCGTCCGGATCCATGCCGCCCGGAATGTCAATGACTCTGGCCGACATATCCTGCGATTCAAAAATATCCAGCGCGCGCAGTATCGCCTTCTGCCCGGCGCCGTCGCCGTCATAGCACACCCACACCTCGGGCGCATAGCGCTTGAACAGACGCGCCTGCTCCTCGGTGAGCGCCGTGCCCAGCGTGGCCACAACGCCCGCAACTCCCTGCTGGCGCAGCGACACCACGTCCATATAGCCCTCGACCAGTATCAGCCGCTTGAGTCCGCGCTCCTTGCGCACCATGTTGAGGGCGTACAGTCCCTGACGCTTGTTGAACACCGGCGTATCCGATGTGTTGAGGTATTTGGGATTGCCGTCGCCCATAATGCGCCCGCCGAAGCCCAGCACCTTGCCCTGAGGATTGATTATGGGAAACATCGCGCGGTCGCGGAACATATCGTAGCGGCGGCCGTCTTTTTCGCTCGCAAGACCGGCCTGCTTGAGCTCCTCGAACGAAAAGCCCTTCTCGGTCAGATGACGCGTCAGCGCGTCCCAGCCCTGCGCCGTGGAGCCCAGGCCAAAGCGGCGTATGCCCGCGTCATCCAGCCCGCGCCTGTGCAGATAGCTCAGCGCCTTCGCGCCCTCCTCCGTCCAGATCGTGGCATGATAAAAGCGCGCCGCTTCAAGATTGGCCTCGTAGATGCGTTCTCTGAGCGCGCGCATTTTGTCGCTGTCTCGGCTGTCGCCGACGCGCTCGGGCAGCGCCATGTGCGCCCTCTCGGCCAGCATCTTGACGGCGTCCATGAACTCCATGCGCTCGATGTCCATCACGAAATTGATGACCGTGCCGCCCTTGTGGCAGCCGAAGCAGTAATACATCTGCGCCTCGCTGTCCACGCTGAAAGACGGCGTCTTTTCTCCGTGGAAGGGACAGCGTCCCCAGAATCTGCGCCCTTTCTGCTTCAGCTCGACATAATCCGACACCACGTCCACAATGTCGACGCGCCCTCTCAGCTCGTCCAGCCAGACGTCCGGAAGCCTGGAACTCATTTGCCACCACCTGTCCTGTAATCTATTGTTTCGCCATGAACAGACATTTTCCTGCCGGGGCGAACGATCTTTTGACAGGTTAATTTCTGGTTTTACGATTATGTTTCAGTATGCCCCATGTTGATGATATATACAACGCCCGCCGCTGCTTTCCCTGCCCAAAATGCGATTTAACACAAATTCCTCATGGGTTCGTTCGCAATTTGAATAAAATGGCGCGCAATGCGCGGCGATTTGACATTTTGCGACGAATATGCGCGATTTGCGTCGAACGCTCTACGGCTTGTTCTGGCGCAGCAGACGCATGATCGCCCGCGTCCATGCCGGACGGCGCGCGCCCGCGTCCTGATGGCCCATGAGAAGATCGACCGTATAGAGCAGTTCAAAGAACATTTTTCGGAGCTTGTCGCCCGACGGCGGAATTCGGACGCGATGCGCCTTCGCCCGGCCGCCGCACCGCCTGAGCGTCAGAAGCGCGCGCGGCATATGATAGTCGCTGGTCGCCAGATACAGGCTTTCCCTGTCTGCATCGTCCAGCAGGGCGAGCGCGTTCGTCAGGTTTTCGCGCGTGATGCGGGAGGAATCTTCCATTATAATGTCCGTTTCCGGAACGCCCATGCCAGTCAAATGGCGCTTCATCTCCGCCGCCTCGCTGACTGGCAGATCGCCCGTCGCGCCGCCGCAGGCGATGATTTGTCCGTGCGGATGAGCCCTGTACCAGCGCGCCGCGCCCGCGCAGCGCCGCCGCATCTCTTCCCGATCTCGATCGCTCCGGGGACATATGCCCAGCAGAATCAGCGTTTCCCGCGCCATGCCTTCTCACCTCGATGCCACTATTTTCTCGTTTTTCAATCAAAAATTGAAACTAGTATTGACACAGGCTCCGTTTTCGTGTATGATTAAGAACAGGATAACGCCGAATAACCCTGTGTGTCAAGGAGGTTTTTGGTAATATGAATTCTGTCATTCGCAAACCTCGCATGGGTCTTTTGCTGCTGGGCGCGGAGCGCTTTCAGAAGCTCGGTGAGGGCACAAAGCGCGGCTCCTACGCTGCGCGCAAGCTGGATGAGGCGGCCTGGATGAAGGCGGACGCGGAAAAGATCGCCGACGTGACGTTCACCGGCATCGTCTACACCGCATCGGACGTTCAGCGCGCCATAGACGCTTTCGTGCAGAACAAAGTCGACTATGTTCTGGCGATCTATCTGTCGTGGGCGGAGGATTTCCACTGGATCCGCTTTCTGCGCGATATGCCGCCCTGCCCCGTGCTGTTCGCCCACAGAATGCGCGACCGCATCGATCTCAAGGACACCCACGACGACGACGAGTTCACCGAGTATCTGTGCTGCGGCGGTCTGGTCGGCGCGCAGGAAGCCAGCGGCTCTGCGGCGCGGTTCAACCGGCCTATGTTCGAGACCATGCTGGGCACCTGGCCGGAGATCATGGCGCGCGCCGAAATCTTCGGAAACGCCGCCCGCGCCCGCGCGCTGCTGCGTCAGGGCACGATGGGGCTGCTCGCCTGCTACAACGAGGCCATGTGGAGCACCTATGTCGACCCCTACGACGTGTTCATGAAGGTCGGGCCGGAGTTTCACTTCCTGTCGGTCGCCGAGCTGACCGAGGCCATCGACAATGTGACCGAGGAGGAAGCCCGATCCGTCATGAACGACATCGCCGCGCGCTATGAGGTGCTGCCCAATGTCGATTACGACAAATTCTATGCCTCCGTGCGTGCCTCGATGGGCATGGAGCGTCTGGCAAAGGCGCACAATATCGACCTTCTGGTGCTCAACGACATCGACACCGTGCTGTTCAAGAACGTCGGCCTGCGCCCCGGCTTCTGGCCCACGCCCGGCTGCGAGAACCTCATGGTCGTGCCCGAGGGCGACGTGGGCAGCGGCATCGCCTGCTACGCGCTCAAGCTGCTCACCGGCGGCCATGTCAACTACATCGAGCCGTTCCACATCGATCTGCCGAACGAGAATTTCGCCGCCGGTCACGCCGGCCCCAACGACTACACCGACCCGCGCGGCAAGTGCAAGATTTCCTCCGACGTGCGCTTCGCCAAGTCGCCCTGGAAATACGCCGGCGCGCCGTTTGCATGGTATGTATTCCCCGAGGGCGAGAAAACCATGCTGCACTGCTCCGAGCACAACGGGCGGCTGCAATTCGTCGCCACGCGCATCGAGGCGCTGCCCACCGAGCACTTCCTGGCCACCTATTCCCACGCGCTGTTCCGCCCGATCGGCCAGAGCGCGCCCGAGCTGTTCGAGAAGCTGCTCAAAATCGGCGTGACGCAGCACTACGGCATTGTGGACGGCAATGTGATCGCCGCCGCGCGCGATCTGGCCATGATGCTGGGCTTTGATTTCTACGAGGTCTGACAGAACTGTTAAAAGGAGAAATGACTATGGACAGACTGATTCCCGTCGGCAAAATCGCCCCCAAATCCGCGCTGGAGGTCAAGTCCTCTCAGCTGGGCATCGGCTTTGAAAAGCTGGACAGAAATGTGTTTGATCCCGAAAAGGCCTACGACAAGGTGGCCGCGCTGGGCGTGAAATGGGTGCGCCTTCAGTCCGGCTGGCAGCGCACGGAGCGCGAAAAGGGCGTTTACGACTTTGCGTGGCTGGACGACATCGTGGACAACCTCATCCGCCGCGGCATGGTTCCGTGGATCTGCCTGTGCTATGGCAACGATCTGTATACCGAGGCGGCGAAAACCTTCTTTGGCGCGGTCGGCTGCCCGCCCATCTTTACCGAGGAAGAGCGCACGGCCTGGCACAACTATGTGAAGGCAACCACCGAGCACTTCAAGGGCCGCGTCGAGTATTACGAGGCCTGGAACGAGCCGGACGGCAGCGGCTGCTGGAAACACGGCGTGAATGCGCAGGAATACGGCAAATTTGCCGCCGCCACAGCCAAAGCCGCGCGCGAAGGCGATGAAAGCGCGAAGATCATCGGCGGCGTAACGTGCACCTGCACCTGGTCGCTGCCCTTCATCAGCGACGCGCTGGCCGCCGGCATGGGCGGCGCGGTCGACGCGATTTCCTATCACCGCTATACGCCCGACGAGTTCTATACTCAACGCGACGCGCGGGCGCTGCGGGCGCTGTGCGATCTCTATAACCCCGACATCGAGCTGATTCAGGGCGAATCGGGCACGCAATCCTCCAGCAAGGGCGCGGGCGCGCTGCGCGGCGGCGCGTGGACGCCCTGGAAGCAGGCGAAATATCTGCTGCGCCACCGCATTGCCGATTTCCAGTGCGGATTGAAGTTCACATCGCACTTCACCGCCGTGGACATGATCGAGGCGCTCAACGGCACCGTCGGCAACAAGCAGAGCTATCTCGATTACGGCTATTTCGGCGTGCTGAACGCGGATTTTGACGAAAACGGCTTTGCCACCGGCGACTATTCGCCCAAGCCCGCCTATTACGCGCTGCAAAATCTGGCCTCCGTGTTCGCCGAGGACTTTAAGGCAGCCGATCTGCCCATCATGTTCCAGCCGAACAAATCGCCCCGCATCTTTGATTCCGATTTCAAGGACAAGTCGCTCATGTGGGCGGGCTTTAAGCGCGACAACGGCGCGGCGGCCTTCGCCTACTGGAACAGCGCCGATCTGATGACCACCGACTTTGAATCGACCGTCACGCTGGATCTGTGCTCCATGAAGGGCGACGTTCGCCTGATCGACCTGATGGACGGCACGGTCTACGCGCTGCCCGAAAGCATTGTGGAAAAGGTCGGCGAGACTACGATTCGCCTCAAGAACATCCCGATCAAGGACTATCCGCTGCTGCTGACCATCGGCGATTTCGCGCAGTAAACACATTGCACTTAAGAGCGCGCCCTGAAAAAGCTCGGGGCGCGCTCTTCCCGACAGAAAGGACGTATATCATGAGCTTCATGTTCCATCCCAACGCATACGACGATCCCAAGGCCGTCAACCACATTCCTGTAAAGTATAAGTATTGCGTCTACGCAA
>CAKUAV010000010.1 GCA_934636425.1 uncultured Clostridia bacterium
GTAACCGACGCGGTGGGACATGGCTCCCTCCGCGAATCACGGCATACCGCGCGTCCCGGTGTGGATGCGCGGTTTTGCTCGTGGGTGGGAGGATACTTAGAGGCAGGATAAGCCGCCTGCGAGGGAAGTGGATGGTGGGGAAGGCAAGGTGCGTTTGAATTGCTTAATTCGGAGAGACTGCGTGGAAACCGAGCAGTGGAAATGACAGGGCGCGTCTGAATTGCTCGATTCAGGGAGACTGCGTAGGAAGTGGATGGTGGGGAAGGCAAGGTGCGTTTGAATTGCTTAATTCGGAGAGACTGCGTGGAAACCGAACAGTGGAAATGATGGAGCGCGTCCGAATTGCTCGATTCAGGGAGACTGCGTGGAAACTGAACAGCGGAAATGGCGGGGGCGCGTCTGAATTGCTTAATTCGGAGAGACTGCGTAGGAAGTGGATGGTGGGAATGGCAATGTGCGTTTGAATTGCTTAATTCGGAGAGACTGCGTGGAAACTGAGCAGTGGAAATGATGGGGGCGTCTGAATTGCTCGATTCAGGGAGATTTTGCGGAAAGTGGATGGTGGGAATGACAAGGCGCGTCTGAATTGCTCGATTCAGAGAGACTGCATGGAAACCGAACGGTTGGAATGGCAGGAGCGTTTTTCTGAAATACTGGAAAAATGGCTCTGATAAAAGTGCATGGACAATGTATAATCTTGCTATTCTTTCATTTCCGAGAACATGGAGGACGGGAAATCATCGGTCGGCAAGTTGGACTTCACCAGTGCATTTACACTGTTTACGGATGCTTTTCTGCCAGATGATATGCGAATAGGAAAAGGCAGGAAGAAGGCGGTTTTTGCGTTACTCAAGCTGTCGCGAGTGTTGCTGTGGCATGCCTGAAAATAGTCCATGGAGCGTAGAGAGAATCCTTCGAACTGATCAAAGGCGGACAGAATTCCGTGATGAGCTTTTTGAATTATGTCGCCTGAATTCCGGATTTTCTGACATTTCAGCTTTTTCCATCTCTTATTGCGGGGAAAGCGGCATTTCCTGCGGGCGGGCTGTCCGCAGTGCGTTTGATTTGCAGCACTGGGATTGGGATTGCAGAGGAAAAGGGCTGCCGCAGATGTGCATTTTTGCGGCAGCCCTTTGTGATTTTTTATGCAGATCAGATCGCCGGCAGAGGCAGCGGCGCGAGCAGCAGGCTCAGCGAGCGCGGCATATCGGGCAGTATCGAGGGCAGAGCGTGCAGCGCGTCCAGACTGGCGCTGGCCAGTATGGCCGGCATGGCGCGCTGAGCGAAGGCGTAATCGAGCACATCGAGCGGCGAGGCGGTCATCAGCGGCGTGACGGCGGCGCAGTAGGCATACATATCGTCCAGCGCGCGGCGGGAGAGATACACGCCCACGCCCGCCAGCTTTTCGCGCAGCGCCTTCATGCGCTCGGTGGTTTCGCCGGGCACATCGCCGTCGGTCTTGAAGATCGACTTCAGCGTGGCCATCGAGACGGCCTTTTCGGGCTGCGGGCGCACGCGGCGGCGCGGCGGCCAGGGCGTATCGGCGCGCTCGGGCGCAAGGCGGATCATGAAGGCGCGGTCGAGCAGGCGCGCGTCCACGCACGCGCCCTCAGAGGCGTCCTGAAGCGTGAGGAGCAGCCTCAGCGCCGGATTGATCGTGATCGCGCCCAGGCCGGTCTGGAGCCGTCCAGGAGCGTTCTCGTCGAGCTGAGAGAGCAGCGCGCCCAGCGTGCGCTCGATCGGCACGCGGTTCGCGTCGTCGATCATGAGCAGCGCGGGCACGGTATCGCAGCCGGCCTCCAGCACGCGCTTGAGCTCGGGACGGCGCACGACCGGCACGCCGCTGGGGGCGATTTCGCCGATCAGACTGCCGATGGGACGCGCGTCCTCGTCGGGCTGCATTTCCACAAAGCGGCCGCATTCGGGCGCGGCAATGCCCAGCGCGGCGGCCAGCGTACGGGCGCGCGCGCTCTTGCCGCTGCCGTTTGCGCCGGAGAATATCACAATGCGCCCCAGCGTCAGGCAGGCCAGCAGATTGACCGCCTCGTCGTTGGTGAGCGGATAGCCCGCCTCGTCAAAGCGGACGCGGATATCGGTTATCAGCTCGCCCGCAGAGGGATTCTCGGTCTCGGGGAGCGCGGCGGGCGCGTCGGCGGCATGGGCGAGGGCGACCATGAGATCGCGCGCGCGTCCCTCGGCCAGCAGGCGCGCCAGCTGATCGTTGAGATCGCCGCTGAGCACGTCCTTGAAGGCCTTCTCGGCGGTCTCGGCGGCCTTCTGAGCGCTTGCGGCCTCGGCGGCATAGCGCTGGCCGGCCTCGCGCAGGGCGGCGTTTTTACGATCCAGCTGCGCCATTTCGGCGGCGTGGCTGCGCTTGAGCTCATTGACCAGCTCGGCGCGCTTGTCGGCGCGCATTTTTTTCAGCTCGTCGATTTCGCACAGCACCTTCAGGCGGTCGGCTTCCAGACGATTGAGCGCCTGCTCGCGCGCGCGGTCGTCGCGGGCCTGCCGCGCCGCGGGGCCGACGCCCAGCGCATTGTCCAGATCGTCCAGCCGGAGCAGCGATGAGACCAGACTGGCGCGCGCCTCGGGCAGCGCCCAGGCCTCCCTGACGGCCTGCATGGCCTTGTCGATCGGGCTGACGACCGGCTCGGCGGGCGCGTCCGGCGGCACGGGATGCCCCAGCTGATCGAGCCGGGACTGCCGCCACATATCGTCGATGACGTCCTTTATGCTGGCGCTGCGGTGCGGATTAAAGCCGCTCTGCTGCTGGAGCGACTGAGCGCGCGGCGACAGCCGGGACGAGGCGACAACGCGCGGGAAGACATACGTCGTGTGCTGGAGCCAGGGCTTGGCGCTTTCAGGCGCTCTTTCGCTCTCGGCGACGCGGGGCACGCTGCGCTCCATGGGCTTTTCGGCCGGCCTTTCGACCGCCTTTTCGGCCGGCTTTTCGCTTTCTGTCGCGCGGGGCGCGGCGGCCTCCGTCGCTTCGCTGCGGGGCGCTTCCGCGGCCTTTTCGGGCGCGGCGCATTCCTCGATGCACTCCTCGCCCTCGGCGGGCGCGACGCCCCACGCGCCCAGATTGAGCAGCAGCTGAACTGGCGCGCCGTCGACATTCACGCTGATCAGCTGAGCCGCCGCGTCGCTCAGATCCTTGTCGGTCAGCGAATTGCCCACGATGCAGGCCGCGTCGCTGCGGTTCGCCCAGGCGTATATGCCGTGCATCTGTCCGTCCTGCATGACGGCGACCAGCGGCGTGCCGGGCACGGGGAAGAGCCCGTCCTGATCGGGCGCGACGGCCTCGGCCATGAAGCGGGGGTTGATGCGCGCCACGACGTCGGAATAGACGATGAAGGCATTGCGGTCGCCGTTTTCGCCGGCGTGGTTCTTGTTAGGCCGGATCTTGTCGTTTTCGCCGGTGTGGCGGCGCAGGTCGAGCAGGCAATAGCGCCCGAGACTCCTCATGCGCGTTTTGAAGTGGGACATCTCGTTTTTGTCGGGCACAATCCGAATGAAGCCATCCTCAAGGAACTCCTGACGGGCGTCCTCCACAACCTGATAACCGGTTTCTTCCTTAATGATCAGCGGGCTGACGCGAAAAAAGAATTTTTGAGGATTATCTTCCTGGAGAAAGCCTATAGTCAGCTTTCCGGGCAATATCATTTCCAGCCGCTCCTTTTCGATATATTTACGGATAATAAACCGTACTTTTCAAATTATAAACAAAGAGCGGGCTTTAGTCAAGAGCCTGATCACATTTTTTTAAAAAACATGATCATTTATTTGACCAAAGTCCGCTGTTTTGCCCAAAAGCCGATCAATCCCAGCTCATGAGCCCCTTATCCTCGAGATAGGCCTGCTGAAGATCCATATACTGATCGATGAACGAGGCGATCATGTCCAGCTCGCGGTCGTTCGATCTGCGCTTTTTGCCGATTTCGTCCAGCATGAACTCGAACGCGTCGTCGTCGTCATAATAGGCGTTGCCCATCGTGCCGTCCTTCTCCAGCACACCGGCGGAGAGCATATAGGCAAAGTCTGCGTCGATCGCCAGATTGACGAGCGCCTCAGCCTGCGCGGCGAGCGGCTTGAACTCGGATGTATTCAGCCTGCCCAGCATGAAGGCGACGGCCTCGGCGCGGTCATATCCTTTCATTTCCATGGGGACGGTTCCTCCTCAGTTCTTGAATTTTGTCCAGATCTCGTCGTAGAGCCGCTCGGCGTCGCCGTCCAGCGGGCGGATCATCTCGGCCGAAGCGAGCAGCTCGGAGGGCACGTTGACCGACTTGTCGGCCTTGAATTCCTCGCTCATGTACGCGGCGGCGGCGGTGTTGCAGCTGCCGTAGTTGATCAGCTCAGACGCCCAGGCGCTCACCTCGCCGTCCAGCAGATAGTTGATGAATATCTGCGTCGCGTCCATGTGCGGCGCGTCCCTGGGCACGACCAGGCAGTCTATGCCGAACGCCAGCCCTTCCTCGGGATAGACCACCTCCAGCGTGGAGATCTCCTCCTGCGCGGCCACGATCTGCGAGCCGAACATGAGCCCCGCAACGGCGTCGCCGCCGATGAGCGCGTTGTGCGGCGTGTCGGCGTTGAACACGACGACGTTGTCCTTGAGCGCGGTCAGCTCGGCGCTCACCTGCTCGAGCTTGACGGGATCGGTCTCGTTGAGGCTCATACCCAGCTTCTTTTCGGCCATGCCGATGACGTTGCGCATATCGTCGATCAGCACCAGATTGTTCTTGAACTCATCGCGCCACAGATCGGCATAGCCGGTGATGGGCGCTTCGACGGCGTCCTTGTCGTAGACGATCAGCGGCACGGTGACGGTGTAGGGCACGGTGTACTTGTTGTCGGGATCGTAGTACTGGCTCTGGCAGCCGGGATCGATGTTGCCCCAGTTGGTGAGCGCGTCCCGATCCAGCGGGGCGAGCAGATCGCTCCTGCGCATGATGTCGATGATGTAGTCGCTGCACGCGATCAGATCGAACTGGCCGGGCGTGGACTGCACGCGCGAGAGCATGCTCTCGTTGTCGGAGAAGGGCGTGTAGTTGACGCGTATGCCGGACGCGTCCTCAAACGCGGCGACCACCTCGTCGGGGATATAGTATGTCCAGGTGAACACGTTCACGACGCGTTCGTTTTTGTCCAGCTTGTCGGCCTGCGTGCGCGCCTCCTCGCCGGCGGACTGCATATCGGCCAGCGCGCCG
The DNA here is from genome assembly GCA_934636425.1 of uncultured Clostridia bacterium. Lineage (GTDB taxonomy): Bacteria > Bacillota > Clostridia > Christensenellales > Aristaeellaceae > Firm-10. The sequence goes on from CAKUAV010000010.1 coordinate 5,211, forward strand.
CCGCCCATGAGCAGCAGGAGCGCCAGAATGACGGCTGTGATTCTTTTCATGCGAAAAAACCTCCCAAAGCAGTATGAAACACATTGAGTATAGCACAGCGCGCCCCGGCCGTCAACGGTCTTTCTCGGCGCTGCGCCGAAGCAGCCGCGACAGCGCCACGATGACGAGCGTTGCGCCCAGCATCAGGCTGCACAGCGCATTGATCGAGGGCGGCACGTTGGTCTTGAGCTTGCCGAATATGTACACGGGCAGCGTCGTGGTTTCCGGGCCGGTGACGAAAAAGCTGATGACCATGTCGTCCAGCGACATGGCGAAGGCCAGCAGCACGCCCGAGAGCACGGCGGGCAGTATCAGCGGCAGCGTGATCGTGAAAAACGCTTTTCGCGGCGACGCGCCCAGATCGCGCGCGGCCTCCTCAAGCGATGGATCCAGCCCCTGAAGCCGCGCCTGAACGTTCAAAAGCACATAGGGCACGCAGAATGTCGTGTGCGCGAGGATCAGCGTCAGCCGGCCGAAGGGTATGCGCAGCAGCGAGAAGAACGTCATAAACGCCAGACCGACCGCCACCTCGGGCAGCATGATGGGCAGCACGGCGATGTTTTGAAGCGCGCCCCTGCCCCTAAAGCGCGCCCTTGCCAGACCGACCGCCCCCAGCGTGCCCAGTACGGCGGAGAGCGCGCAGCTGATCAGCGCGACGGTGAGGCTGCTGGCCAGCGCGTCGGCGATGGCGCGGTTTTCGAACAGCGCGCGGTACCAGTCGGTGGTAAAGCCGGTCCACAGCACGCCGTTTTTCGAGCGGTTGAACGAAAAGATCACCACCATGGCGATGGGCAGATAGAGGAACGCCAGCACGACGATCAGCCATACGTCGCCGGCGATACGCGCCGCGCGCCCTTTGCGCTTTGCTGTCCTGTTCATCGCTCAGAACACCTCCGTGCCATCCGTTCCGCCCACGCGGCGGCACAGACTCATCACGCAGAACGTCATGATCACCATGAGTATGGACAGCGCCGCGCCGAACGGCCAGTCCCGAGAGACGGTCAGCTGATTGTTGATGAGATTGCCCAGCAGCATATTGGTGCCGCCGCCCAGCAGGTCGGATATGAAGAACATGCCCGTAGAGGGCACGAACGTCATCGCCAGGCCGGACATCACGCCCGGCAGCGTGTCGGGCAGCACAACGGTCACAAAGGATCTGACCGGCCCGGCGCCCAGATCGCGCGCGGCCTCGCGCAGGGCGGGGTCGAGCTTCTCCATCGAGGAATAGATGGGCAGTATCATGAACGGCAGCATGGAATAGGCCGTGCCCAGCAGCACCGCGCCGGACGTGTTGAGCATACGGATGGGCTTTTCGATAACCCCCAGCGCCATGAGCGCCATGTTGATCAGCCCCTTGTTGCGCAGGAGGATCATCCAGCCGTATGTGCGCATGAGCGCGCTCGTCCAGAAGGGGACCACGATCAGCACCATGATCAGCGAGCGCACTCTGGGCGGCCTGTTTGCCATGAACCAGGCGAAGGGATAGCCGATCAGCAGCGACAGAAGCGTCGATTCGAGCGCAATTTTGAGCGAATTCAGGAGTATGCCCGCGTACAGCGGCGAGAACAGGCGCGCATAGTTGTCCAGCGTGAACACACTGCTCACGCCGAAATACTCGCCCTTTTCCAGAAAGCTGATGAAGAGCACATACAGAAGCGGCAGAAACACAAAGGCGCACGTCCACAGGCACAGCGGCAGCGCCGAAAATCCTCTTTGTCTGCGCGTCATTTTTCAGCCCTCCCCGGAATGGACGTGGCGCTTTCGGGCAGCCACCAGGGATAGACGGTCGTGCCCGGCTCCGGAAGAGCGCTGAGCGCGCCCATGGCCTGCACGGTCATTGTCATGCCGCAGCTGAGCGTCACCTCGGCGCGCACGGTCGAGCCGGTGTAGCGCCGCTCGGTCACGCGGCCGCGCAGCGTATAGCCCAGACGCGGCGCGGTCGAGAGCGATATGCGCTCCGAATGCACGCTGACGGCGGCGGGGAAGCCCGGCTCCACGCCCGGCATGAGCGCGGCGAGCACCTCGCCCTCGGGGGTTTTAACGCGGCACAGCCCGCCCGAGACCTCGAGCACAGTGCCCTCAAACAGCGCGCTCTCGCCCATGAAGCGGGCGGCAAAGCGCGTCCTCGGGCGCTCGTAGACCTCCTCGGGCGCGCCGATCTGCTCAAAGCGGCCGCCGTTCATCAGCGCGATGCGGTCGGACATATTGAGCGCCTCTTCCTGATCGTGGGTGATGTAGACGAAGCTGATGCCCACCTCGGCCTGTATGCGCTTGAGCTCGGACTGCATCGTGCGGCGCAGCTTGAGATCGAGCGCGCCCAGCGGCTCGTCCAGGAGCAGTATGTCGGGCTTTAGCGCCACGGCGCGGGCGATGGCGACGCGCTGGCGCTGGCCGCCGGAGAGCTGAGAGGGCATGCGCTTTTCATAGCCCTCGAGCGCGACCAGAGAGAGCATGCGCTTTACGATCTCCTTCTGCTCGGCGCGGGGAACACTGCGCAGATTCAGCCCGTAGGCGATGTTCTTTTCGACGTTCATGTGCGGGAAGAGCGCGTAATTCTGGAACACGGTGTTCACGCTGCGCTTTTCCGGCGGCAGGCCGGTCACGTCGCGCCCGGAGAGCAGCACTGCGCCCGCGTCGGGCTGAGTCAGCCCCGCGATGACGCGCAGCGTCGTGGTCTTTCCGCAGCCGGAGGGACCCAGTATGGTCAGGAATTCGCCGCGCTCAACGCTGAGCGAAAGATCGTCCAGCACGCGTGTATCGCCAAATGACTTTTCGATTTGCCGAAGCTCAAGTATGGGTTCCGCCACGTCGATGACCGCCTTTCCGGCACGAAGGCCGCAATATGTGGGACGATAGCATTATAAAATATCCGGGCGCGCCGTTTCAAGCACGCAGACGTTACGGCGCGCGCCGCATTATCAGGAAAAATTGCGCTTATCGCGGAAAGCTGAGGGACAATCCACAGATCGCTCGAAGCGGCGCAATTCACCGCGCCGCCGGCCGTTTTGCGCGCAAGCCGCGGCGGGCGCTGTCCCTCGATCGCCCGTTTTTTCTGCGAAACGCCGAAAAGCGGTTCAAGGAAATCCGGGGAAAGCGCAAATCCGGAAGCGCCGGCGCGGCTCTGCCGTGAGAACACGGTCAAGGACGGAAAATCAGGCGCGGGCGATGCGGTTCTTTTTGCAATGCCGCGCGCATTGCCGCGTTTTCTCCCCCTGACTTTTTTGCGAAGCGCCGAAAAGCGGTTCACGGAAATCCGGGAAGCGCAAGCTCGGAAGCGCCGGCGCGGCTCTGCCATGAGAACACGGGCAAGGACGGAAAATCGGGCGCGGGCGATGCGGTTCTTTTTGCAATGCCGCGCGCATTGCCGCGTTTCTCTCAGCTTTTCTGTGGAAAGCCCAAACGCGTCGTGATCGCGCCGCGCGCGAACGGGGCGACACGGACGAACCGCACTGTTTCCTTGGCACTTCCAGATCGCGCCGCGCGCGAACGGGGCGGCAGGCGCGCAGCCGCCGCTTGCGATGAAGGCGTGCCGATATACGAAAAGGGCGCATCCGAACAACAGCCGGACGCGCCCTTACAGGCTATGCAGCATTACTTGGTTTCGGCTTCCACCTTAACCACCTGCTGGCCATCATAGTATCCGCAGTGCTTGCACACGCGGTGGGCCAGCTTCATTTTCTGGCAACGCGGGCACTTCACGATACCCGGCAGAGACAGTTTCCAGTTCATAGCGCGGCGGGAATCTCTGCGCGCTTTAGAAGTTTTTCCCTTCGGTACGGCCATGGTTACACCTCCTCGTCCTCTGTCAGCAATTCACTCAATGCCGAAAAGGGATTCTGGCGTTCGCCGCCCTCCTGGCATGTACAGGGTGCTATATTGCGATTGACTCCGCATGACGGACAGATGCCCTTGCAGTTTTCGCTGCACACGAGCCGCAACGGCAGCTCCAGCAGCAGCGCCTCGCGCGCCAGATCGGTCACGTCGATTTTGTATCCGTCCAGAGGATACTGATCGGGGTCTTCCGGATCGGGCTCCCGCGCAAACAGCGCGTCGATGTCCGCCCTGAGATGCTTTGTCACCGGCTCAAGGCACAAAGCGCAGCGCGACTGCACATCCGCTTCGACGGCGGCGTACACGCGCACCGCTTCGCCCGCACCCACCATCTGGCCATTCAGCCGGACGGCGGTAAAGCGCACCGGATCCTCCAGCACGGTCATCGGCTCAAGCTCGGCGGTCGCCTCGAACGGGTACGACTGGCCGGGATCCTTGAGCGCGCGCGAAACATCAATCTGCAAAACACTCACCTCTACGTCAACTCTAGTATTATAGATTGTTTTCGCCGTTTTGTCAAATTATATTTTCGCTCAAACCCCAATTCCGCGCCGGTTTCAATGTGAAATTGACGTTATATTTCAGGCGTGCGCGCTCGACGCCCCTTTGCGCCGTCACTCCGACGCGGAGGCGGCGTTCTTCGTGCCGTCGTACGAGGCCGACACATCGACGCCGGCCGCGGCGTCATCGACGGCGCTTTCCGTGTTGCCGTACGGAGCCGAGCCGTTTTCCGGCGCGGGCGAAGGCGTGGGGGAGACCGTCTTGCCGCGAACCTTGCTCTGATATGTATCGTCCTTTTTGGCGATGCAGACGGGGCAGGCGGTCTTGCCCTCGCTCTCGGCCTGCATGACGGTGTAGGCGCTGGCGTTCATCATGCCGCTGCATTCGGGATCGGTGTGGTACCACTGCCCATTCGGCGTGGCGAACACATTGGCCTCCGTGCAGTATTCGCAGGGCGCTGCGCCCATCTCCTCCGCGTCCGCTTCGGAGACGCACCAGTCGCTCAGGCTGAAGTCGGTGCCGTCGTTTTCATGGGACGCGCTGCTCTTTTCCAGAAGGAAATACGGGCAGGCGGCGTTGCCGTGATAGCGCTCTCCGCCGCCCAGCCTGGCGGGCACGAGGAGCACCAGCGCGCGCGCGCTGAGGATGTCCGCGTCGCCGCCCATGCAGATGGGGCAGGGCGATTTGTCGGCCGCCCGCGCCGCGGTGAGCGTGTATTCCCGCGCGCCGGTCATGCCGCTGCATTCGGGATCGGCGTGATAGAACAGCCCGCCCTCAGTGGCGTATACGGTCTGGGCGCAGTAGGCGCACGGGGTCAGGCCGCCGGTCTGCGACATCGGGCGGATGATCGAGCCGTCGACGTGCTCGCCGGTCTCGGAGCCGCTGAGCATGGCGTAGGCGTTCATCTCGTAGTTGAGCGCGTCGCAGCCCGTGCTGACATGATAATAGGAAGAGCCGGGCACGACGAAGACCGCATCGCTGCCGACGTTCAGCATCAGCTCGAGCACCTCGTCGGGGATGATGCCCATGACGTCCCAGAGCGCATAGCCGCCGTCCGCACTGTAGGCGTATTCGGCGTCGCCCGAGCGGAAGTTGCCGCAGCTGTCGTAGGCCGGCTCAATATAGCCGGTCACGCCGTCGGCGCGCGTGAGATAGAGCCGGGGGCCGTAAGGGCAGGCCGCGCCGCCCTTGATGGCCTCTGCGCCGGAGAGCAGCTTTTCCATCTCGCGGAGCGCGTTCGTTTCGTCGGTGGCAAAATAGACGTAAGAGCCGATGTAGAGCTGCGCCTCGATGAGATCGTGAATGTCGTCCGGCGCGAAGGGCGCGCCCTCCGGCAGCGCTTCAGCGGCCGTCTCCGAATCGTCGGGTGCGGCGGTGGGCTCGGGCGTGACTGTGGGGCTGGGCGTGGCGGTGAAGGCGGCTTCAGTGGTTACGGCGGCTGTCGGCGCGGCGGTGGGCAGCGCCGACGTCGCGGTGGGAACAGACGTCACGGCGGGGACAGGCGTGGAGCCGGCCGCCTGAACGCGCGCCTGCGCCTCCCTGAGCGCGTCGGTATCGACGTTCATGGCGGCGAACAGCGCGTCGCAGCCGTTTTCAAGCGCCCAGCTGTGGCCGCCCGTATAAAACAGATTGAGCCCGCTGTTCCAGTTCAGCCGCGCGCAGACAGTGCCCTTTTCCGAACGGCCATCCTTTTCGGTGTAGTCGATTTCGAGCAGCAGCGGCGGGACGAAGCTCTCGCTCATGTAGGCGGTCAGCTCGGTCTGGGCGGTCAGTGTGCTCTGGAGGATCGCGCCCAGATCGGGGTTGGCGGCGCTGTCGGTCTGGCCGAAGCAGTCATCCAGCCCGTCCACATACAGCCGCGCGGCCGAGACGGCGTAGGCGGCGTCTGGATCGTACCACGCCATGCCGTTTTCGTCGGGATCGGGTGAGGCGGAGGGCGTGGAGACCGGCGCGGTCGAGGCGGCGGAGAGCGGCGGCAGGAGGCTGTCCGGCGAGGAAAGCAGCTTTCTGCCGACGGCGAATCCGCCCGCAATAAACACAAGCAGCATGGCGGCGGCGCAGCAGAGCGCGGTCAGGCGGCGCCTTTTCTGATCGGCGCGGCGTTCGCCCTCCTCGAAGGCGGCCAGCACGCAGCGGTGGACATATGAAGGCGTCTTTGGGAACGCTTTATCGAGGTCAGGCGTTTTCATGGGTATCATCTCCTTGCGTGAGCTGAACGCGCAGCCGGCTGCGCGCCTGATGCAGCCTTGATTTGAGCCTCGTCGCGGGAACGTCCAGCATATCGGACATTTCGTCGAGCGAAAAGCCCTCGAGGTGGTGCAGTATCAGCACCAGCCGGTATTTTTCGGGAAGGCGGCGCAATGCGTCGCGCAGCTGAACGTCCTCCACAAAGTCGCTCGAATCGGTCAGGCCGATCTGCTCGTCCAGCGGCAGGAGCTTTATGCGGCTCTTGCGCTGTATGTTGTGGCATTCATTGATCAGTATGCGCGTGAGCCATGTCTCGAGCCAGTCGGGGTTGCGCAGCGATTCCCGCTTGAGCCAGCCCTTGACGACGGCCTCCTGAATGGCGTCCGCACAGTCTGCGTCGTTCCAGAGCAGCGCGTGCGCCACGCGGTAGAGCTTGCGCTCCATCGCCTGGACGCGGGCCATGTAATCGACGTCCGTCACACAATCACCTGCATTCGTTGTACAACATTTTGCTTAAGCACCTAATTAGACGCGCGCCTCCCGAGACGCGTTGAAGGGAATTATAAAAAAATGGAAATTTTTTTGCGGCGCTCATTACCTGATGAAAATAACGCAGCGCGGCTTGCAATGCGCGGGAATCATGCTATAATACAATCAGGCAAGCCGAAGGCTTGGCCGGGTCGGCGGAACGACGAAGTCGGTTCGTCGACAATTGTGCCATAATACAATTAGGCAAGCCGAAAGCTTGGCCGGGTCGGCGGAACGACGAAGTCGGTTCGTCGACAATTGTGCTATAATACAATAGAGTCTGTATGCGGGTTTGTCCGCCAATGATATCAGGAGTGATGAGATTGTCAAAGCCCTTTGAGTTCGAGCTGCTGCACGTCTGCGCCCAGACCGGCGCGCGGCGCGGGCGGCTGCACACCCCCCACGGCGTGATCGAAACGCCCATATTCATGCCGGTCGGCACGCAGGCCACGGTCAAAACCATGTCGCCCGACGAATTAAAGCAGGTCGGCGCGCAGATCATACTCTCCAACACCTATCATCTGCACCTGCGCCCCGGCGAGGATCTGGTGGCCGAGGCGGGCGGGCTGCACCGCTTCATGAACTGGGATCGCCCGATACTGACCGACAGCGGCGGCTTTCAGGTGTTTTCGCTGGCCGAGCTGAGAAAGCTCAATGAAAACGGCGTGGAGTTCCAGTCCCATCTGGACGGCAGCCGGCATTTCTTCTCGCCCGAGGTGTCCATAGGCGTTCAGGAAAAGCTGGGCTCGGACATCATGATGCAGTTTGACGAATGCTCGCCCTGGCCGTGCGACTACGACCGTGCCAAGGGCGCGATGTATCGCACGCTGCGCTGGCTCAACCGCTGCATGGCCGCCAAGACGCGCAGCGATCAGGCACTGTTCGGCATCGTGCAGGGCGCGTTCTACAAGGATCTGCGCGTCGAGTGCGCCAAAGAGATGGCCAAGCTCGATCTGCCCGGCTTCGGCATAGGCGGCCTGTCGGTCGGCGAGCCCAAGGAGATCATGTACGAGCTGCTCGAGGCGATCAATCCGGTCATGCCGCAGAACAAGCCGCGCTATCTGATGGGCGTGGGCAGCCCGGACTGTCTGATCGAGGGCGTGCTGCGGGGCGTGGATATGTTCGACTGCGTGCTGGCCACCCGCGTGGCGCGCAACGGCACCGCATTCACCCGCCGCGGCCGTCTGGTGATCAAGAACGCGCAGTACGCGCACGATTTCGGCCCGATGGAGGAGGGCTGCGACTGCTACGCCTGCAAAAACTTCTCCCGCGCCTACATACGCCATCTGTTCAAGGCCGACGAGATCCTCGCGCTGCGGCTGATCAGCTGGCACAACCTGCGCTTTCTGCTCCATCTGATGGAGGAGGTGCGCGCCGCCATAGAGCAGGACTGCTACGGCGACTTCGTGGAGGAGTTCTACCGCCACCATGTGCGCGGCAACTGGTAGACAGCAAAATTTACACAAAAGTCATGCCGCTCTGAAAAGAATCGATTGCGCGGGCGGCTCATCTGGGGTATAATAATACAAGCATATTAGCGGAGGAGAATGACACATGATTTACAGCCTGCTCGATGCGGCTACGACCGCCGGCGGAACGACCGCCACCCCGACTGCGTCCTGGACCGATATGATTCCGACCATCGTCATGATGGTGGCCATGATCGCCGTGTTCTATTTCCTGCTGATCCGTCCGCAGCGCAAGAAGGACAAGGCCGTCAAGGATATGCTGGCCGCGCTCAAGCCCGGCGACCGCATCTGCACCATCGGCGGCATATACGGCACAATCGCGTCCATCAAGGACGACACCATCACGCTTTATGTCGGCGCTCAGAAGTTCCAGATGGTCGTGGCCCGCTGGGCCATCCGCTCCGTCGAGGACGCGCCGCTGGTCGAGAACGAGTCCGAAGCGCTCGTCTGACGATAACGGACAACGATAGAAGAAAACCGGCTCCCGCATAAAAACGCGGAGCCGGTTTTTGCGTGTCGGTTTATTCAGCGATTATGCCGCGGTGCGCCGGTTAAAGCGCGTCGAGCAGGCGGTCGTGCGCCGCATCGAAGGCGTCGGGCGCGTTGTCGCAGTCGTCGAAGGCGCGCAGCATGGCGCTGCAAATCGCGTCCGCGGCGGATTTGTCCTTTCCGGCCAGCGCGCGCAGCAGCTCGTAGTCCTCAGCGCCGCAGCGGGAGACTTCCGCGCGCATGGAGGGCAGCGCGCTTTCGCCCAGCGGATAGACGATGTTCGTATCGCCTGCGGGCAGGAGATTGGTCGGGCCGTTCGTCGGGCAGGTGTCCGTAAACGGATCGCCGCGCCAGTGGTTGAGCCCCCAGTGCAGATAGCCGGTCAGATCATAGCGGTAATTGCCCCAGAAGAGCATGCGCGTTCTGAGCAGCGGGAAATCGAGCAGCCGGTTGCAGTAATGCCCGCCGGGGATGCAGCAGGTGTAGTACCAGATTTCGTCGCCCTGCCGGCGCAGCGTCTCCATTTCGGCCTGATGGGTTGCGTAATAGTCGTTTTTCGGCACCCAGATATCCACAGCGCCGCGCAGCTCGTGCGTTTCGATCGCGTCGATCAGCTTCATGCCCGGCAGCATTTTGCGCACGACGCCGGAGAGGATGCGGTATTCGCCGCCGCAGCGCGCGTGCGGCTCGTCGCCGACGTGCTGTATGGTGCAGCCATACCAGCCGTTTTTGCGCAGGAACGCGTTCCACGCGCGCAGATAGGCAATGGCGTAGTCATAGCCCTCGGGGCTGAGCGCCGGTACGTCGCCCTCCGGCGCGGCGATGAGGAATTCGCAGCTGTCCCAGTTCGTGCGGTGATAGAGCGGCGCGCCCTCGATGGTCGTAAAGCCCATGGCCAGATAGAGCCGTATGAGCCGCTCGCGGCGGGAGAAATCGAATTCATAGCCATTTTCGGTGCGCGTCGCGACGACCGTGTCGGCGGTCAGCCAGAACACATTCTGGTGCATGCGGCGCATCAGGCGGCCGTAGCGCTCGATCATGGCCCAGTGCGCCTCGCTCCACGCTTCAAGTCCGTGCGCGTCGGCCATGTTCTGCAGGCTGAACCAGTTGGTTATGGACAGCGTTTCCGCGGGAAGACGCGCGGCGGCAACGTCAACGGAGAAGGGGATATCCGCCGTTTCGCCGCCCAGCGTCAGCGTCAGGCGCGCCGCATAGGCGCCGGGCTCAATGTCCGCGTCCGCGCGCAGGGCGATGTAGAGCGCCGCGTCGCCGTCGACAGACGCGCCCTCGTCGCTTATCGGCAGCAGCGCGTCGTAAACCGAAAAGGGCGCCTTGCGCGTGGCGTAGTCCTTCGCCGTGTCCCAGTCCGCCGTAAAGCCGTGAACGCCGGTGTTCTTCTGGACGCGCACGGGCAGCTCCGTGAACATTTCTGCCGTGATCGGCGCGGACAGAGAAACGCTCGCGCGCAGCGTTCCCTTGGGCAGCGCGCTCAGGCGCACCTGAAAGCCGCAGTTGCCGCCCCGCGCGGTTTTCAGCCGCACAGCCTGCAGCGCGTTTTCAGGCAGCAGATCCGGATAGAGCCATTCGTGCATGGTGACGGGTAAAACGATCATGTATAAACGCCTCCTTCTGCCTTATCTGCCCACATTATAACAGCCGGTCATGGGGGGTGTCAAGCCGCATTCGGGCATGGCGGGCGCACGGGCGCGCATAGCTATGGAAAGAAGGGAGGCGGCGAACAATGAGCGAAAGGGTGAAAGACACGCTGATTCGCGCGTTCAAGACGTTCCTCGAGACGGCGGGCGCTTATCTTCTGGCGCACCTGACGGGCGTGAACTTCTTTGAGGGCAATCCGGGCAAGACATTCTGGATCGGGCTGGCGCTGTCCACCGGCGCGGCGGGACTGGCCGCGGCATGGAACGGCGTTCTCGCGCCGCTCTTGAAGCCGGCGGAGGAGGCGTAGGCGCGGACGTTCCGCCCGAGGCGCGGATGCGGGCGGAACGTCCTTTACGAATCGTCGCCGCATTGCAATGAAATGTGACAATTATGCAACAATGTGATAAATTTCACGGCGAGATGCTTGAAACTCAACAATTTTGTGATATGATGGGTTCACCGATCATCAGATGAAAGAAGGCATTACCCCATGAAAATCAAAGGTCGCGTCCACTATGTCAGCCCCAAGGGCTCTGCCGAAATGGTGGCCGAAGCCATCGCCCGTGAAATGAAAGTCGTCAAAGAGCCGCTGCTGCCCGCCTATATGCCGGAGAACATCGCGCTGATGTTCCTGGGCTGCGAGGGCACCAAGGCCGACAAGGTCACGCTGTCCTTCATCAGCTCGCTGAACAAGAGCCGCGTGGCGCACGCCGCCCTGTTCTGCTGCAACCCCAAGAAGAGCGACGCCGCCATACAGCAGATGGCCGCCGCGCTGAAGGAGCATGGCGTTGAAGTGCTGCCCAAGACCTTTGTCTGCAACGGCAAGGGCGGCTTCCTGGCCGGCGGCAAGCACCCCACGGACGAGGATCTGGCCGCGGCGCGCGCCTTCGCCGTCGAGTGCGAAAAGCTGGTTCTGGGCGAATAATACAGGCCTTTCACAGAGGGCGGGAGAAAAACTCCCGCTCCTCTTTTCATTTTGGCAGGAATCCGGGCGGCGGGCGGAGAAGTAAAAAGCAGGTTATTGTCTTAAAAATTCACGCTCTGCGTTTGAAAATGGGAGGATTTTTGTCATGACGGCTTATCCCTGCGCATCATGGACGATCGCCCTCGGCGAGGACGGCGCACTCAGCTTGAGCCGCGGCGGTCAGAGCCACGCAACGCGCCTTGTCGCGATCAAAAACGGCGTTTCGCCGCGCAATACGCAGCAGCAGATGTTCGATCTGCGCCTGACCGAGCGCGCGGGCGATAGCGCCGAGCTGCTGGATATTCAGTCGGAAGCGGAGCGCCTGACTGTCCGCGCGGCGCTGGGCGAGGGTTTCGAGCTGGAATACGCCCTCGCGCCGAATGGCGCTGTGATGGAGATGACCGCCCGCCTGCGCTATAACGGCGAGGAGCCGCAGCGCCTGCGCTTCCTTGAATGGACGGTCGAGGGCGCTGAGGAGAAGGACTATCCCCGCATGGAGCTGTTTGGGCCGGGCACGATGCCCTGCGTCGACGAGCCGATCGATTTGCACCGCCGGCTCGACCGCTGGCAGAGCGACAACATCATAGCGCACATTGCCACCAGCGCCGCGCCCTACAACAGCTCGGGCGTGATGGGCTGCTATGACGCGGAACGGCGCGCCGTGCAGGCGACGTGGTTTCTGAGCGATTTCTTCGCCTGCGCGACCGACGGACTGTATCGCCGCGGCCACCTGACGCGCGTGAGCAGGATCACCTGTCCCCGCATGATGCGGCGGGGCGATGAGGAGACGATCGGCCGGTTTGTGTTTCTGCTGGACGACTGTGCGCGCGATGCGGCCGTCCGGCAGGTGGCCGAGAGCTTTAAGACGGCGCACTGGGACAAGGACAACGACGAAAAGGCGTTGCGGGCGATCAATCTGCTGGAGGTTTTTGTCGGCGAAAAGAGCAACCGCACGCTGATCAATACGTTTGACGAACTGGCCGATAAGATGGAAGAGATTCGGGACATGGGCTTTAACGCCATTGAGGTCATGCCTGCCTTCCCGTGGCCGAGCTATTCTGTGGTCGACTTTCAGAACGTCCCTGCGACCTACCGCGACGCGGACGGGCTGCGGCGGCTGATCGAGCGTGCGCACGAATGCGGCCTGAAGGTTGTGTTCGACATGGTGTTCCACGGCCCGCGCGATTTCACCGATCCGCGCCTGAACGCGATCCGCTCGCCGCTCCTGGACGCGCATCCGGACTGGTTCGCCCGCACGGAGCATGGAACCTTCGCCAAGACCTACACCCGCTCGTTCGATCTGTCCAATCCGAATTATCAGCGCTATATCGCCGATTCGATGATCTACTATCTGGACGAGTGGCGCGCCGATGGTTTCCGGCTGGACGCGCAGGACTGGAACTTCTTCCCCAACTGGGACGAAACCACCGGCCGTATGCCCTACGAGATGCTGCTGGCGGGCTATCGCATGATGGAAAATATCCGCGCGCGCGTGCTGAAGGAGCATCCCCACGCTTTCTTCTATACCGAGGCGCGCGCGCCGGGCGCGGGTAACGGCCACGAATACCGCTACAATTACGATTATCACTGGCTATATCCCTCGCTGTGCAGGGTGGTCGACCCGCGCGGCATGGCGCCCATGGTTCATAACTACGGCAGCGAAAACACCATGTCGTGGGCGGATGCGGCGCTCTGGTGCGCGGAAAACGCCGCCATTCAGCCCAGGGGCGTTGTGACCATGCAGCAGGTCGACTCGCACGATTCCGCCGAATGGTCGGGCTATGTGGGCGGCCAGTTCAACCGCGAGGCGTTCGGCGGCGCGTGCTACGAGGTGCTGTTCACGCTCGCGGCGCTGCTGGGCGGCGGCATGATGGCGCTCTATACCTCCTATGAGGGGCATGAGGCCTATGTCTCCGCCGTGCTGAAGCTGCGCCTGAACGCGCCCGTTTTCCGCTATGGCGACTGCCGCCATACCGCCCTCTCCGCGGACGAGGGCAAGACCGCCTGTCTTTTCTGGACGCATGAGGGCGACGCGGCGATGTTCGTCGGCAATCTCGCGGACGAGGGCAAGACCGTGACCGTGCGTCTTGAAAAAGGCGCGTATCCCGCGGATGTATCCGTGCGCCTTCGGGACATGGTGACCGGCGAGGCGCTGGGCGATTTCCGGGCGGGCGCGCTGGAGGCGGGAATCGCGCTGACGCTCGAGCCGTTTGAAAAGCATATATTCGCGCTTGAAAGTATTTAATAAAGCGATAACGCAAGCGGCCGATGGATGTGCTATTCTGTTTTGCGAGGTGTTGTTTTGAATGAATGAACAGCTTGACAGACAGAACGAGGCGGGCGTTCGCCTGAATAAATGGATTGCCGAGAGCGGCTTCTGCTCCCGCCGCGAGGCCGACCGGCTGATCGGCGAGGGCAAGGTGACCATAGACGGCCGCACCGGCGTGCTGGGCGACAGGGTGCTGCCGGGCATGAAGGTGCGCGTGGACGGACGCGAAGCCGTCGTCAAGACGAAAAAGGTGTATATCGCGCTCAACAAGCCGGCGGGGATCGTCTGCACCGCCGACCCGCGCGAGCCGATGAACGTGGTCGATTACGTCGGCCATCCGGAGCGCATATTCCCCATAGGCCGGCTGGACAAGGATTCCGAGGGGCTGCTGCTCATGACCAACGACGGCGAGATCGTCAACCGCATACTGCGCGCCGCCGGCGGCCATGAAAAGGAATACGTCGTGACGGTCAACAAGGTCATCACCGACGATTTCCTCAGGCAGATGGCCGAGGGCGTGCCGATACTGGACACGGTGACGCTGCCCTGCCGCATTGTCAGGGAGGACAAGCAGCGCTTCCGCATCATACTCGTGCAGGGGCTGAACCGGCAGATTCGCCGGATGTGCGAGGCGCTGGGCTACCGCGTGACGCACCTGACCCGCGAGCGCGTGATGAACATCCAGCTGGGGCATCTCAAGCCCGGCCACTGGCGCAATCTCACGCCCACCGAGCTGGACGGCCTGATGGCGCAGCTGTAGCTGAGAAAAGACCGTCGAAAAACTTTCGGAGAGCTCGAAAGGGTCGAACCCCTCAATTCTCAAACGCATACAGCGTGTACGAGGGGGCAGGACGACTTTTTGCGGCGAAAAATCCCATTTCCAATGCGAAAGCTGGAGAAGGCGGTACGCGGCGGGGAGCCTGCATCCCCGTTCGCCAGCGCAATAAGACCTTTTTTGACAAGCGGGGCGCAGCTGCAGCTGAGCGGGCAGCCCACAGGCGCTGTCTTCAATCGCCTGTGAACCACATGATCCTTCGGCGGAGGATATTTGAAAGAGCGTCGTCCGGACGATTCCGGGCGCGCGGTCTGCCTTTATGAATCAGGGGAGGGAACAACCGTGCAATGGCCTGAACTGGATGAAAAAACGCGCATGGAGCGGCTGGAAATTCGACACGGCCGCGTCGACATGGTGCTGGATACCGACACATACAACGAGGTGGACGATCAGTTCGCGCTCTGCTACAGCCTGCTTTCACCCGAGCGCGTGAACCTGCAGGCGATATACGCCGCGCCGTTTCACAACGACCGCTCCACCGGCCCCGAGGACGGCATGGAGAAGAGCTATGACGAAATCGTGCGCCTGCTGGGCACGGTGAACGTGTCGGGCAGGGACTTCGTGTTCAAGGGCTCGCGCAGCTATCTTGCCGATAAAAACACGCCGGTGGACAGCCCCGCCGCCCGCGATCTCGTATCGCGCGCCATGGCGCGCCCGGACGGCGATCCGCTCTATGTCGTGGCCATCGGCTGCATCACCGACGTGGCCTCGGCGCTCATCATGGAGCCGAAGCTGGTCGAGAAGATCGTCGTGGTGTGGCTGGCCGGCCATGAGCTTTCCTGGCCGCACACCCGCGAGTTCAACATGATGCAGGACATCCCCGCTTCGCAGATCATACTCGATTCGGGCGTGCCGCTTGTGCTGGTGCCCTGCATGGGCGTGGCCTCGCATCTGACGGCCAGCACATGGGAGCTGGACGCGTGCATAGGCGGCAAAAACGCGCTGTGCGACGCGCTCTGTACGCTCTTCGCCGCCTATTCGGACAACCATTACGGCTGGGCGAAGGAAATCTGGGACGTGGCGGCGGTCAGCTGGGTGCTGCATCCCGAGTTTACGCAGACCGAGCTGGTGCACAGCCCGATTCTGTCCGAGGACTCGCACTATTCCTTCGACAACAATCGGCACTTCATACGCGTCGTGCGCTGGCTCAACCGCACGCGCATATTCCGCGATATGTACGAGCATCTGAGCGATGCGGAGAACATCCTCGCCGCGCGCGGAGGAAAATGAGCGATGGACGCACGGGCGCTTCTTGATTTTCTGAAGCTGGCCGAAAGGCTCAAGTGCAACACGCGGCACAGCTATACATCGTCCGGCCGGCACGAGAGCGTGGCCGAGCACAGCTGGCGGCTGGCGCTCATGGCGTATCTCGTGAGCGATCAGTATCCTCAGTTGGATATGAATAAGGTGATTAAAATGTGCCTTGTCCACGATCTGGGCGAGGCGGTGACCGGCGATATTCCCGCATTCGTCAAGACGGAGAACAACGAGCGGGACGAAGCGCAGGCGCTCCATGCCGTGGTCGGCAAACTGCCCGAGCCGCACAGAAGCGAGCTGGCCGAGCTCTTTGCCGAGATGGACGCGCAGGCGAGCGAGGAGGCGCGGCTCTATAAGGCGCTGGACAAGATCGAAGCGGTCATACAGCACAACGAGGCCGACATTTCCACATGGCTGCCGCTCGAATACGATTTGCAGCTTGGCTATGGCGTGGACGAATGCGCGCATACGCCCTATATGAAGGCGCTGCGCGAGGCCGTCGCCGACGACACCCGCCGCAAGATCGAAAAGAGCCGTCAGGACTGACAAAAACAGCACGCCCGCGGATGCGGCCGGACGAACCGGCGCGCCTGCGGGCGTGATTTGCGCTGCCGTATATTGCCGCATTTGCGCAATGTGGGGAGAGACGCGCACAGCGCGCAGAGGATGAATCCGCCTTGCTGAAACGCCGCCGGCAATGGCCGGAGTGCGCATGAAAAATTCCGTCAGGCCGCAGCGTCGGGACTGAAAATATCGATTTTTCACGAAATCTTTGGGGAGAGCAAGTCCATAGCGGCAGCAGATTACAAGGCGTCAATGACTGCTGTTTCTTCTTTGATGATACTCAATATATTAAATACACAATATAATTATAGCACATCGGCTTGCCCCAAAGGTCTTAACAAGCTGGTGAACGGGGATGAAATTCCCCGCCGTGTGCTCCCTCTCCAGTTTTTGCTCTGGAAATGGATTTTCCACCTCAAAATCGTCCCGCACCACCCGTACACGCTGGATACGTTTGAAAATTCGAGAGGGTTCGACCCTTTTTTTGTATTTTGCGCCCATCGTTTTAGATGGCGGGGCGTCAGCCTTGCGAAATATTCGGTTTCCGGCGCTGAACAGAGGCGCGTATGGAGAATGGATTTCGGCTTTTTCAAAAAATGCGGCGCTCGAGTTTGTAAGGCTCGAGCGCCGCGAAAAATATACGGGGGATGGATGCGTCAGATGAGCGTCAGGGACTGCCCCTCGCGCAGCGTCTGCGCGGCGGCGAAAACGACGTCATCGCCGTCGACGCTGAACGCGACGGGCGCGCCGCCGATCTGCGCGGCCTTGACGCGATTGGCCTTGTCGGTGACGAAGCGATCGAGCGTCACACTGCCGGAGAGGACGTTCAGCCGAATCCCGGACGCGCCGATTTCGACTGTGCCCCACGCGCCATCGAGCGACCAGAAGAAGCGCCCCGCGCCCTTGAGCGGCTTAAAGCCCATGCGCCGGCGCGGCATATCGAACACGAAGCCGGAATAGATCGGCAGGAGCGCATAGCTGGCCATGCTGCGGGCGTAGTTCGAGCCGCACTCCATCTCGTTCCACGGATTGCGGCGGCGGCCGTCGTAGCGGTCGCGCACGGCCTTCACCATGGCGAGGCCTTCCCGCTCAAAGCCGCGCGCGATGAGGTGCGAGGCCGCCTGATATTCGAAGCCGTGCATGGTTTCCTCGGCGTAGGGGATGGGCACGACCGGCTTTTCCACGCCCTGCGGCCAGTCGCAGATGACCGTGCCGGATTCGTCGTTGAGGCCGTAGACGCGGCAGGGGTTGGCGTGGGCGCGCAGCTCGCGCTTGAAGTTGTGGCGGTAGATCGCCTGCAGGGCGGAGGCGACTTTATCCTTGTCCAGAATTTCGCCCAGCCCGCTCACGTCGCTCATCCACTGCGCCAGCACCTGATCGATTCCGCAGCCGTTCTGAATCTGATATTTGATCTCGCCGGCCTCGTCGTTCCAGTAGGTGCGCTCGACGCCGCCGCCGGTGAGCGTGCCGCCGCCGAAGGGCGCGAGCACGCTCTTGTCGGTCAGGTCGATATTCTGGATAAAGTATTCGCCGTTGTAGAGCTCCTTCTCGGTGTAGGCGCGGCCCATGCGGTAGAGCCGCTCGTACTCGGCGGCGTCCGTTTCGCCCAGATGCGCGGCGATTTCGCTCGCAGCCTTGAGCGCGGCCAGATAGAATGTGTTCAGCCAGGCGTTGGGGCCGAACAGCTCCATGTCCAGCGTGTGATGCTGCCGTCCGGTGATCACGCCGGTCTTGTCGGGATCCCAGCGGTCGGCGTTGGTGGGCGCCCAGGCGTATTCGAGCGACTTTTTGACGCGCGGCCACCATGTTTTGAGCCACTGCTCGTCGCCGCAGATTTTCCACTCGCGGTAGAACTTGATCACGCCGCCCATCAGGCCGTCCACGCAGGAGCGGAACGTGCCGCGCGCCCGTCCCAGCGGCAGGCGCAGGCGGAACACCATGCCGCCGTCGTCGTTCTGATTGCAGCCGTAGTCCAGCTCGCGCATGCTGCGCTCCAGCGCGGGAAAGAGGAAGGGCAGCGCGAAGGCGTAGTTCCAGACGTGGGTGCAGCTGCCCTCGCAGGAGCCCGAGTTCATGTTGCAGCCCTCGAAGGCGTAGAACTCGCCGTTCTCCAGGCGCATGCAGGTGGGCGATTTGAGCAGCGATATGTTGGCCGTCACCGCGTCGAGCGCGGCCTCGGGCAGATCGGAGGCGTAGAGCGATTCGGCGAAGAGGCGGGTTTTCGCCTCCAGCGCGTCCCAGTGCCTGAGCGCGTAGGCCGCGACGGCGCGCGCGGAATCGAACTGCGAGGCGTAGTAGTTCTTCCACGTTTTAGGGCAGGACTCGTCGTCCTTCACGGGGCTCCAGTAGCAGTCGCATACGGGATAATACCAGCCCACGGCGAAGCGGATGGCGCGCGTTTCGCCGGGCTGAAGCGTCACGCGCACGCTCAGCGTGGCGGTGTCGCGCCGGCCTTCCCAGTTGCCCCATTCGCTGTCGTCATCCTCGGCGTAGAGGCGGTTTTTCAGCGCGCCGGGCACGGCGAAATCGTGCCAGAACAGGCTCAGATCGTCGAACCATGTGCCGCGGAACCAGTATTGCTGGCAGATGGGCGCGTCCTTTTCATCCACGGCCATGACCAGCTGGCCATAGCGCGGATCGTCCTCGGCCGTGTCGTCGCTCAGGCACACGCCGGACGCGCCGCCCTCGCAGAAGAGCCGGTTGAAGTGCCGCCCCAGCTGCGGATTAGACAGCGAGAGCGCGGCGGTGTAGTCTATGCTCTCATCCTGAGAGTTGGACAGCGTGAGCGTGAAGAAGGCCGCGGGCAGGCTGGAGTTTTTGTCGTCCAGCGGGATATAGGGGTTGAAGGCGTTCAGGCTGACGCGGCCGGGGAAGGACTCGTCGGAGAAGTGAATCTCGGCGAACGGGAACGCGCCCTCAAATTCGCAGTCGCGGAAATGGGGCATTCCGCCCAGCAGCTCGCGCTGGGGGCCGAAGCCGTAATTCGCGCGCCATGCGGGCATGGGCGTGCGGCGGGACTGGGATACGTCCATATAGCCCTCGCCCATATAGCCGGGCGCGGCGTCGGCGTTGAGTATGCGCGCGTCCAGCAGCTCGCCGTTTTTCTCGGCCTTGACGGCAAAGTGAGAATAGCCGTTGACGCTGCGCTTGTTGGGGCGGTTGAAGATTTCCCAGTCGATCAGGCGGCCGTAGCCGTCCAGGCCGATGCAGCCCGCGCCGACGCCGCCCAGCGGGAATGAGATTTCGCGGCGAAAATCGCCCTGATAGAGCTTGCCCTTCATGATGTATGCGCCTCCCTTGTCGGATGCATGAGCGGGATGTGTTTCAAAACGAAAAGCTGCACTTCCAGCGCGTTTTTTTCGGAAAGCGCGGACATGGAAACCGGAAGAGAATGGTTTCGGATGCGGACGGGCCGAAAAACGCCGAAATTGCAGCTTTATGACACTGTGAGACACGCTTAGTATAGCATGACGCTTCGGCGCGTGTCAATCCCATTCGAGGCGCAGATTGGGCAGCGAGAGCCTTTCGGGGCGGCAGACGCGGTTGCCCCATGTGCCGTCGTGCCGGTCGAGCGGGCCGAACAGCGGCGCGTGCGAGGAATATGCCGTCAGGACGAAATGCGCTTTCTTTCCGGCGAGATCGTCCGGCAGAACAAAGCGATAGGGTGCGAAGGCCTGCGCGCCGACCGGCTGCCCATTGACCGCGAGGGATGCGACCAGCCGATTGTCGTCATAGCACAGCGCGATGCAGCGCGCGCCCTCGGGAATATCTGCGTCGAACGATGCGTCTGCGCTGTGGGTGAACGACGCGTCGTTCTCCGCGCGCGGCCGGACGGTGAGCGCGCCGTCTACACTGAACACGCCCTCGGCGATCAGCACCGGCAAAAAGCACTTGTCGGTCAGTGCCGAAGAGACGACATGCCGTCCCGCGCTGAGCGTTATCGGCTCGGTTTTGCGGTACAGGCCGTCAAAGCAGCCGGTCAGATTGTCCGCGGGGCGGGAGAACGCGAGCGGCGCGCCGTCGAGCAGTATTTCGCCCGCCTCGGGATAGACGCGCCCATTGAAGGCCATTGTGAGCGGCGCTTCCAGCGTGAATGCGCACTCGGGCGCGTCCAGAAGCGGCAGGCGCATCAGCGCGGGATGAGTAGAGAAGACGGCATAGCTCCTGATGGGCAGGCTGTGCGCGGCCCTGTTCGGCGCGCTGTCGCCGGTGAACACGCCGAACGTCTCCAGCGTGAACGGAAGGCTCTTATCGGGCGTGTGCAGCACGAGCGCGCGCGGCGCGGCCGGCTCCATGGCGCGGTCGATCACGACAAACGCGCCGTCCGAGTATGTCTTGAGCAGCACGTTCTCCTCGGGCGAGCCGTCGGCCTTCGTGACCCAGACGCGGCGCTCAGTCTGCCGCAGCAGATCGTCCGCGCAGGAGAGCGCGTCGGCATAGCGCGCGCCGGTGGCTTCGTCCGTGTACGTTCCGTCCGCGCCGAAGGCGATTGTGTGCGGGGCGTTTGTCTTTTCATCCTCGCGTATGAGCGTCCACTGTATCTGGCGAACGCGCAGCGCGTCTATGAGCGCGTTCACGGCGCAATCGACGCGATCGGGCGCTTCCGTGCGGACTGTGGAAAGCGCCGCGGAGACGGGCAGGCGCAGCGCGACGTCGCCGTGCATGAGAGGCGCTTTTGCGGCGAAGCGCGCGGCGGCCTCGGCGGTCTGTCCCAGCGCGGCCGCGCCGGCGAAATCGGGCGATTCCGGCGCGAAGTCGTGGAAGTAGTTGTCCTTTATCCAATTTCCGCGCGCGTCCAGATGCGCCACGGCCATGAAGAAGTGATCCACGCCGTGCGCCGCCGCCGTCCAGATCATCTGCCGCATTCGGGCGTAGGGCATGGAGCAGGGCCCCAGCGCGAACAGCTCGGCCATGGCGTGGGGCGCGCCGTGAGCGCGGACGTTCTGAATCTGCGAAAAGAGATAGTCGCGCGGCGCGTCGAGCCATGTGTTGATTTCGTCCACGCCCGGCACGTCGAAGCGATCGAGATTGTCCATGACCGAGCCGGAGAAGCGGTATTCGCTCTGCACGCAGTCGTCGCACATACAGTGGCCGGTCAGGAGCAGGTTGTGCGCGCGGCACCACGCCGATATGCGGTCGAAATAGCAGGCGCGGAAGCGTTCGGCGATCAGCCGCCAGAAGCGCTCGGAAAACGCGGCGCACTCTCCGCGCGTGAAATAGGCGATCAGGCCGTCGGTCATGTCCTCGCCGAAGCGCGCGCGGTAGTCCTCCCCGATGCCCTCGTAGTAGGGCAGCTGATTGTCGCCGCGGCAGGTGTAGGCAAAGCTCGGCTCGTCGGTGAATATGCCCCGAATCACCGTGCCGAACAGATCGCCGAACCAGCGGGCGTAGCGCTCGTGCGTCAGGGCGATGAAGCGGTCGACCGCGTCGGGATTGAGCATATCGGCGGTGAACTGCTCGTAGGTGTGTTTGACGTCCTCATCCGAGGCGCGCAGCACGCGCACGCTTTCGCCGTCCCAGACGAAGCGGCTGGCCATGAGCTCGGGATGATCGCGCGTGACCTCGCCTTTGCAGGAGCCGGACGGCCAGTTGAACTCGTCGTAGAGCCACACGGCCATGCCGCGTTCCTTTGCAAAATCAATGCAGGCGGCGCAGAGATCGCGCCATTCCTCCGACATATAGGGCACATCGCAGCCTGCACGGGGGTAGAGCATGATCTGGCGGACGCCGCCCTCGTAAAAGCGCTGAAGCCGCGCCCGGAGAAGTGCGCCCGTGGGGCGGCCGGTGATGGCGAGCATGGGAATGAGCGGATTCATGAGACAGTCCCTCCTTGCGGTCGATGTTTATGTACGGCTTGATTTTAGCACGCGGCCGTGATAGAATCAATGCGAGCAATCAATACAAATCTTTCTGAAATAAAGGTTGAAACGATATGAATATATTTCTGCGCTATGCCGCCGAGACCACCAATCTGCCCAACCACTTCCGCACGATCGCCTACGACGCGCGGATACTGTACATACTCTCCGGGCGCGGCGAGCTGGACTATGGCGAAGCACGCGCGCCGCTGGAGCCGCTGGCAATGTGCTATTATCCGCCGGGCGTGCCGTACTATCCGCGCTCGGTTTCGGCGGAACCGATGCGCTTTGTGACGCTGAATTTCGACTTTACGCAGGAATACGCCGCCGTGACGCATACGCAGCTGCCCGTGCCCGAGAGCGCGTGCGATCCCGCGCGGCTGATGCGGACGCATAATCAGTGCGGCGAAGCGCTGTTCCATGCGCCGTTTGTGACGGACGCGCCGATGCTCTACGACGTGATGCGCCAGATTGCGCGGGAATTTCAGGAGGGCGGCGCGCATGGCCGGGAGCGGGCGGCGGCGCTGCTGCAATACGCGCTCTATCGGCTCTGCGATCAGGCCGATGAGGCGCGCAGCGGGCTTTACCGCAGGACGCTCGACTATCTGCAGGCGCACTATACAGAGCCGCTGGACAACCGCGCGATCGCCCGGGCGCTCAACTATCATCCCAACTATCTCAACGCGGCCTTTAAGCGGGAAAGCGGCGCGACGCTGCACTGCTTTCTGAGAAATCTGCGCCTGCAAAAGGCCGCGCGGCTTTTGCGCGAGAGCGATATGCCTGTGGCCGAAATCGCGCGCGCCGTCGGGTTTGAGAACGCGGATCACTTTTCGGCGGCATTCTCGCGGCGCTACGGTCTTTCGCCCACGCAGTGCCGGAAAAAGAATGCGCTCGTATAGCCGGGGCTGCTTATTGACGCGCCCGCGCCGCTGGGTTATAATGACAGCGAGTCAAAGAACAAGGAGGGCGATACCTATGTCTTTGCAGGATCAGCTGAGCCACTATGCGAAAAAAGAGTATCCCATCATCGAGGGTGATATTTACGTTTCGACGGACGGAAATGACGCGGCCGACGGCTCGCGCGAGCATCCATTCGCCACGATCGAGCGCGCCGTAAAGGCCGTGCGCGCGCTGAAGGCGGGCAAAAGCGGCGTGAGGGTGTGCGTCCATGCCGGCGAATACCTGACGAGCGGCATTGCGCTGACTCAGGAGGATTCCGGCAGCGCGGACTGCCCGATCACCTACCGCGCCTATGGCGACGGCGAGGTCATACTAAACGGCGGCGTGACGCTGCGGGCGGAGGATTTTACTGCGATCGACGAGGCGGCGCGCGCGCGGCTGCATGGCGCGGCGCGGGACAATGTCGTGTGCGTCGATCTGAAGAAGTACGGCCTGAGCGAGAAGGACTGGGGGCGGCTGTGCCCCATAGGCGCGTTCGGCACAGAGAACAAATACGACGACTGCGAAGAGGGTGCGAACTGCGAATTGTTCCTGAACGGGCAGCGCATGACGCTGGCGCGCTATCCCGACGAGGGCTTTCTGCGGCTGGGCGCTGTGGCCGACGTGGGCGACGTGTGGGAGTTCCCGGAGCAGAACTATCATTACGACTGGAATGAGCGGCGCAATCACCGCGGCGGCGCCTACATCATGGACAAGCCCACGACGGCGCGCGCTGCGGGCTGGAAGGACACGGGCGATATCTGGGCGTACGGCTATTTCTATCACGACTGGGCCGATTCGTCCACGCCGGTAAAGGGCTTCGACATTGCGCACCGCACGTTCTATCCGGCGCACGTCTCCCGCTACGGCGCGCGCAAGGACGCGCTGTACTATTTCTACAATGTGTTCGAGGAAATGGACGCGCCGGGCGAGTGGTATCTGGATCGCGGCGCGGGGAAGCTGTATTTCTATCCGCCGGTCGATTTGAAGGGCGCGCGCATAGAGATGACCGTGACGCGCAGCAGCGTGATCGACGCGAAAAACGTAAATCATGTGACGTTCGAGGGCTTTACCGTCAAGGGCACGCGCGCCGACGCGATCACAATCGAGGGCGATCACAACACGCTGCGCCGTCTGAACATATACGGCGTGATGGGCAACGCCATGGCAGTGAAGGGCAATTTCAACATCGTGACCGACTGCGAGGTCTCGCACACCGGCAAGGGCGGCGTGATCATGAGCGGCGGCGACCGCGCGACGCTCACGCCCGGATGCAGCCGCGTGGAGAACTGCCTCTTCCACGACTGGGCGGAGGTGTACATGGTCTATTGCGGCGCTGTGCGTCTGGAGGGCTGCGGCAATGTCTGCGCGCACAACGAGATGTACAACGCGCCCCATTCGGCGATATTCTATTACGGCAACGACCATGTGATCGAGTACAATTACATTCACGACGTGGTGCTTCACTCTTCCGATGCGGGCGCGATCTACTCCGGCCAGGACTGGGCGGGGCAGGGCTGCGTCGTGCGCTACAACTGCCTGTGCGACATAGGCGGCGGCGAGTTTACGCCCGACGGCATATACTTTGACGATATGCTCTCCGGCCAGACGGCCTATGGCAATCTGCTGATCAATGTGCGCAAGAACGGCTTTTTGATCGGCGGCGGGCGCGACAACTTCGTGTTCAACAACATCATGGTGCATTGCGGCAAGGCGCTGACCTACGACGACCGCGGCCGCGACGGCTTCATGAACAACGGCTGGGCGGTTGCGTCCGTGGCGAGCTATGAAAACGGCAGCATGTGGAAGCGGCTGCGCCAGTCGCCCTATCAGTCGGAGATCTGGAAGAAGCGCTATCCGTCGCTGGCGCGGCTGAGCCACGACTTCTCCGATCCCAACAGCCCGGAGTTCGCCCCCAACCCGGCGCACGCTCTGGTCTATGACAATCTGGCGATCGACGAGGCGGGCAGCATCGGCCGCATCGATCCCTCCGTCGCGGAATACAGCGACGTTGACCGCAACATGGCCTACAAATCGCTCAATGAGGCCGGCTTTGAGCAGGACGGCTATACGCTGAAGGCCGACGCGCAGGCGCTCAGGGATATGCCGGGATTCGTCAATCTGCCGCTGGAGAAGATAGGAAGGTACTGATTCATGAAGAAAGGCGCATGGGTCGCGGTGATTGTCGCGCTCGTCATCACGTTCTTCATGGGTTGGCTGGCCGGGGAATTGAGCCGCTCCGACATGAACGCGGCGCAAACGGCTCTCGGGCGGACGGGACTGCCTGAAGGATACGCGCCGTCCTACGCGGTGCATGGCGCTGCGTACGGGCGGGATTCCTTTGAGCAGACCGTGTTCCGCGTCGAATATGAGAGCGAGAGAGAAGCGCTCTTCCGGCTCATGGACAAAGCGCCTCTCTGGCGCGTCGCCGAGGCGGGCGCGGAGGACTACCGCCGCCTTGCGGAGACGGCGATGTGGCCGTATCAGGCCGCGGTTCAGGTTGCGGACGATGTGGTGTTCGACGCGTGGTACTACCGGGAAAAGGCCGAGCCGCACAATGCGTCCGAAGCGCCCGACGGCCCCTTCGCGGAGATCGGTCGGGTGGGCAGGGGCTTCGAGTTCGCCGTGTTCGATCGGGAGACGGGGCTGTTCATATTCACAAGTCAATTCGGCTGAGAGACGCATTATAACGGCAGCCGCCCGGGCGATTTGTTTTCGCCCGGGCGGCTGCGGATTGTCGAAAAAGTTTTTGACAAGCGGGTGGACGGGAGAACAAGCTCCCTCGCCACGGCCGCCCCTGCCGTTTTTTTGCAAAAAATCTTTCAGATTTCCGGGCGCAAAAACTGCAAGGAAACGATTTTTGCTCTGGAAAATAAAATTTTCCGCCGCTTTCAATCCTCCCGCACCCGCCGTACAGGCAGCCGGGCACGATTAAAAGCTCGAGAGAGCTGCGGCCATCTCGAACTTTCCAAGATTTTTCGACAGTCTGAGCCGCCCGGACGATTGTTTTCGCTCGGGCGGCTGGTTTTTGATGGAGTGTGTTGGGGGACGGATTGCGGCGACGTCTTTTCGCCGCGCCTGGCCTGCGGGTTTTGTCGCCGAGGCCGGGCGGGAATTCCTTCGGGTCGACGGAGAGGCTGCGCGGTCGGGACGCCGCGCCTTTGTATGGATGATTATTCCGCGCTCTTTTCGGCCTTTTCTCCGGTCAGGCCGCGGTACATATCCAGATACACGCGCGCGGACTGATCCCAGCCGTACTGGCCGCGCATGGCGCGACGAACCAGGCGCTGGAATGTTTTCGGCTCGCTGCGATAGACGCGCACGGCGTATTCGACGACGTGCAGCATATCGTGCGCGTTGTAATTGGCGAAGCTGAAGCCGTTGCCCTCGTCGGTGAACTCGTTGTAGGCGACGACGGTGTCGCGCAGGCCGCCGGTCTCGCGCACGATGGGCAGCGCGCCGTAGCGCAGGGCGATCATCTGGCTCAGGCCGCAGGGCTCGAAACGGCTGGGCATCAGGAACAGATCGCTGGCGGCATAGATGCGGTGCGCGAGCTGATTGTTCATCTCGATGCGCGCGGCGAGGCGGCCCGGATAGCGCATCTGCGCCGAGCGGAACATGGAGACGTAGTTGTCGTCGCCCTTGCCCAGCACGACCAGCTGAACGCCCGTGGCCATGATCTCGTTGAGCACGCACTGCACCAGATCGAGACCCTTCTGGCCGGACAGGCGGCCGACCATGCCGATCATGGGCACGTTTTCGTCCACTTCAAGCCCAAGCTCCTCCTGAAGCAGCGCCTTGTTCTTCTGCTTGCGGCCTATGGAGCGCCAGGAATAGTCCATCTCGATCAGCGGATCGGTCGAGGGATCGTATTCGGCCATGTCGATGCCGTTGAGTATGCCGACGAGGCGATCGGCCTTGGCGCGCATGAGGCCGTCCAGCTTTTCGCCGTAATAGGCGGTCTGGATCTCCTGCGCGTAGGTCGGGCTGACCGTGGTGATGCGGTCGGCGAAATTGAGGCCGGCCTTCATGAACGAGCACGCGCCGAAGAACTCCGCGCCGCCGTCCAGATAGGCCTCGCGCCCCAGATGCAGCAGATCCTCAACATAGTCGATGGGGAATATGCCCTGATACTGGAGATTGTGTATGGTGTAGGCGGTCTTGATCGCGCCATAGCCCGCCCTGCCGGCGTATTGCAGCCTGTAGAGCATGGGGATCATGCCGGTCTGCCAGTCGTGACAGTGCAGCACATCCGGGAAGAAATCGATGCGCGGCAGCATTTCCAATACGGCCTTGTCGAAGAAGGAGAAGCGCTCCGGCTCGTCGCCGCCCAGCCCGTAGACATAGGGGCGCTTGAAGTAGTATTCGTTGTCGATGAAATAGAACGTGACGCCGTTCTCGGTGAGCGTGTCGACGCCGCAGTACTGATGCCGCCAGCCCAGCTCGACCGTGAAATCGACCAGATGCGTCATGCGCGTGCGATAGCTCTCGGGGATTTCGACATATTTGGGAATGACCACGCGCACATCGACGCCTTCCGCCGAAAGCGCCTTGGGCAGCGCGCCGATCACGTCGGCCAGACCGCCGGTCTTGACAAAGGGGACGCATTCGGACGCTGCCATCAGGATTTTCATCATATATATTCCTCCGTACGGCCTCATCAGGCCAGGTCGTTCATGAACAGATCGATCGTTTCCTCGCTCCTGCTGAACTCATGCGTGCCGTCGAAAAACTCCATATAGAGCTTTTCGGGGCAGTGCGCGCGCTCAAAGAACGCCCTGAGCCGCTCGAGCTCATTGCGGGCGGGCGCTTCGGCGAAGAGATTGTCGTGCGTGCCCAGCTGCATCCTCAGCCCGCGCGGCGCGATGAGCGCGGCCACCTCCGCGTCGAGGAATGTGCGCCCTGCGTCCTTCCACGTCCAGTCCAGCCAGTTGTGGGCAAAGCGGTCGTTGAAAAAGCCGGACGCAATGCAGCTCTTGATGCGCGTGTCGGCCGCGGCGGTGAAGAGCGTGTAAAAGCCGCCGTAGCTCAGGCCGACCATGCCCATGCGCGTCTCGTCGACGTAGTCCTTCTTTATGAGATAGTCGATCGAGCGCATGATGCAGTAAACCTCGAGCGCCGTGATCGAGCCGCCCAGCTGCTTGAGGCTGTTGTCGATCATCTGCCGGTCGTACTGTATGTGGTAGGTTTCCTTGTTCCACAAAAGCAGCTGCGGCGCAAAGACGTGAACGCCCCGCGCGAGCACGCGCTGCGTCATGTCGTTGTAGTTGGCGCTGTCGCCGCCGCGATAGAGGCTGCTGCACAGCTCGGGCGTGCCCAGGCCGCCGTGCTGAGAGATGACCAGCGGCCGCCTCTTGTGATCGCGGGCGACAAAGAGTATGCCGCCGAAGCGGAAGCCGGGCATGGTCTCGACGATCACGCGGTATATGTCGGCGCGCCCGTCGCTGCCCAGATACGTTTCCTCGGCGGCGGGTATGTAATTGTCAAATTCATGGCTGTTGAGCGGCCAGCCCAGCATATCCAGATAGCGCGCGCGCAGCTCCTCGAGACAGGCGGGATAGTCCGCCATGAAGCGGTCGCGTTCGGCGGATGCGGCGGCGCGGCGCTCGGCAATGAGCTTTTCAATATCGCTCAGATAGACCATGCGCTGTATGTTGCCCGTGTATTCGTTCTCCTGAAAGACTCCCTGCATAAACGCGCTCCTTGCAATGCATTAGTCAAGCCGCCCAGTCGAATGCGGCTGGGCGGCGCAGATGATCAGACGGTTTTGTTTTTGCCCACGACGATGGGATACAGGCGGGGCGCGATGAGCCGGTTGCCGCTGAGCACGGTGACGTGCTTGTCCAGTATGACGTGCTCGATTTCGACGCCGCTCTGGATCACGTCGCCCTGCATGATGATGGAATCGCGCACATGGACGTCCTTGCCGATGTGAACGCCGCGGAAGAGTATGCTGTTTTCGACGGTGCCCTCTATGACGCAGCCGTCGGCCACCAGCGAGTTGTGGGCGCTGCCGCCGGGCACATAGCGCACGGGCACCTCGTCGTGTACCTTGGTGTAGACGGGGTATTTGCCGAACAGCTCCTGCCGGCAGCTTCGGTCGAGCATGTCCATATTGAGCGCGTAATAGCTGTTTATGGTCTCGACGCGGCGGTTGTAGCCCTTGTACTCGAGCGCGCAGATGCGCAGCGGGCCGTTGTGGACGTTGCGCTGCAGGATTTCGCGGTTGATGTCCACGGTGCCCTGAGAGAACGCCTCGTCGATCAGGCGCAGCAGCAGATTGCGCCGCAGCAGCATGATGTCCATATAGAAGTTCGGCTCCTTGGGCTGCGTCGGGCCGACCTCAAGGTCGGTCACCAGGCCGTTCCCGTCCACGGACAGGTAGACGTGGCGCGGGGTCAGCGTGACCGATTCGTCCACATCGCCGGGATTTTTGCGCGCGTACATCAGCGATATGTCCGCGCCGCTGTCCATATGGAAGGCCATCAGGTCGTCGAATGTGGTGGAGAGCGCGGTGTGGCCGCCGGTGATGATGATGTATTCCTGATTGGAACGGCGCAGATACCCCAGATTGGAGCGCAGCGCGTCCAGTATGCCGCTGTAGGAGCCCACGTTGTCGCGGGTGAGGAAGGGCGGGAGTATGAACAGGCCGTCGTTGCGGGTGTGCAGATCCCACGCCTTGCCCGAGCCCAGATGGTCCATCAGCGAGTGATAGTTTTTCTGCATGATGACGCCGACGTTGCGGATGCCGGAATTGACCATGCTGGAGAGCATGAAGTCGATCATGCGGTAGCGCCCGCCCACGGGCAGCGCGGCCACGGCGCGGGACGCGGTCAGCTCGCGCAGGCTTGTTTCATGCTTGGAGGTGTAAATCAGACCCATGACGTCTTTCATACGTCCACACTCCTCTCCAGACGCAGCACGTCGCTGTCGATTTGATCTCCCGGATTGACGATGAAGTTCTCGGGCAGCACGGTGTGCTGACCCACGAGCGCGATGCGGTTGTCCTCGCCGGGCGTTTCGGGACGGCCCACGACGCAGCCCGCGCTGATCACGCTGTCCTCGCCCACGATGGCGCGCGTGACCACGGCGCCCGACTTGATGACGGCGCCGGGCATGATCACGGAATCGACAATCGTCGCGCCCTCCTCGATGTGAACGCCGGCGAAGAGTATGCTGTGCCGCACGGCGCCGGCCACATCGCAGCCCTCGGTGACCATGGCGTTGTCCACAACGGCGGTGTCGGCCATGAAGTGGGGCGGCTGGATGGGGTTGCGGGCGTATATGCGCCACACGTCGTCGTAAAGATTGAAGGCGGGCGGCGTCTGCAGCAGATCCATGTTGGCCTCCCAGAGGCTCTCTATGGTGCCCACGTCTTTCCAGTAGCCCTCAAAGCCGTAGGCCATGAGCTTTTTGCCGTCGCCAAGCATCTTGGGGATGATGTTTTTGCCGAAGTCGTTTTTGCTGGTGGGGTCGGCCTCGTCTGCGATCAGGTATTTGTGCAGCACGGGCCAGGAGAAGACGTACACGCCCATGGACGCCTTGGTGCTGGTGGGATGCGGGGGCTTCTCCTCGAACTGCGTGATGCGGCCGCTCTCGTCGGTCGACATGATGCCGAAGCGGCTGGCCTCCTCCAGGGGAACGTCGAACACGGCGATGGTGGCGTCGGCGTCATTTTCAGAATGGAAGCGCACCATCTTGCTGTAATCCATTTTGTAGATGTGATCGCCGGAGAGCACCAGCACATAGTCGGGATCGAACTGCTCGATGAAGCTGATGTTCTGATAGATGGCGTTCGCCGTGCCGCGATACCATTCGCCGGATTTGCCCTTGGAATAGGGCGGAAGCACAAACACACCGCCGCTGTTCAGGTCCAGATCCCACGGCTGGCCGGAGCCGATGTAGCTGTTCAGCTCGAGCGGCTGGTACTGGGTCAGCACGCCGACAGTGTCTATGCCGGAGTGGGAGCAGTTGGAGAGCGGGAAATCAATGATTCGGTATTTACCGCCAAATGGAACGGCAGGCTTCGCCATAACCTTTGTGAGGATTCCCAGGCGACTGCCCTGACCGCCGGCCAGCAGCATTGCGATACAGTGCTTCTTTCTCAAAAAGATCAGGCCTCCCAGTAAGAAAATAGACTCGCGCCGACATTGACACTATGTCAGCCTACTATATTATACAACTTAAAACAGAAATAATCCACACGAACAAATCAAATTCTGCGCTAAAATTGTTGCGCTTGTGTGAAATTCTGAATCATATTCAGTCCCATAGGGCAAAATGCGTCCCGCATCAAAAAGAATTTGCATTAGAATGAATCTCACCTGTTGACAAATTGCTCCGCTTCCATTAGAATAAAGGAGTGTACGGATCACGGCGCGAAATGCGGGTGTAGCTCAATGGCAGAGCGTCAGCTTCCCAAGCTGGTTACGTGGGTTCGATTCCCATCACCCGCTCCATTTGGGTAAGACGCGTTCCGCGCGACGGCACGCACAGTACCGGATAAATTCGAGGAGGACTGATTCCCATGGCGAAGGCAAAATTTGAACGCACGAAGCCCCATGTCAACGTGGGCACGATCGGCCACGTCGACCACGGCAAGACCACACTGACCGCTGCGATCACGATGGTGCTGGCGAAGCACGGCGGCGCGCAGGCCATGCGCTACGACGAAATCGACAAGGCGCCGGAAGAGAAGGCGCGCGGCATCACGATCAACACGGCTCACGTCGAGTACGAGACCGACAAGCGCCACTATGCGCACGTCGACTGCCCCGGCCACGCCGACTACGTCAAGAACATGATCACCGGCGCTGCGCAGATGGACGGCGCGATCCTGGTCGTGTCCGCTGCGGACGGCCCGATGCCCCAGACCCGCGAGCACATTCTGCTGGCCCATCAGGTCGGCGTTCAGTACATCATCGTGTTCCTGAACAAGTGCGACATGGTCGACGACGAAGAGCTGCTGGAGCTGGTTGAGATGGAAGTGCGCGAGCTGCTGAGCTCCTACGACTTCCCGGGCGACGACATTCCGATCATCAAGGGCTCCGCGCTGAAGGCTCTGGAGTACGTGATGAACGGCGGCGAGGACGTGGATCACGCGCCCGAGTGCCAGTGCATATTCGCGCTGATGGACGCTGTGGACAGCTACATTCCGGATCCGGTGCGCGCGAACGACAAGCCGTTCCTGATGCCCGTTGAGGACGTGTTCTCGATCACCGGCCGCGGCACCGTTGCCACCGGTCGTGTTGAGCGCGGCGAAGTGAAGGTTTCCGACACCGTCGAGATCGTCGGTCTGAGCGATGAGAAGCGCACGACCGTCGTCACCGGCGTCGAGATGTTCCGCAAGCTGCTGGACTTTGCCGAGGCGGGCGACAACATCGGCGTTCTGCTGCGCGGCATTCAGCGCAACGAGATCGAGCGCGGCCAGGTTCTGGCGAAGCCCGGTTCCATCCATCCGCACACGCACTTCATGGGTCAGGTTTACGTTCTGACCAAGGAAGAAGGCGGCCGTCACACCCCGTTCTTCAACGGCTATCGTCCGCAGTTCTACTTCCGCACCACCGACGT
>CAKUAV010000011.1 GCA_934636425.1 uncultured Clostridia bacterium
AACTGGTAGGGGTGGCAGTGGCGGGGGAGCTTGCTCTCCCGTCCACCAGCTTGTCAAAAACTTTTTTGACAAGCTGAAACCGCCGCGTAAGGCGACGGCTTCGCTCCATGCTCACACCGGCAGCAGTATGTGAAAGCGCGAACCTGCGCCCGGGCGGGACTGCACCTCTATGCGCCCGCCGTGCGCCTGCACGATCATGCGCGCGATGCTCAGCCCCAGGCCGTGGCCGTCCACCTCGCCGCCGCGCGCGTCCGGCGTTCTGTAAAAGCGGTCGAACACGCGGCGCAGATCCTCTCTGGCGATGCCCACGCCGTTGTCCTCGACGGTAAGCCGCGCCCACGCGCCTTCCCGCACGCAGGACAATGCAATCGTGCCGTTGGGGGCTGTATACTTGAGCGCGTTGTCCAGAAAGACGCGCAGCGCCTGCTTGATGGCGTTCTTGTCGCCGTGCACCAGCACGCTCTCCATGCTCTTTGTCTCGATGTGATGCTCGCCCGCGATCAGGCGCGTCTCGCGCAGCGTCTCGGCCGCCATTTCGCCCAGATCGAAATACTCCATCTCGTAGCGATGCGCGGCGTTTTCGTGCCGCGCGATGAACAGCAGCTGCTCCACCAGCTCCTTCATGCCGCGGCTCTCGGCGCGTATGGCGGCGATGGCCTCGTCGCGCACCTCGGGATCGGCCTTGCCCCAGCGGTCGAGCATATCGGCGTAGCCCTGTATGACGGCGATGGGCGTGCGCAGCTCGTGCGACGCGTCGGAGACGAACTGCTTCTGGTTGTTGTAGGCCAGCTCGATGCGCGTGAGCATCTCGTTGAGCACGTCGATCAGCTCGCGCAGCTCGTCCCGCGCGCCGTCGGCGGCGATGCGCTCGCTCAGCCGGCTGGCCGACATCCCCTTGGCCGCCGTCACGATTTCGGAAATGGGCTGGAGCGCCTTGCGGCTGATCTGCCCCGCCCGCCGCCTCATTATGCGCAGCCGAACCAGCTCGACCGCCGTGAGCGTCAGTATCAGCGCGACATACATCACGGCATAGCTGCCCATGGACAAAACCACAGTCAGCGCGCCGCGCCGCCTCACCAGCACCAGCGCGCCGTCCGCCCTCTGGGGCAGCACGGAGGCCGCGACGCCGTCGTCCTCTATGCGCGTAAGGCCGGTGTCGCCGATCATGTAGCAGCCGGCCTGCCACTGGCTGCTTGCCATGCGCAGGAGCGTACTCGAACAGACGCGGTTGGCGTAGATCACCGCCGTGAGCCAGTAGACGGCCGTGAACACCAGCAGCATCAGCGCCATTGTGCGCAGCAGATAGATCGAATACTGTCCGGCGATGCGCTCGCTCAGCGACCGCTTGCGCGCTTCCTCCTGCGGCATTTAAGCCTCCTCCTCCAGCCTGAACAGATAGCCCACGCCGCGCACAGTGTGTATGAGCTTGACATGGAAGGGATCGTCCAGCTTGCAGCGCAGATAGCGTATGTACACGTCCACCACGTTGGTATCGCCGGCATAGCTGTAGCCCCACACCTTGTCCAGCAGCTCGCTGCGGCTCACGGCCACGCCGCGGTTGAGCATCAGATATTCCAGCAGGTCAAATTCCTTCTTTGTGAGGGGAACGTTCTGGCCGTTCCAGCTCAGCTCGCGGCTGTCGCGCTCGAGCCTGAGCGGCCCCTCCTCCAGCACGCGCGCGCCGCCCTCACGCTCGGAGGAATGCCGCTTGAGCGCCACGCGTATGCGCGCCAGCAGCTCCTCTATGGCGAAGGGCTTGGTCATATAGTCGTCCGCGCCCATGTCCAGCCCCATGACCTTGTCGGACACGTCGTCCTTGGCGGTGAGCATGATGATGGGCACGTCGTCATGCTGGCGTATGCGGCGGCACACCTCTATGCCGCTCAGCTCGGGCAGCATCAGATCCAGCAGTATCAGATCACTGTCCCAGGCCGCGTGCTGCTCTATGGCGCTGCGCCCGTCGTGCGATACGCGCACATCGTAGCCCTCGTGCGTCAGTTCGAGCTGAAGATAGCGCGCCAGCTTCTTCTCGTCCTCAACAATCAGTATCTTCTGCATTTCTCACGACGCTTTCGCGCCCGCACCTCGCCTCATTCGATCGTAATGGTGTGATAGCCGTCCTGATCGTCCTTCTTTTCCTCGTCCGTCTCCGCTGCCGGCGCGGGCTGCGGCGCTTCGGCCTCGGCCTTCTTGAGCGCTTCGGGCAGGCGCACGCGCACATGGCAGCCCAGTATCAGCGCCAGCACAGCCGCCGCGATGATCAGCTTCCAGCCCAGTATCAGCGCCAGAATCATGAACAGCGCCGAGAGATTGATCAGCGTCTCGCCCTTGCGCTCGACGATCACGCGCGTCTCGCAGCCCGCGCGCCACCACTTGCTCAGGAAATCCTCGGCCTTGCCGCGGTTCGCGCTGGAAAAGAGACCGTCGCGGTTGAGCTTTCCGCTCTTTTCCAGCTCCACCAGCGCGCGGGCGATGTCGCCGTCATACTTTTCGAGCAGCGCCACCGCTTCCTCATAGCCCACGCCGGTCTTTGAGCGCAGCGTTTCAATATCGTCCAGCGTATATTTCTTTTCGTCCATGGTGTTTGTCCTCCTGTCAGGTCTGTCCCGCCGCTTTATATGATATGTTCGCAGCGCGCATTAAACGTTAAAGGCCGAACGCGCCGCCTTCGCCCTTCTCCGTTCAGAAGGCGCCCTGAAAGCCTTCGTTTCGGATGAGAATCGACGAGCCTGCGCGCAGTCGGCCAGATTGCGCTTTTCGCTGTTCAATGCGCGCCCGGGGATGCAAAAATCATCACGCCATGTCCGGGCAGTCGCCTTCGCCCGCGCCGTCCTGGCGCACGCTGAAGCGATAGCCCGCCGCCATCGCGCCCAGCGCCGCCGCCGCGGAAAAGGGCGCGGTCACAGCGGCCGCGGCCACGGCCGGCCACAGGGGCGCGCTGAACACAATCCGGCCCTCGCGGCTGCTCAGCGTCAGCCGGCGCGCCGATGCGCGCTTCCACGCGCGGCGAATCGCCTCGCGGCGCTCCTCGGCCGGATCGCGCACGGCAATCGGCTCGATGTAGAGCCGCGTCCGCCCGAAATGCTCGGTCAGTACGCGCTCGGGTCTGCCGCCGTATCGGCGCAGAAGCTCAATCGCCTTCGTCCGGCTCACATTGCCCAGTCTGCACACGCGTTCAATATCCTTAAGCTGATAATTAAACATTTTATCCTCCGCGCGAAAAAAACGCGCTCTCGTCCTCTGCTTCGCCGTTTCTATTCGGCTTCATTCTTATTATATCAGCCGCGCGCGCCGCCTGCTTGAGAGCGGTCTGATGAGCGCATGAGAATTTCATGAGAAAAGCGGCTGTTTTTTCCATGCGTAAATCCCGCGCGGCGGGTCAAACTAGGTGCGGACTCACAAGGAGGTGAAGCAAAATGGCAAGCAAGAGTCGGATCAACGTTCCCGAGGCCGGCGCGGCGCTGGACAACATGAAGTATGAAGTCGCGCGCGAGCTGGGCGTCAATCTCAAGCAGGGCTACAACGGCGACCTGACCGCCCGTGAAAACGGCTACGTCGGCGGCTACATGGTCAAGAAGATGATCGAGGATTACGAGCGTCAGTCCGCGAAGAACTGACCGCTCGTCTCCCGCTTCAACGGGACTGTCTCAAAGAGGGGTTTTCGCCCCGCGCTTTGAAGCAGACCCGCCGCTCAATATCATATTATTTCCGAGGAGGAACCAGACCATGCCTTCCAACAGCAACAACAATCAGATCAATATCCCCGAATCCAGAAACGCCATGTACAGCTTCAAGCACGAAGTGGCGAACGAGCTGGGCGTCAACCTCAAGCAGGGCTACAACGGCGATTTGACCTCCCGCGACGCCGGCTCCATCGGCGGCATGATGGTCAAGAAGATGATCGAGGCGCAGGAACAGCAGATGGCCGGCGGCGCGTCCCGCTCCATGAACCGCTGATCAGAGCACGCCTCCACGCCGGCGTCCCTTTTTCGGGACGTCGGTTTTTTGTCAGCCGCCCGTCTCGTCGCTGCCTACGGGCGCCATGCTCGCCTCGGCGTAGGGCACGAACTCGCCCTTGTCGTTGTAATAGCCGTCGGCGGTGTAGTTGCCGTTGTACAGATCGTCGGTCATGCCCATGCTGGGGTTCGTGCGGTTGCTGTAGTCGTAGCCGCCGCCGTACTCGCCGCCGGTCACAGCGCCCAGAAACCAGCTCTTCACATCGTCGACCAGCCACGGATTGTGGAAATACTGATACGCCTCAAACGTGGTCATAAACAGCGCCAGAGCAAGCGCGATCAGGCTCACCGCCGCGCCCACTCGGAATTTTTTCTGATAGCGCCGGGTGATCGTGCCGAACACCTTCACCACGCCCGCGCTGGCCAGTATAACGCCCAGAAAGGGCACCCAGCACAGCAGGCAGGCGAACACGCTCGTGCGCACGCCCGCGCTTATGCGCCGCTTTTCCTCTCGCTCCTGTCCTCTTGTATATTCGCTCATATCATACGCTCCTTTATGAAAAAAGACGCTCAAACGCCCGCCTTTGTTCCGCTTTTCTTCCATTATATCAGCCGCCCGGACGGCTGACAAGCCAAAAGTCTGCTTTTGGACCGACTTTCGCACAATTCTGTCACGCCATTGCGGTTGACAGAACGCGAAAAGTGGTATATTATGACTGGAGAAAACCCAATGGAGGATATTGCCATGTCTGAAGAATGCACGCACAACTGTGAAACCTGCGGCGAAAACTGTCCCAGCAGGGGCGCTTCTCCCGAGAGTTTCCTCGAACCCGCCAATAAGCACAGCCACATCAAGAAGGTCATCGGCGTCGTCAGCGGCAAGGGCGGCGTCGGCAAGTCGATGGTCACCTCGATGCTGGCCGTGAACACGCGCCGCCGCGGCTTCAACACCGCCATACTGGACGCCGACATCACCGGCCCGTCCATACCGCAGGCGTTCGGCCTGCACGGCCTGGCCGAGGGCAACGAGGACGGCATACTGCCCGTCGTGACCAAATCCGGCATTAAGACCATGTCGCTCAACCTGCTGCTCGAAAACGAGACCGACCCCGTCGTCTGGCGCGGCCCGGTCATCGCGGGCACCGTCAAGCAGTTCTGGACGGACGTGTGCTGGGGCGACGTCGACTTTATGTACGTCGATATGCCTCCCGGAACCGGCGACGTGCCGCTGACCGTGTTCCAGTCCCTGCCGCTGGACGGCATCGTGATCGTCGCCTCGCCTCAGGAGCTGGTGGGCATGATCGTCTCCAAGGCCGTGCGCATGGCGCAGATGATGAACATCCCCGTGCTCGCGCTGGTGGAGAACATGAGCTTCATCACCTGCCCCGACTGCGGCAAGGTCATCAATGTCTTCGGCGAAAGCCATGCCGTCGACATCGCTTCCGAATTCGGCATTCCGCGCGTCGCCCGCCTGCCGCTCGATCCCACCCTCGCCCGCCTGTGCGATCAGGGCGACGTCGAGAGCTATGAGGGCGGCTGGCTGGACGAGCTGACCGACGAGCTGACCAAATAATCATCTTCCGCCTTTATCCCGCAGCGTTTTAAGCGCCGCGGGATTTTTTGTTCATCGCAAAATCTGCGCGCGTTCAAGTCCACGAGCGCCGGTCCATATCACGCCTTTGCCGTGAGAATACGGACAAACCTTCCTGCGCGCCTTTTCGCCCCCACAGCCTTTCGCGGAGAGGGATTCTTTTTGCGCATTGCGGTCGCCACACAGTACGAATCTGCATATTTGGTATATAAATTCACGTTTCGCCGCAAATTATACAGTATTTTAATAATTCGACGCATAAAAATTTATTGACAAGGCCGTTTGAGTGTGGTATCCTACTAACCAATAAAGCGGCGGCGCAAACCGCGCGTGCAGAAAGGAATGACCCCGTCATGAAAAAACTGTTTTCCCTGCTTCTCGTCTTCTCGCTGATATTCGCCCTGGCCGCCTGTTCCAGCACCCCGGCCGCCGCACCGACCGACGCGCCCACTGACGCGCCGACCGAAGCCCCCACCGATGAGCCCACCGCCGAGCCGACCGCCGAAGGCAGCGACACTGCCGCCAAGACCAAGCTGGTCGTCGGCACAAGCGCGGATTTCCCGCCCTATGAATACTATGACGGCGACAAGATCGTCGGCGTCGAAGTGGAAATGATGGAAAAGATCGCCGAGAAGCTGGGCATGGAGTTCGAGCTGGTCGATATGTCGTTCGACTCGATCATCGCGGCCGTGACCAGCGGCAAGGTTGACATCGGCATGTCGGGCTTCACCGTCACCGAGGAGCGCAAGCAGAACGTCAACTTCTCCGTCAGCTACATCAAGGCCAAGCAGTCGATCGTCGTGCCGGAGGGCTCGCCCATTGCGACGGTTGACGATCTCTACACCGAGGGCGCGACCTACGCCGTGGGCGTTCAGAACAGCACCACCGGCGATCTCTACATCACCGAGGACGTTGAAACGAAGGGCCTGAAGCTGGATATACAGCGCTTCACCAAGTATCCGGACATCATCGCCGCGCTGAAGGCCGGCAAGCTCGAGTGCGCCATCATAGACGATCAGGTCGCCAAGGCGTTCGTTCAGGAGAACCCCGAGCTGAAGCTGCTCGACACCGCCTATGCCGACGAGGACTACGCGCTGTGCATGTCCAAGGAAAACACCGAGCTGCTCGAGAAGATCGACAAGGCGCTCGAAGAGATGATTTCCGACGGCGCCATGCAGGAGATCATCGACAAGTACATCAAATAACCCCCTCCACGCGGCGCGCCGTGATTCGTCATGGCGCGCCGCTTTTTCGCGCAAAAACCGGCTCTTCGCAGAACGCCCGGATGAACGGCAAAGCAGCGCGGCGAACCGTTCGTCCGCCTTCTCGCGGCAAAGGCATGAAATGGACCTGCGCTCTCCTTCCGGATTTCCGCAATGAATCCAAATCCGGTTCATCACGGAGTATTGGGGAGAATGCAAATCCATAGCAGCAGCTTACACGGCTTCGCCATGAGAGACTGTCGAAAAAACCTTTGAAGCGTTCGAAAGGGGCGAACCCTCTCGAATTTTCAAACGTATCCAGCGTGTATGAGGAGGCAGGACGAGTTTTTGCGGCGAAAGTCCCCAGTTCCAGAGCAAAAACTGGAGAGGGCGGCATTCGGCGGGGAGCTTGCATCCCCGTTCACCGGCTCCTTAAGACCTTTTTTGACAAGTTGATGGCTTCGCCATGAAAGCACGGGCAAAGACGGAAAAATGCGTGTTTAGCAGCGCAATCCTTGCTTTCCCCCGCTTTCCGTGAAGCGCCAAAAATCCCGCCGCGACAGAATCATCGCAGCGGGATTTTGTTACACTATTGGATTTACTTCTTGCCTGCGGTCAGCTCCAGCGTATCGCGGGCGATGGCCAGCTCCTCGTTGGTCGGGATGACGAATACGCGCACGCGGGAATCGGCCGCGGAAATCTCGCCTTCCTTGCCGAACTTCTTCTCGTCGTTGGAGGCCGCGTCCAGCTTGACGCCCAGGAATTCCAGGCCGTCGCAGACCATGGCGCGCAGCACGGGGTTGTTCTCGCCGATGCCGGCGGTGAACACCAGCGCGTCGAGGCCGCCCATGGCCGCCGCATAAGCGCCGATGTACTTCTTGATGGAGTACTGCCAGCAGTCCACGGTCGTCCTGCACTTGTCGATCTTCTCCTGCTCGGCGATCACCTTGTTGCCGCCGATTTCGATCGCCTCGCCGGCCGCGGCGCGGGAGTAGGTCAGCACGTCGCGCATATCGGAGGACACCTCGGACAGACCCAGCAGGCCGCTCTTCTTGTTGAGCATATTCAGCGTGCGCGTCACGTTCCAGCCCTCTTTGTTGGCGATGAACTCGACCACGGCGGGATCGACGTCGCCCGAGCGGGTGCCCATCAATACGCCCTGAAGAGGCGTCAGACCCATGGAGGTGTCGACGCA
Organism: uncultured Clostridia bacterium; assembly: GCA_934636425.1. Lineage (GTDB taxonomy): Bacteria > Bacillota > Clostridia > Christensenellales > Aristaeellaceae > Firm-10. The sequence continues at coordinate 7,945 of CAKUAV010000011.1, forward strand.
CTTGCCGTCCACAACGGCGCTCAGAGAGGAGCCGTTGCCCAGATGGCAGATAACCACCTTGCTGTGCGCCGCGCCCAGTATCTTGACGACCTCGCCGGCAATGTAGCGGTGGCTGGTGCCGTGGAAGCCGTAGCGGCGCACCTCGTCCTCACGGAAATACTTGAGCGGCACGCCGTACAGGTAGGCCTTCTCGGGCATGGTCTGATGGAACGCGGTGTCGAACACGGCCACATTGGGCACGCCCTCCATGGCCTTTTCGCAGGCCTCGATGCCCATCAGGTTGGCCGGATTGTGCAGAGGGCCGAGCGGAATGCACTTTCTGATGGCCGCCTTGCACGCTTCGTCGATGACGCAGGACTTGGTGAACGCCATGCCGCCGTGCAGCACGCGGTGACCGACGGCGTTGATCTCGTGAACGTCGGAAATCACGCCGACCTCTTTGTCGACCAGCACTTCCAGCACCAGCTCCATGGCCTCGGTGTGATTGGCGATGGCCTGCTCGTACTTCTTCTTGGAGCCGCAGTCCACGCCGTACTTGTGAACCAGATTGGAGCCGTCGATGCCGATGCGCTCGACCAGACCCTTGGCCATGACGCTCTCGTTCGTCATGTCGATCAGCTGATACTTCAGCGACGAGGAACCGGCGTTGATAACCAGAATTTTCATGGGATATGCCCTCCAGCTCGTTTTTTTCATTCAAAAGACCCGCCGGTCTGCATGGGGCAAACCGGCGCGCCAACAGTCATTGATTGTGGAGATCAGCCCTGCGCCTGAACGGCGGTGATGGCCACTGTGGCGACGATGTCGTCCACGGAGCAGCCGCGGGAGAGATCGTTGCACGGCTTGGCGATGCCCTGCAGTATCGGGCCGTAGGCCTCGGCCTTGCCCAGGCGCTGCACCAGCTTGTAGCCGATGTTGCCGGCCTGAAGATCGGGGAATACCAGCACGTTGGCCTTGCCGGCCACGGCGCTGCCGGGCGCCTTGAGCGCGCCGACGGAGGGAACCAGCGCCGCGTCGAGCTGCAATTCGCCGTCCAGCATCAGTTCGGGCGCCATCTCATGCGCGATGCGGGTGGCTTCCTGAACCTTGGTCACGTTGTCGTGCCTGGCGCTGCCCTTGGTGGAGAAGCTCAGCATGGCCACGCGCGGCTCGATGCCGGCCAGGCTGCGGGCGGAATCCGCCGCGCCCAGCGCGATGTTGGCCAGCTGCTCCGCGTCGGGATCGATGTTGACGGCGCAGTCGGCGAATATCATGATGCCATTCTCGCCGTACTCGGTCTCGGGAGACTCCATCAGGAAGCAGGAGGACACGGTCTTCATGCCGGGCTTGGCCTTGATGATCTGCAGCGCGGGGCGCAGCATGTCGCCGGTGGAGTGGATCGCGCCGGACACCAGGCCGTCCGCGTCGCCCATCTTGACCATCATCACGCCGTAATACATGGGATCGGCAACCAGCTTGGCGGCCTGCTCCTCGGTCATGCCCTTGGCCTTGCGCAGCTCATAGAGCTTTTCGGCATAGGCGCCCGCCTTGTCGGAGGTTGCCGGGTTGATGATCTCAACGCCGCACAGGCACACATCGAACTTTGCGGCCACAGCCTTGACCTTCTCAGGATCGCCCAGCATGATGATCTTGGCCAGACCGGCCTTGGAGATCCTGGAAGCGGCCTGAACGTTGCGCTCCTCTTCGCCCTCAGGCAGCACGATGGTCTTGACGTCGGACGCGGCCTTCGCCTTGATTTTGTCAATAATCGCCATGATATATCCCTCCAAATCAAAATAATCACAGTATTCAAGAGTGCGTCTCAGACACACTCAAGCGGCAGCGCGTTCATATCCGCGCTTCTTATGACAGTATACCGCTTTGCGCTCCTTTTTGAAAGAGCTAAACGGTAAATTTCACAATTCTGTCCCGTCCTCCAGCCTGTTGTCGCTCAGCAGCTGATACATCTCGTCGTCCTCCGCGCCGAGCGAGGCCATGTCGATCTCCCGCAGCGTCAGCGGCACGTCGGCCGGATCCGCGCCGAAAAAATCCAGCGCGCCGATTGTCACGCGCATGTCGTCCAGCGCCCTGACGCGCCCCACATATTCGCTCTCGCCCTTCCAGAGCGTGATCACGCGATCCTCCGAGGCGGCCTTGCGGCACAGCGCGTGAAAAACGTCCTCGTCCGGCTGCACGTCGATCGCCTCTTTGGGCGTGTCGCGGCGCAGAAGCAGCAGCCGGCGCAGCCGCATCGAATAGTCGTCCTCGCCCATGATCGAGCTGATCTGATTGAGCCGGCAGGCCAGCAGGCCGTCATAGCGTCCCACGGGCGATACGGCATGGAGCAACACCTGCGTCCGATTGATGTGCGCCACATAGCCGGCGATAAAATCGTCCGGATTTTCCGGATCGACAAAGAGCGAGGTCAAAACGCCCGCCTTCTGATAGGTCTCCAGCTGGTAGCGGTAAAAGCCCAGACTTTCAGTCATACGTTTCCTGATCTCCTTAAAAAATGCCGTCCGCGTCTCCGCCGTCCAGCAGGTAATAGAAATGCCGCCCCATTACGTCGCCCACGCGCAGGCAGGGCTTGCCCTCCAGCACGGGCAGCTGGAGCACCGTATCCAGCGCGGGCTTCTGGCGCAGGCGATAGCTGGCGGCCTCGCTCTTGTAAACGCCGCCGCGCAGATAGCCCACCGACCAGTTGTCCACCGCGTCCAGACCGGAAAACGTTCGGGCGCACACGCCCGGCTCGATCTCATAGCGGTTAAGCCGCACGTCGTAATAGGCGATGCCCGGCTCCATGTCCGCCTCGGCCTCGGGCGTGCCGGCGCATTCGGGCGCGGTGTAGGAAATATTCGCGCCGTTCATGCGGCGGCGGGTGGTCTCGAGCGCATGGCCGCTCATGTCCACGGCGACGCAGCGCCGCCCGTTCAGCCAGGCCGCCTCGAGCGTCGTGCCCGAGCCGGAAAACAGATCGCAGACCAGATCGCCCGGCCGGCTGCTGCTGAGAATCACGCGCTCGAGCAGGCGCAGCGGCTTCTGCGTGTCGTAGCCGGTGCGCTGGGGATCCTTCTGCTGAAGGTGGCTCACGTCGTCCCAGACGTCTCCGGGAAAGGCCGGCTCGTCGTCGTAGTATGTATAGATTTTTCCGCCCGATTTGATCGAGCGGTAGACGCGGCCGTCCGCGTCCACATGGCGCTTCATGTGATTGCGCCGCGTGTCCATGCGCGAAACCGGCACGCTCTCCAGATTGAAGTAATACTTGCGCCCCTTTCGGTAGAACAGTATCACGTCGTGCTTGCGGCTGAAGAAGCGCCGCGCCCGGCCGCCGGTCTGATACGACCATATGATCTCGTTGAGGAAATTGCTCTCGCCGAAGATTTCGTCCATCAGAAGGCGAATGTGGGCGTACATATGATAGTCGACATGAACGTATATCACGCCGCTGTCGCTGAGCAGCTCCCGCGCGCCGGTGAGCACGTCGCGCATCATTTCCATATAGGCGCCGCGCTCCATGTCGTCGCGGTAGACCGGCTGCACCAGCGAGCCCGCGCCGCTCTTCCATTCCTTTTCGCCCACGCGCGCGCGCATGGAAAAGACCTGGCCGGTTCTAAAGGGCGGATCGATATAGACCACCTGCACCTGAGAAGCGTACTGCTCGATCAGTCCCGGCAGCAGCGCGCGCACATCGCCCACGCGCATTTCGCCGCCCGGCTCCCTTCCGGCCTGCTCCTCCCGCCAAATGTTGACCTGCCGAAGCTGCATACGGTTCACTCCCTGTCACAAACGTCGCTTTTTTCTATTATATATTATTTTCCCGTCGCCGTCACGCGTTTTTTGCAATTTCACGCCTGTTTTCGCATTTTTTGATTCGGGGATTGACATTCGGCCTGTTTTTTACGATAATAGGAGTACGTCATGCGCCTGATTTCGCGCTGATTCTCTATTAAGGGAGGAACTGTTTTTATGACCGCACGATTTGACCGCCTTCCGGCGCTGCCCCTGATCGTCAACGATCCCTATTTCTCCATCTGGTGCGCGGCCGACCGCCTGACCGACGCCGTGCCCACACACTGGGCGGGCGAGGAAAAGCCGCTGCTCGGCCTGGCCGTGATCGATGGAAAGGCGCACCGCTTCCTCGGCGTGAACGCGGACGAGGCCATGCAGACCGAGTCCCTCGAGGTCACGCCCACCTGCACCCGCTCCTCTCTCATCGCATCCGGCGTGCGCGTAAACGTCGCCTTCACCACCCCGCTGCTGCTCGACCGGCCGGACGTGCTGTCCATGCCCGTGACCTATGTGGACATGACCGCCGAAAGCGCGGACGGAAAGGCGCACGATGTGTCGCTGAGCTTCTTCATGGACGAGCGGCTATGCTACACGCAGCGCGACATTCCGACCGACCCCGAAAAGAAGGAGAAGTTCGACAAAAGCCTCGATCCCTCCTACGCCTGCACCGAAAAGCCGGCCATGATGCGCGATTCCTACCGCGCGGCCGCGCTGAACGTCGCCTATATGGGCCGCCTGCATCAGGGCTTTGCCGGCCACAGCGGAGACCACATCTCCATCGACTGGGGCTATGCCTATCTGGCCGGCGAGGATGACGTTCGCGCCTGCGAAAGCGGCCTGAGCGCCGAAAAGAGCGGCGCTGTCGATGAAAAGACGGCGCTTGAAATGCGCGTCTACGCCGCCTATGACGACGTGGCCTCGATCAACTATTTCGGCCGCCTGACCCCCGCCTACTATGCGCGCGGCGGCAAGACCATACTGGACGCGATCTCCGCCCTGCACACGCAGCGGGAAACGCTCATGGCCGAGTGCCGCGCGCTGGACGAATCTCTCGAGAAGAAGGCGTTCGAGCTGGGCGGCGAGGACTACCGGCTGATCGCCTCCGCGGCCTACCGCCACACCATAGGCGCGCACAAGCTGATCGCCGACGAGCGCGGCGACATGGTCTTCCTCTCCAAGGAGAACGATTCCAACGGCTGCATCGGCACGGTGGACGTGAGCTACCCCTCCATCCCGCTGTTTTTGCTCTACAATCCGGAATATGTGCGCGGCATGTGCCGCCCGATTCTCAAGTTCGCCTCGCTGCCGGTCTGGACATACGACTTTGCGCCGCACGACGTGGGACGCTATCCGCACGCCACCGGTCAGGTTTACGGCTATAATAACCGTCCCGGCAGCTTCGTGCACGGGCTGGTCTATCCGCCGCTGTATCTCTATCCCGCCTCTGCCGACGTGTATTCTCTGCGCAGCCAGATGCCCGTCGAGGAATGCGGCAATATGCTCATCATGCTCTGCGCCGCCTCCCGCGTGGACGGCGACTATTCGCTCGAGCGCGCCTATATGCCTGTGCTCGAAAAGTGGGTGCGCTATCTGATCGAGTTCGGCGAGGATCCGGGCGAGCAGCTCTGCACCGACGATTTCGCGGGACATCTGGCGCGCAACATCAATCTGTCCGCCAAAGCGGTCTGCGGCGTGGCGGCCTACGCGCTCATCCGCCGCGGCCTGGGCGACGAGGCCGACTATGCGCGCTATATGGACAAGGCGCGCGCAATGGCGAAGAGCTGGCTCGAGCGCGCCTCCGCCGAGGACGGCTCCACCTATCTCACGTTCGACAAGCAGGGCTGGAGCATCAAGTACAATCTCGTCTGGGACAAGCTATTGGATCTTGAGCTGCTGCCGGATGCGTTCTATGAGCGTGAGACGAAGAGCTATATCCCGCGCATGAACAAGTACGGCCTGCCGCTCGATTCCCGCTCCGACTACACCAAGTCCGACTGGATACTCTGGGCCGCGTCCATGGCCGACAACGAGACATTCCGCGCGCTCATTCATCCGGTCGCGGAATACCTGCGCGAAAGCGACACGCGCGTGGCCTTCTCCGACTGGTATTACACATCGACCGGCCGCTATGTCCACTTCATCGGCCGCAGCGTTCAGGGCGGACTGTATATGCCCCTGCTGATGGCCAAATGGACGAATAAATAAATCTCATTCGCGTCCTTTTCCGCAAGCGCCGACAGACAATTCGGCGCTTGCGGCCGTTATGCGCCCTGCGCCCCGCCCCCACGCGGCAGCATATGGCGCAAATGAGAATAAATTCAAACTGATATATAAAAGAAACTTTTATGCAATCCGGCGCGTCTGAAAAGCGTAACTCAAACGAACCATGATCGGAGGAATCGCGCATTATGAAAAAGAAGCTCATATTCGCAGCCGTCGTCGTTGCGCTCGTCGCGCTGGCTCTGGTGCGCTACACGCTCATAGAGGTGAACGCGCCGCTGCCCGAGGATGTGAAGAGCGGCAGCGCGGCGCAGACGGAGCATTTCGTCGCCTCAGCCACGAAAGCGCCCGCGCAGACCCCCACGCCCGAGCCCACGCCGGAACCCACGCCCGAGCCCACGCCCAAGCCCGTCATGCAGAGCGGCTCGTCCGGCGAAAACGTCAAAACGCTTCAGACGCGTCTGCGCGAATACGGCTTCATGACCGGCGGCGCGGACGGCCAGTACGGCGCAAAGACCAAGGCCGGCGTTCAGAAGCTGCAGGCCTATCTGGACGAACTGAACCGCCAGGAGCAGGCCGTGCTGAGCGCCCAGCTAAGCGACGAAGCCCAGCCGGACGAGGATGCCGGCTCGCCCGCCGCAGCCCCTGCCGACAGCACTGACGACGCCCATAACGACAACGACAATACGGAAGAAACCGCCCTTCAGGATACGCGCAAGCCCGATGAAGAAACGCCCGCCTATTCCGGCGCGGTCGATCAGGCGCTGTGGGATTTCCTGAATGAGGGCGGTTTTTCCGTCTATCGGGAGACGGTGTCGAGCGGCTCCAAGGGGCTTGAAACCGAGCGCGTGCAGACCCGCCTGATCGCGCTGGGCTATCTGGGCGGCGCGGCAGACGGCGACGCGGGCGGCAGAACAGTCTCGGCCATTCGCTCGTTCCAGTCCTCGAACGGGCTGGGCGCGGACGGCGTGGCCGGCGAAAAGACGCAGCGGCTGCTCTTCTCGGGCGGCGCCAGGCGCTATGTGAAGCCCGCCAGGCCCTATATGCTCAAGATCGACACGTCGAAGCAGCGCGTCTACGCCTACTCCTACGACAAGGCCACGGGCGGCTATTCGAATCTCGTGCGCACGATGGTCTGCTCCACCGGCAAGGACGCGACCCCCACGCCCAAGGGCACGTTTACGTCCACATCGCCCGTGGCGCGCTGGGGCTACTTCCCGAAATACGACGTGTGGGGACAGTATCTCTACCGCATCAACGGCAGCATACTCTTCCATTCCGTGCTGTACACCGACTCGAACGAAAGCAGTCTGATCGCCGGCTCTCTCTACAAGCTGGGCACGAAGGCCTCCCACGGCTGCGTGCGCCTGTCGGTCGAGGACGCGAAGTGGATATACACCAACTGCTCCGCCGGCACGACGGTCAAGGTGGTGTAAAGGCATAAAACAAGGCTCCGATTCGCATTCACATTTCGTGATCCGCGAATCGGAGCTGTTTTTTATCGCTTTTTGCTGTCAGGATAGGGCCTGCGCTCATCGGTCAGGCCAAGCAGATAGTCGGTCGACGTTTTGTAATACCGCGCCAGCGCGATCAGCACGTCCAGCGGAAGCTGCCTCTGACCGGTTTCATACTGCGAGTAGGTGTTCTGACGAATGTGCAGATGGTCGGCCAGCTGCTTCTGCGTCAGGTCTCTGTCCTCGCGCATATCACGAATACGCATCCCATCCCTCCCTGTAAGCATTATATGAATCTCAAAACGAGATATTGCAATATATCTCAAATTGTGATATCATGATCCTGCTTACATTGAGAAAGGAGCGGTCGTCCTTGAAACGCGATGAAAAGGAAAAGCGGACAAGGAAGAAATCCTGCCGCGCGCTGGCATTTTTCACGTGCATCCCGTTCAAAGTCAAGCTGATCATCGCCGTCATTCTGATCGCGGCGCTGGCCGCCGGCAGCTTCGCCATCGGAATGAGCCGCAGCGGAGAGATCAGCAGCAGCATGACCCGCCTGAGGCTGGAGGATCTGGGCGAGTTTGCCACGCAGGCCGGCTATTTCACCACGGTGCAGACCATTTCCGACTCGGTGAAATGGTTCGGCAAGACGGTGCCCTTCACCACCAGCAAATACATATTCAGTTACAACGGCGTGGTCAAGGCGGGGCTGGATTTTTCAAAGGTCAGCGTCGATGTAAATCTGCTGACGGCGACCATCACGGTCAGCGCCCCCGCGGTCGAAATCCTGAGCACCGAGGTTGACGAGGATTCGCTGGTCATCTACGATGAAAGCCGCAACATATTCACGCCCCTGACGCTGAACGACGTCAAGCTCTCCCGCACCGCCATGATCGACGAAATCAAAACGCAGGCCGTGAACAACAATCTGCTCGAAAACGCCCGCATGAACGCCGAGGTCTGGATTCGGCTCTTTCTGCAAACCGCTTATGATCCCAACGAGTATGCCGTCGAGTTCAAATGGCGGAACGAAAGCGCCCGATAGGCGCAATAAGCGCCGGAATCGCTGTGATTCCGGCGCTTATCGTTTATATAAGGATTATCAGACAAACTCAATTTCCCGCGCGTCCCCGCAATACCCGCCGCCCGTGACATACTGCATCACGCCCGAGGGCAGGCGCGTCTCGTAATTGAAGTGCAGATGCCCCGCCAGCACGGCCCTGATCAGCGGCTGCGCGTAGATATAGTCTATGAACGCCATTGTGTCCGCATCGGAGCGCTGCTGACGGAAGCGGTATTCGTCGTAGCCGGCCATCAGCGCGTCGGGCGTGCCGGTCAGGTAGGCGCAGGGCTGCTTCCTGTTCGTCATCATCTCGTCGTAAAGCTGCTGCGTGTGCAGCGGATTGTGCATCATCAGCACGATGGGCAGACCCTTTTCGATCTCCCGCTTCATGCGCGCGAGCTGATCCACGTCGAAGCGGTAATAGCCGTTGTCCAGCGCGACGAAGTTCACGCCGCCCATAACGCGGCTGTCAAAGTGCAGATCGTTCCTGAAATGGGACTGCACCAGATCGAAGCTCTTCATCTTGTAGGGCACGTCCTCGAACGCCTCGCCCACATACAGGCTGAACTCGTGATTGCCCACGGCCATGAAATAGTCGATATCCTTCAGCGTATCGCGCGCGCAGTCGAGGTTTTTATAGGACACAAAGTCGCACAGATCGCCGGTATAGAGCACGGGCAAACCGTTTTTGCGCGCATAGTCCAGCTGAAGCGCGTATTCCTCCATGGCGACGTTGCCCTCTTTTCCGTGATTGAACGCCTCTGTGCGCTTTTCGGCCAGCCTGTTTTTGCGCTCGTCGTCGCGCGCATCGGCCAGCGCGATGTGATTGTCGCTCATGTGCAGCGCGCGAAAGGGCTTCTCCAGCCCGATTTCAATGCGCGTCTTCGTGATGGTCATCTCTCATTCCTCCCCATGCCGTCCGTCATTCCCGGCCATTATAGCATTCGCCGCGCACCTTTGCAAGAGACGCGCAAGAAAGTCTTTGACAGGCGCGGTCAAAGCGCGTATAATAAACCCGAAATTGATCCCTTTGATCGTAAAGAGGAGGTTTTGAGCTTATGAGGCTGGGCGCATATTACTGGGACGGCTGGTATGAGCCGCTGCCGCACTGGACGCAGCGTCTGATGAACGAGTTCCCGAACCGCATGCCGGTGTGGGGCTGGCTGGGCAATACGGTCAGCAACATGGAGATGCAGATCGATCTGGCCGCGGACGCGGGGCTCGAGTATTTCTCATTCGACTGGTACTATCCGCAGCATGGAAAGATCAGCGGCATGAACGACGCGGTCGACCGCTTCCTGAAGGCGAACAACCGCAGCCGCATGAGCTTCTGCCTGCTCATCGCCAACCACGACGGCGGCCGCATATTCCGCGACAAGTGGGAGGACTTCTGCCGCATGATACTGCCCTATCTGACCGCGCCCGAGGCGCTGAAAGTGGACGGCAGGCCGGTCGTCATGATATTCGCGCCTGAAAACCTCGCACCCGATCTGGGCGGCCATGAGGAATGCCGCAAATGCGTCGCCCATCTCAACGATCTGGCGCGCGAAAACGGCCTGCCCGGCGTGTATCTGGTGGCGGCCTGCCACATACTGCCCGTCGAGGAGGAGACGCTCGAGCCCTCCCGCAATCCCGCCCGGTGGGACGAATACTGCCGCGACATGGAGGATATGGGCTTCGACGCGCTCTCCGGCTACAACTATCACCGGCTGAACCTCAAAAAGGGCGATTTCGACAACCTGATCTATCCCTTCGAGCAGCTCAGCGCCGATTACGCCTACTGCTGGGATATGTTCGCCGCCCACAGCCGCGTCAAATACCTGCCCTGCCTCAACGGCGGCTGGGACTGCCGCCCGTGGGAGGAAACCGACAGAAGCGCCTACAGGGGACTGGGCGCCACCCCCAGCTGCTATTCGCCCGACCGCACGCCCTACACGCAGTATAAGCACGTGAAAGAGGCCGGCGCATGGATGAAGGCGCACGCGGACAGAGTGTGCGGCGATCTGGCCATTATATACGCCTGGAACGAGAACGGCGAGGGCGGCTTCATCGAGCCGACCGTCGGCAGCGGCGATACCATCCTCAAGGCCGTCGGCCGCGCCGTGCGCGAGACGAACGAAAATCGATAAAATCAATCGGCAGGCCTCCCAATCATGCGGAGGCCTGCCGCCTCTGCAAAAGGCGAGCCTGAGCGCGCAAAGCGGACAGTCTCAAGGCGCGCCTTCAGACGTCCATTTCCCGCGCCGCGAAAAGAGCGCCCCTATAGAACAACGTTCCGCCGCTTTCCGCAGAAAGCTCACTCCCCTCAAGATTCCGTGAAAAAAACAAAATCGCGCCCTCTTGCGGTCGTCTAAAAGAAGCGATTCATTGCGGAAATCTGTAAAAGCGCCCATCCGGAGCGCCGCGCATTCCATGGATCTGCCATGCGAAGCCGGACAGGGCGCATGACGGCCTTTCCGCTCCGCCGTTCGCATCGCTCCCCAGCGTTTCGCGGCGCGTCGCAAAAAAACGGCGCGGCGCCGCGGTTTCACGACGGAACGCGTTTCAAAGAGCGGAGCCCGCGCGGATTTCCCGCGCTGGTCAGCCTCGCTCGAAGGCCTCTTTCAAATGGCGCTTATGCACACTAAAAACGAGTCCCAATAAAGGCTTTCAGGCCTGAAAACAGCGCTGCAAACGCCGAGAGCGGATTCGGCAAGAAAAGCATCTGAAAAAAAACGCCTCAAGGAGGATCGCCCATGTTCCATCTCTTCGACACGCGTCTTCCCGACACGCCCCGAACCCGGCGGGAAATCGAAAACATTCGCGCCAATATCGCGCCGCTTACCGGCACGCCCATAGCGCCCTTTGACGAAGAGGCGTTTCGCCTGTTCTACAAAACCGGCAGCCGCGTCGAATACGAGGCCGTCTATTTCGAGACGCGCCGCCGGCTGTGCGCCTATGCCGCGCTGGCGCTGTGGGAGGACGATCCCGCGTGGATCGCCGAGCTTGAGCGCGCGCTCTCCGCGCTGCTGGCCGAGCCGACATGGGCGCTGCCCGCGCACGTCGCCGAGGACGCGGATGAAAAGACGCGCCGCGAGACGCTCGATCTCTTCGCCTGTGAGAGCGCCGAGGCCGTCGCCGAGATGCTCTCCCTGCTGGGCGAGCGGCTCGATCCCGCGCTGAGGAACAGCCTGCACGCCGCCCTCGAGGAGCGCGTCGCGCGGCCTTATCTGGCGGCGCGCCGCCGCTGGGGCAAGGGCAACTGGTCGGCCGTGTGCGCGGGCTGTATCGCCATGGTGTTCATGTACGAGTTCCCCGAGCTTTTCGACGAGGCGCTGCCCTCTCTGCGCCGCTCTCTTGACGATTTTCTCTCGAGCTACAATGAGGACGGCTGCTGTCTCGAGGGGCCGCTCTACTGGGAATACGGCTTCGGCTATTTCGTCTATGCCGCCGATATGCTGCGCGCCTTTACGCACGGAAAGCTCGATCTCTTCGCCGATCCCAAGGTGCGCGCCATCGCCTCGTTCGGGCAGGATATGTTTCTCGACGGGCGGCACGTCATACCGCTGGCCGACGCGCCGCACGCGCTCACCGTCCACATCGGCCTCATGCACCGGCTGAGCCGCGAATACGCTCTGGGCGGCTTCCCCTCGGGCGACGCCTGCGCGTTTGGCCGGGACGTGCGCTTCCGCTTCGCGCCCTTCATCCGCGATTTCTACTGGTACGATCCCGACGCGGATCACGCCGCCGCGCAGCGTCCGCCCGTATCGTTCTATCGCGCGTCAGGCTGGTTCATCGCGCGCCGGGGCGGCTACAGCGCCGTGTTCAAGGGCGGCCATAACGCCGAGCCGCACAACCACAACGATCTGGGCGGCCTGCTGCTCTTCTCGCAGGGGCGGTTCATACTGGACGATCCCGGCTGGCCGGAATACACGCGCGATTACTTCGGGCCGCGCCGCTATGAGGACTTCATCTGCGCCTCCTCGGCCGGCCACAGCGTGCCCATCGTAAACGGGCAGCGTCAGTCGCCCGGCGAGGACAGGCGCGCGCAGCTGCTGACCAGCGCGAAAAACGAGATCGCCTGCGCGCTTTCCAGCGCCTACGACGTGCCGGCGCTCTCGCTCATGCGCATCGTGCGCTTCGACGACGCGGGCGTTACGCTGATCGACCGCGTGAAGAACGCCGAGACATTCGTCGAGCGCTTTGTGACGCGCATAAAGCCCCAGCCGCTCGAAAACGCCGTGCAGATCGGTACGTGGCGCGTGACGAGCGCTTTTCCCGCGCGCATCGGCGTGCAGACCGCACAGTATGCGCCGCGCTTTCGGGGCTTCGCGACCGGCGAGAGCGAGGACAGCGAGATCGAGACGCTCTATCAGATCGATTTCACGCCCGAAACGCCGAACGGCGCGTTCCGCTTCCGCATCGAAAGGCACGATTAGCGCTCTTCACGTCAGGCCGTGAACCGCGCCGCCGCTTTGGCTTGCTCCCCCCGGATTTTCGAGATGAATCACAAAAAGCGCCGCGTTCCGAAAAAAGCTCTCGGAACGCGGCGCACGTTTGTTATGGACGCTTTAGTATTCCAGCTCGCCCTCGTAGACCAGCGCCGCGCTGCCGGTCAGCACGACGTGGTCGCCGGTGTAGTTGACGATCAGATCGCCGCCGCGGGTGTTGACGGTCACGTCCACATTCTTCTTGCACAGGCCGTTTTCGACCGCCGCCACGACCGCCGCGCACGCGCCCGTGCCGCAGGCCAGCGTCTCGCCGTTGCCGCGCTCATAGCAGCGCATCTTGATGGTCATGGGGTTGACCACGCGTATGAACTCGGTGTTGACGCGCTCGGGGAATATCGGCGCGTTTTCAAACAGCGGGCCGATTTCCTCCAGATCGAGCTGCTCTATGTGCTCTGTGAACACGACGCAGTGCGGATTGCCGGTCGAGACGCAGGTGACGGCGTATTTGCGGCCGCCGATCTCCACGCGCTGATTGACCACGCGCTCGCAGGGCAGCGTGCAGGGCACGTCCTTCGCTCTGAGCGACACCGCGCCCATGTCGACCGAGGCCGAGCTGACCTTGCCAAAGCGCGTGTACAGCGTCACGGTCTTTACGCCGCTGGCCGTCTCGATGGTCACGCGCATCCGGTTGACCAGGCCGTTGTCGTAGATGAACTTGGCCACGCAGCGTATGCTGTTGCCGGCCATGAGGCCTTCTGATCCGTCGCGGTTGAATATGCGCATCTTCGCGTCGGCCACCTCGCTGCGCTCGATCAGCACAAGGCCGTCCGCGCCCACGCCGTAATGCCGGTCGCACAGCGACACGCTCAGCGCCTCCGGGCAGGTGATCGAGGAATCGTAGTTGTTGATGTAGATGTAGTCGCTGCCCGAGCCCTGCATCTTGGAGAAGCGCAGCTTCTGGCGGCTGGCGCGCAGGTGGTTGATGTCCACCAGCTCGGTGTTGGACTGGTTGTAGCGGCTGGCGATGATGTCTGCCAGCGCGTTGGCGGTGTCCAGCGATGTGAAGCACGCCACGCCCAGCAGCACCGCCTTGCGATGCAGCGCGATGTAATCGTCGATCGTGTCGTCGCGCAGCGCGCCGGTGTAGATCACATAGTTGATCTGGCCGCTCTCGAGCAGCGAATAGATCGCGTCGCTCTCGCCCAGCGTGGGCACGGTTTCGACCGCCGTTCCCAGCGCGGACACGGCGCGCGCCGTATCGGGCGTGGCGTACAGCCGGCAGCCCAGATCGCTCAGCTTGCGCGCCAGAGCGATGATCTCGTCGTTGTCGTATGCGTCGACAGAGAGCAGCACGCCGATTTCCTCGCCGGGCTTGGGCATCTTGATGCCCGAGCTGGTCAGGCCCTTGAACAGCGCCTCGCTGATGTTCTCGGCCAGACCCAGCACCTCGCCGGTCGATTTCATCTCCGGCCCCAGATAGGCGTTCGCGTCGGTCAGCTTTTCAAACGAGAACACGGGCACCTTGACGGCGCAGTAGGGCGGCGTCTTGTAAAGGCCGGTGCCGTAGCCCAGATCGCGCAGCTTCTCGCCCAGCATGACGCGGGAGGCCACGTCCACCATGGGCACGCCGGTCACCTTGCTGATGTAGGGAATGGTGCGCGAGGCGCGGGGATTGACCTCGATGACGTACAGTTCGCCCTCCCAGATCAGATACTGTATGTTGACCAGACCCTTCGTGCCCAGCGCCAGCGCGAGGTTTTCGGAGCTTTCGCAGATGGTCTTGAGCATGCGGTCGTTGAGGTTATAGGGCGGATAGACGGCGATCGAGTCGCCGCTGTGTATGCCGGCGCGCTCGACGTGCTCCATAACGCCGGGGATCAGCACGTCCTGGCCGTCGGAGATCACGTCCACCTCCAGCTCCACGCCGGGCATGTACTTGTCGATCAGCACCGGGTTGTCAATGCCGCCGGAGAGTATGCGCGTCATATAGCGCACCACGTCGGCCTCTTCGTTGGCGATTGTCATGTTCTGGCCGCCGATGACATAGCTGGGTCTGAGCAGCACGGGATAGCCCAGCGTTCTGGCCGCGTCCCTGGCCTCCTCCATTGTGCGCACGCCCATGCCCTTGGGGCGGCGGATGGAGAACTTCTCCAGCAGCGCGTCGAAGCGCTCGCGGTCCTCGGCCACGTCTATGCTCTCCGCCGACGTGCCCAGTATGCGCACGCCCTGCCTGTCGAGGAAGCCGGTCAGCTTTATGGCGGTCTGCCCGCCGAACGCCACGACCACGCCCACCGGCTTTTCCACATCGATGATGCGCATGACGTCCTCTTCGGTCAGCGGCTCGAAGTACAGCCGGTCGGCGGTGTCGTAGTCGGTGGAGACCGTCTCGGGATTGTTGTTGACGATCACCACGTCGTAGCCCATCTCCTTGAGCGTCCAGACGCAGTGAACGGAGGAATAGTCGAACTCTATGCCCTGCCCGATGCGGATCGGGCCGCTGCCCAGCACCATGACGATGGGCTTGCCGGAGCGCGGGAAGGCGCGCGATTCGCAGTCGCTGTCGAATGTCGAATAGAAATACGGCGTTTCGGCGGCGAATTCCGCGGCGCAGGTGTCGACCATCTTGTAGACGGAGGGCACGTTCGGCAGCGCCTTCGCGCCGCTGATGCGCCTGATCGCCGCGTCGGGATAGCCCATTTTCTTGGCGCGGATATACTTTTCGTCGCTCAGGCCTTCGGAGAGCTCTTTCTCAAAGTCGGCCAGCTTCTTGAGCTTGCTGAGGAACCACCTGTCCACCTTGGTCACGTCGTGTATGAAGTCCACGCTCACGCCCTTCTTGAGCGCCTCGAACATTGTGAACAGCCGGTTGTCGTCCACCTGCTCCAGCCGCTTTTCGACCGGCACATCGCCGTAATAGGGGCGGTTGAGCGTGTCCAGCTTGATCTCCGCGCCGCGCACGGCCTTCATGATGGCCATTTCGAACGTCGGCGCGATGGCCATGACCTCGCCGGTGGCCTTCATCTGCGTGCCCAGCTTGCGGCTGGAGCCGACAAACTTGTCAAACGGCCACTTGGGCAGCTTCACCACCACATAGTCCAGCGTCGGCTCGAAGCAGGCGCAGGTCTTGCCGGTGATCTCGTTTTTGATCTCGTCCAGCGTGTAGCCCAGCGCGATCTGCGTGGTCACCTTGGCGATGGGATAGCCGGTCGCCTTGCTGGCCAGCGCCGAGGAGCGCGACACGCGGGGATTGACCTCGATGACGGCATATTCGAACGAATTGGGATTGAGCGCGAACTGGCAGTTGCAGCCGCCGGTGATGCCCAGCGCCGATATGATGTTGAGCGAGGCCGAGCGCAGCATCTGATATTCATAGGAGGACAGCGTCAGCGCCGGCGCGACGACGATCGAATCGCCGGTATGCACGCCGACCGGATCGAGGTTTTCCATGCTGCACACGGCGATGGCGTTGCCCGCGCCGTCGCGCATGACCTCGAACTCGATCTCCTTCCAGCCCGCGATGTACTTTTCAATCAGCACCTGCGTGATGGGCGACATATCCAGGCCGGTATACGCCACCTCGCGCAGCTCCTCCCGCGTGTAGGCCACGCCGCCGCCCGCGCCGCCCAGCGTGAACGCCGGCCGCACGATGACCGGGTATCCGATATCGTCGGCGATGGAAAGCGCCGTCTCCACGTCGTTGGCGATGTCCGAGGGGATGCACGGCTCGCCGATGGCGGTCATTGTCTCCTTGAAGAGCTTGCGATCCTCCGCCTTGTCAATGGCCTCTGCGTTCGCGCCGATCAGACGCACGCCGTGGCTCTTGAGAAAGCCCTCCTTGTCCAGCTGCATGGCCAGCGTGAGGCCGGTCTGTCCGCCCAGTCCCGCCAGCATGCTGTCCGGCTTTTCCTTCTCGATGATGCGCCTGATCGTCTCGACGGTCAGCGGCTCCAGATAGATTTCGTCGGCCAGCGCCTTGTCGGTCATTATGGTGGCGGGGTTGGAGTTGACCAGCACGACGTTCACGCCCGCGTCCTTCAGCACGCGGCAGGCCTGCGCGCCGGCGTAGTCGAACTCGGCGGCCTGGCCGATGACAATGGGGCCGGAACCGATCATCAGAACCTTCTTAATGTCTTTATTCAGCGGCATATCCGTTTTCCTCCATCATGGCGATAAAGCGACCAAACAGTTTCTCGGTGTCGTGGGGGCCGGAGCGGGCCTCGGGGTGGAACTGCACTGTGAACGCCTTCAGCTCGGGATAGTCCACGCCCTCGCAGGTCTGATCGTTGGCGTTGACAAAGCTCACAACGCCGTTTTTGATCGAGTCGCCCACTACGGCGTAGTTGTGGTTCTGGCAGGTGATGTAGTGCCGCCCATCGCTCACATGGCGCACAGGCTGGTTGCTGCCGTGATGGCCGTATTTGAGCTTGACCGTGCGGCCGCCCGCCGCCAACGCCGTCATCTGATGACCCAGACAGATGCCGAACATCGGCGCCGCGCCCATCAGCTTTCTGATCTGCTCGATGCAGAAAGCGTTGTCGGCGGGGTTGCCCGGGCCGTTCGAGAGCATTATGCCGTCGGGCCGGCCGGCGAGTATCTCCTCCGCCGATGTAAAGGCCGGCACGCGGTGAACGGCGCAGCCCGCCCTGCGCAGCAGCGTGATGATGTTCTTCTTCGTGCCGTAGTCGATCAGCGTGACGCGGTATTTTTCATCGGTGAGCGCCGGATAGTCGATCGGCTCGGGGCAGGTGACCGCCTCGACCGCCCCCTCGACACTGTACGCCCTGACGGCGCTCAGATCGGCGGGCAGCTCGTCGCAGATGATGCCGTTCATCACGCCGTGCTCGCGTATGACCTTCGTGATGGCGCGCGTGTCCACGCCGCACAGGCCCGGCACGCCCTTCATCTTGAGGAATGTGTCCACATCATACTGGCAGCGGAAGTTGGACGGCGTGTCGCACCACTCGCGCACCACATAGCCGCGCACATGGCAGTCGCCCTCAAATTCCTCCTCGATGATCCCGTAATTGCCGATCATCGGGAAGGTCTGCATAACGATCTGGCCGTAATAGCTGGGATCGGTCAGCGTCTCGATGTAGCCGCACACGCCCGTGGTGAACACCACCTCGCCGATCACGTCGCCCTCCGCGCCGAACGCCTGCCCCTCGAACACCGTTCCGTCCGCCAGAACAAGATACCTCTTCTTCATGCACGCTGCCTCCGTCATTGTGTATTGTCGGCTCATTTTTTGAATGAATATTCATATAAGCCGCCGTTTAGCTCATAATTATGAGCATTGTACCGCATAATCAGCCGTTTGTCAACATCCGTTCAATTAAGGAATTGCTCCTGAAAAGCGCGTCGACTCTAAAAATCAGGTTCGAACGCTTCCTTCCAAAAAGCGCCCGAACCTGACGGCTATTTCCTGTATAAATACCTGTCCACCATATCGCGAACTTCCTGAGGAATCTCTCGCTTAATCGGGAATACCGAAGCGCCGTCCAGACGCTTCATGATATCCAGAGCGGGATAGAGAATATTGGCCACCCCACGCGCGGACAGGAACGAAACCGTGTCCCGGCGGGAATGCATCACGCCCGCGCCGTGAGAGGCGGCGCGGTTGATATTCAGACACGGAACGCCCGCGTCGGTCATGGGAATGGAATCGCTGGACTGTATGTTCTGCTTCACGTCGAAGGCATAGCCGCCCTCGTTCAAGAGCGCCGCCACATAGGCCACGCCGTCCTTATTGCAGGTGAGAGAGGCCTTGTTCGCGCCCAGCACGGGGCCGCCCACATCGGCGTTGAGCATAAACACGGTCTTGTCCAGATCGTGGGTGTCGGCGTAATGCCTGCTGCCCACTAGACCCTGCTCCTCCGAGCCGAAGAAGACGAACTTCAGCGTGCGGCGCGGCGGATTGGCCTTGAAATAGCGCATCAGCTCCATCAATACGACGCAGCCGGCCGCGTTGTCATACACGCCGGTGGAAAAATACACGCTGTCATAGTGCGCGCCCAGCAGGATCTCCTCGCCTGCGCGGTCGGCGCCGGGGAGCGTGCAGACCACGTTCTGGCTCGCGCGCGTCACGTTTTCGTTTTTCACGGTCAGGCGCACCGTCGCGGCCTCGCTGCGCACCATATCGATCGCGTCGGCGGCGCGCATATTGACGGCGGGCAGAAAGCCCAACTCGTCCGTCAGCATCGGCCGCAGCTTGCAGATATTGAGATCGGACTTTTCGGGATCGTCGTCAAATTCGCCCGACCAGGTGATCACACCGGCCGCGCCCGCCTTGACGATGCGCTCATAGGCGCCGCGCCTTATGTCGTTGGTCAAAACGATCTTGCCGCGCGCATTCTGAAGGAGCGCCTCGGCCGCGTCCTCAACATAGAGGAAATCGGCGGTCAGCCCCTCCTGCGGCGTGTCGGCGCTGCGCTTGAAGCCGGTCACCTGATATTTTCTGTGATAGGGAGAGAGCACCTCCAGCTCGGCGCGCAGTACGTCCGCATCCTCGACGAAAAACGGCTCGAACTCGGCCGAAACGCCGAATGAGGCCGCCTCGTCGCGCAGAATTTCAGCCGCGCGGCGCTCATCGTCCGTGCCGCTCACCCGCTCGAAGGCCATTTTCTTCAGCAGTTCAAACGCGCGCTCTTCGCTCACCGTCATGCCTGCACCGTCCCTTACCATGTGATCCAGACCATGATATATGATATTCGCTCATCCGTCAAGGCTAATTTCTGGGCGGCTGTGCAAAGCTTTTGTTGCGCCCGTCAAAGATTTTCTGCGCAGCACATGAACTATAACTCTTTTTGCGTTGACATTGCGCCCCGTTTCGGCTAACATAGATTCAAATGTAGAAATATGTCGTTTTCGGAGGGAGCCCGTCATGAAACTGGGATTTGACAACGATAAATATCTTTCCCTTCAGTCGGAGCAGATTCTCAAGCGCATCCGCACGTTCGGCGGCAAGCTGTATCTGGAGTTCGGCGGCAAGCTGTTCGACGACCATCACGCCTCGCGCGTTCTGCCCGGCTTCAAGCCCGACAGCAAGCTGCAAATGCTGCTCAAGCTCAGGGATCAGGCGGAAATCGTCATCGCCATCAACGCCAACGACATCGAAGCGAGCAAGGTGCGCGGCGATCTGGGCATCACATACGACACCGACGTGCTGCGCCTGATCGACGCCTTCCGCGGCGTGGGGCTGTATGTGGGCAGCGTCGCCATAACGCACTATGAGGGACAGGCCGCCGCCGACGCGTTCAAGAAAAAGCTCGAGCTGCTGGGCGTGAAGGTGTTCCGGCTCTATCTCATCCCCGATTACCCCTCCAACGTCAAAAAGATCGTCAGCGACGAGGGCTACGGCCGCAACGAGTATATCGAAACCGAGCGCTCGCTGGTCATCGTCACAGCGCCCGGCCCCGGCTCCGGCAAAATGGCCGTCTGCCTGTCCCAGCTCTATCACGAGCACAAGCGCGGCGTGGACGCGGGCTACGCCAAGTTCGAGACCTTCCCCGTCTGGAATCTGCCGCTCAATCATCCGGTCAACCTCGCCTACGAGGCCGCGACCGCCGACCTGAACGACGTGAACATGATCGACCCCTATCACCTCGAGGCGTACGGCGTGACCACGGTCAACTACAACCGCGACGTGGAGATTTTCCCCGTGCTGAACGCCATGTTCGAGCGCATACAGGGCGTTTCGCCCTACAAATCGCCCACCGACATGGGCGTGAACATGGCGGGCTACTGCATCATGGACGACGAGGTGTGCCGCGAGGCCTCCCGCCAGGAGATCATACGCCGCTACTACAACACAATGTGCGCCTTAAAGCGCGGCGACGCGGAGCAGAGCGCCGTGAGCAAGATCGAGCTGCTCATGAGCAAGGCCGGCGTGACCAGCGAGGATCGTCCGGTCATCGCCGCGGCGCTGGGCGTCGAGGAGCGCACCGGCGCGCCCGGCGCGGCCATCCAGCTGCCCGACGGCGCGATCGTCACCGGCAAGACGTCGTCGCTTCTGGGCTGCACCGCCGGCATGCTCTTAAACGCCCTCAAGGCGCTGGCCGGCGTCAATCAGGAGCTCGACCTGCTCTCCAAGGTGGTCATAGAGCCGCTTCAGGATCTCAAGGTCAACTATCTGGGCAGCCGCAACCCGCGCCTGCACACCGACGAAATCCTGCAGGCGCTGAGCATCTGCGCCGCCACCAACCCGCTGGCCAAGCTGGCGCTCGAGCAGCTCAAGAAGCTGCGCGGCTGCGAGGCCCACTCCTCCGTCATACTCTCCCGCGTGGACGAGCGCACGCTGCGCAAGCTGGGCATCAACCTCACCTGCGAGCCGAAGCACGAGGGACAAAATCTCTATCACCGCTGATTTTTTCGCGTCCCGGACGGCTCTGCGCCCCGGGACGCCTTTTCATGCGCCGACAAAATCGGGCAGAGTTTGTCAGGACGGCCAGCCCGACGCGCGCTATAATGTCGTCAGACGGAAAAAAGGGAGGAAGGGCGCATGGACGCATTCACGGGACTGACGCGCGCGCTCGGCTATATCGAGGCGCATCTCTCGGACGAGCTTGACTATAACGCCGCCGCCCGGGAGGCCGCCATGTCGCCGTATCAGTTCCAGCGCGTGTTCGGCGTACTGTGCGGCTGCCCGCTGGGCGAATATGTCCGCAAGCGGCGATTGACGCTGGCCGGCGCGGAGCTGGCCGCGGGCGGCGCGCGCGTGATCGACGTGTCTCTCAAATACGGCTATGACAATCCGGAGAGCTTTGCCCGCGCGTTTTCGCGCTTTCACGGCGCTTCGCCCTCGCAGGTTCAATGCGGCGCACCGCTGCGCGCCTTCTCCCGCGTGTCCGTCAGACTGATTATGGAAGGCGGTCAGATTATGGATTACAGCATTGAAGAACGGGATGCAATGGTTCTCACCGGCTACACGCGGCGCTTTTCCGGCGCGCCCGGCGGCGATGAGCGCGGAAATCAGGAGCGGGACTTCTACGTCCACACCCGCGCGGAGCAGTATCTGCTCAGGGGGCTCAAGCAGATTCACGGCGACGCGGCCGACTACAACGTCATATCGAACATCTCGGACGACGGCTACGACTTCTCCATCGCCGCGCGGCTGAATGACGATGTGCGCGCGCGCCTTTGCGACGACACGATACTGGGCGAGCGCGACGCGCGGCGCTTTCACGAGATCGCGCTCGACAAGCAGCTCTACGCCGTGTTCCGCACCGAGCCGGGCGCGTTTCCCACCGAGGCGCACATACCGCTGCGCGCGCGCATATTCAGCCAGTGGCTGCCCGCGTCCGGCTACGCGCTTGCCGACGCGCCCGAAATACAGATCATACACTGGTATCCCAGGCCGCACAAGGGCGAGCGCTACATCGAGATTCTCATTCCCATAGAACGCCCGAACTGAAAGGAGCTTTTTTCCATGGAAGAGATTGTCCGCCTCACCGCCGCCGATTACAGCGAGGCCATCGATTTTCTCGATCTGGTCTTCAGTCAGGCCAAAAAACCGCATCATTTCGAAAAGATGCTGCCCCGGCTGGCCATGCCGGACGCCATGACGCATCATTTTGCCATCAGGCGCGACGGCCGCATACGCGCCATGCTGGGCGTTTATCCGCTTGAGACGGCCATAGACGGCGAGCGCTTTCTCTTCTCCACCACCGGCAATGTCGCCACGCACTGGCGCGACACGGGCAGGGGCTATATGTCGGCGCTGCTCGAGCGCGCCATGACCGAGCTGCACGACATCGGCGCGGACGCGTCGCGGCTGGGCGGTCACCGGCAGCGCTACAACCGCTATGGCTTCGAAATGGCCGGAACAAGCGTCTCCATGAGTCTGACAGCGCACAACGTTCAGGGCGCAGCCTTCGCGCCGCTCGAGTTTCGCCCGGTCGCGCGCGAGGATGCGGAGACGCTCGCGCTGATCCGCGCCCTGCACGCGCGCTCCGCCATGGCCGTCGAGCGCGGAAACGACGACAGCCTTTACCGCGTGCTGACCGCATGGGAGGCGCAGCCCTTCGCGGCATTCGACGAAGAAGGCCGCTTCTCCGGCTATATCGTATCAGCGCAGGGCGGCGAAAGCCTCGCCGAGCTGATGGCCGAAACGCCCGAGCTGGCCGAGCGGATGCTGCTCTCATGGATAAAGGCGCATCCCGAAAGCGGGCTGTCCCTCACGCTGCCGCCGTGGGAGACGGAGACGATCGCGCGCCTGTCGCGGCGCTGCCAGTCGCTCAGCCTGAATCCGGCCAGCCAGTTCAAGATCATCTCCTGGGCGCGCATCACAAACGCGCTGTGCCACGTCAAAAGCCGCATGAGGCCGCTGATCGACGGCGAGTGCGTCGTCGACATTCCCGATGAAGCGCGCTTCATGCTGCGCGTGAAAAGCGGCGCGGCCAGCTGCGAGGAAACGGCGCTCCCGGCCGATCTGACGCTCGATCATCTCACGGCCACGCGGCTCCTGTTCGGCCCGCTGCCGCCGGAAGCCGTGCTGCCCGGGTTAAGCGGGAAAAGCGGCGCGATGCTCTCGTCGCTTCTGCCGCTGCCGCTCTCCTGGAACGGTCAGGATCGCGTGTGATTTTTTTCGTCCGCCGCCTGCATTTTCATGTGCGGGCGGCGCTTTTTTTATGTGAAATTTTCGTCATGGCCACGATAAAAACAGACAGTTTTCCGCCGCCGAATCATCATTTTCGGCTCAGATTGGCCGCAAGACGCCCCTTGGCGACCCACTGCCATCATTCCGCCTTCCACAGCGCACTGGATTCTTTACAGAAAAACTGGTATACTAATAGGGTGTGAAGAGAAATAAAAGACCTTATCAGCGAGGTATAGCAATGTACTACAATGAGAATTACGCGAAGGCCTACAAGCTGGGCCGCCGCGAATATAATCAGCGGCGCAACCGCCGCGAGAATCCCTTCCTGCCGGTGCTGGACGAGGTGGTGCCGGGCGCTCTGGCGCTGCCGGCAAGGCCGCTGCATCTGGTGAGCATACCGCTCGACCGCATTGCCGGCACGGCGACGCGCGGCCGCACGAGCGCCTTTGCCGCCAACTTCATGCCTCTGCTCGAGGAGGACAGCGAGTTTGCCACCAAATGGGAGGCGCTCTACAACTCGGTCATCGAGCAGGGCGTCAATTCGCCCATAAAGGCCTATGAATACATGAACCAGTTCTATGTCGTCGAGGGCAACAAGCGCGTGAGCGTCATGAAGTTCCTCGACGCCGTGGCCATAGAGGGCGAAGTCACCCGCCTGATTCCCCCGGACGACGGCAGCACCGAAAGCAAGATCTACCGCGAATTTCTTCCCTTCTACGACGACACCGAGGCCAACTACATCTGGTTCTCGCGGCCGGGCGGCTTCACGCGGCTGTACGAGCTGACCGGCACGACCCCCGGCGAGCGCTGGCCCAGCAGCATGCGCAACGATTTCCATGCGGCCTATATGCGCTTTGCCAACTGCTATCACCGTTTGGGCGGCGGCAAGCTGCCCGTCACCACCGGCGACGCGTTCCTCATCTATCTGGAAATCTACGGCTATGTTCAGGCCTGCGAGGCCTATGGAGACGTCGTTCAGGAGAACGTGCGCAAGATCTGGGACGAGTTCAAGGTGCGCGCGCAGAACGAGAGCGTCGTGCTGCTCATGGAGCCGAGCGCCTCGGAGGAGGCTCCGGGCTTTCTCGCCTCGCTGCGCACGCCCAAGCGCCTCAACGCCGCCTTCCTCTACAACCGCAGTCCCTCCGAATCGGGCTGGACGTACTGGCACGAGATGGGGCGCTGCCATGTGGACGCGACGCTCGAGGGGCGCGTGACCACCACCTCCCGCGAGTCCTCCGCCGAGGACGCCGAGCAGGCCATAGACGAGCTGATCAAGGGCGGCGCGGACGTCGTGTTCACCACTTCTCCGGTGTTCCTGAACGCCGCCATAAAGGCCTCCGTCGAGCATCCCGACGCGCGCATACTCAACTGCTCGCTGCTGG
Organism: uncultured Clostridia bacterium; assembly: GCA_934636425.1. Classification (GTDB taxonomy): domain Bacteria; phylum Bacillota; class Clostridia; order Christensenellales; family Aristaeellaceae; genus Firm-10. Next base: position 32,856 of record CAKUAV010000011.1, read on the forward strand.
CCTCCTTCCACCATGTGCGCTCCTATTATCTGCGCATGTACGAGGCCAAGTTCATCATCGGCGCGATTGCGGGCGCGCTGGCCGAGGCCAACCGCATAGGCTACATCGCCGATTATCCGATATTCGGCACGCCCGCCAGCATCAACGCCTTCGCGCTGGGCGCGCGGCTGGTCAATCCCCGCGCGCAGGTCTTCCTCGAATGGTCAACGCTGCGCGATCACGACGTGCAGGAATCCTTCCGCCGCAACGGCGTGCGCATCATCTGCAACCGCGACATCAGCGCGCCCGGCAACGGCTCGCGCGAGTTCGGCCTTTATCGGCTGGACGACGACATGACGCCGGTCAATCTGGCCATGCCTGTGTGGAACTGGGGCAAGCTGTACGAGACCATACTCAACAGCCTGCTCAGCGGCAGCTGGAAAAACGACGCGGACGCCAACGGCTCTCAGGCGCTGGGCTACTGGCCCGGCTTCTCAACCGGCGCGATCGACGTGTTCTATTCCCAGCGCCTGAGCGCCGGCACGCAGCGCCTGGCCGATATGCTGCGCCGCCTGATGCAGAGCGGCGAATTCAACCCCTTCTCGGGCAAGATCGTCTCGCAGGACGGCGTCGTGCAGACCGACGGAGACGACGCGCTCTCCCCCGGCAAGATCATCACAATGGACTGGCTGTGCGACAACGTTCTGGGCACCATACCCGATCTTGCGCAGCTCAAGCCCGAGGCGCATCCCATCGTGCGGCTTCAGGGCATCAACGACGGACGCCGTCCCGACCCCTCGACATTCTCCTGGACACGGCCTGAGAAAGAGGAGACGACATGAAAATACTGGTTCTGGCCGACGAAGCCGATCCCCGGCTCTGGGAACACTTTGACAAACGCCGCCTGGAGGGCATCGATCTGATCATCTCCTGCGGCGATTTGCCGGCCTCCTATCTGTCCTTTCTGACCTGCTTTACGCACGCGCCCATACTCTATGTTCACGGCAATCACGACGTGAATTACGAGCGGAAGCCGCCGGAGGGCTGCATCTGCATTGAGGACAAGCTCTATGTCTTCGAGGGCGTGCGCATCGTCGGCCTGGGCGGCTGCATGCGCTATCGGCGCAGTCAGCCCCACCAGTATTCTGAACATGAAATGGCTCTGCGCGCCTGCCGGCTCGCCGTGCCCATACTGCTGCACGGCGGCTTCGACATACTGGTCACCCATGCGCCCGCCTACGGCATCGGCGACGGGCAGGATCTCGCGCATCACGGCTTCAAGACGTTCATTCGCATGATGGATCGCCATCATCCGCGCTATTTTCTGCATGGGCACGTCCATCAGAGCTACGTCCACGATTTCAAGCACGAGCGCACCTACCGCAACACCATCGTGGTCAACGCCTGCGGCAGCCACGTCATCGAAATCCCGGACCGGCCGCGCAGACGTCTGTTCCCGGGCAAAAGAGTATAAGAAACAATCCGCGAAGCGCAGCCGGCCTCGCGGATTGTTTTCTTTATGCGATCTGATCAGCCCTTCTTGACCTCGGCCTGACGATCGTAATTGCGGTTGATGAAGTAGACCACCAGATTGGCGGACACGACGATCAGATTGAAGAAGTACACCACAAAGACATACCACGGCGTAACGTCCATCTTGATGAACTTCGCAATGATACCGGCCACATAGCCGGTGATGATCAGTATGATAAAGCCCAGGCTCATCGACCTGGCGGTTCTCGCCTTGATGTTGCGTATCAGCGACAGCGGCCAGGAGCAGCCGAAGCAGAGCAGCATGATTGTCTCCAGAATGCTTGCAAACGTTTCCATGATAGTTCATTCCTCCCCATTTTGTTGGCCTGTACAGTATAGCATCATGTCCAATCCCTGTCAAATGAAGAATTGGCGCGCATTTTACACATCCTCAAAGCCCAGTTCCAGTCCGTCGTGCAGCGCAAGGCCTATATACTCGCGGTTTTCGCTGCGCCCGTTGTACCAGAGCATCCAGCGGCCATGCGCCTCGTCGGGCAGGGCGAAGGGCTTGTAGCAGGCGCATGCGTCCCATTCTCCCGCCGTCGGCGACACGATGGGATTGCCCGGGCAGCGCTGCCAGCCGGCCACGCCGTTTTTCGAGCGCGCCGCGCCGATGCGCGCCGTGTGTATGTCCTCATAGCCTATGTAGAACAGATAATACCAGCCGCCATGGCGAATCACCTGACAGCCGCCCACGCGCTGCCGCTCCCATGCGCTGCCCTGATCGGCGACATAGATCGGGTTGGCGGGCAGCTTTTTCCAATCGAGGCCGTCCGCGCTTTCGGCATAGCACAATACGTTGGGCTCATACGTTTCGCCCGCCGAATACCACATCCGATAGACGCGCCGCCCCTCGTCCCACATGACAAAGGGATTCATGACGCTCATGCCCTCGAACGGCCGCTCGCTGAAGAGCACGGGCTGATCGCTCGCGCGCTCAAAGCGATGGCCGTCGTCGCTGACGGCATAGCCGATCCAGCTGTAGCCGCGCGCCTGTCCGGTGTACCACATATGCCAGCGCCCGTCCCGGCGCAGCACGCAGTTGCGGTTCACGTCGTCCTCCCAGCCGCTCTCAGGGCGCGGCGAGAGGAGTATCTCCGGCGCGCTCCAGTGTATTCCGTCCGCGCTGCGGCACGCGGCGATCGACTTTTTCGGCCGCCAGGAAAAGTACATGCGGTATTCGCCGCCCTCGCGCGTCAGAAACACATCGAAGCAGGTGCCCATCTCCGGGCCGCCCAGCACGGGATTGCCCGCGTATTTATGCCACTGTCCCATGTCATCGCATCCTTTCTCACGGAATGTGCGTCCAGAATCATCGCCTGCGCTGGCGATTCGCCTCGATCGGAGCGCGTCCAAAAAGCCGGCTCCGCAGGTTGAATGCGCCTTTCCCGCCGACGCGGCGAATCTGACCCCTGCCCGCGCCGCCGGTCTCTTCATAAAAAGTCGAGAAGGAGCAGGCGAGCCTGCGCGGAACGGCAGGACCGAAAAAGCGCGCCTGCTTTCGCTTCTTTTGTCTTCACTGGGAAAAGCCGCGAAATGCGCCGCCGCTTCGGGCTTGCGCGCCCTCGGATTTCAGCCGCGCGCCGGATCCGTTCCGGAGATTATCATAATCGACGGCGGACGCGCTGTCAATCCCCTTTCGAGCGCGTTTTGACAAGCTGGCGGTCGGGAGAACAAGCGCCTCCGCCGCTGCCGCCTCGACCAGTTTTTGCAAAAAATCTTTCAGATTTCCGGGCGCAAAAACTGCAAGGAAACGATTTTTGTTCTGGACAATAAGATTTTCCGCCGCTTTCAATCGTCCCGCGCCCGCCGTACACGCCGCCGGGCGCGATTAAAAGCTCGAGAGAGCTCCGGCCCTCCCGAACTCTCCAAGGGTTTTTCGACAGTCTGCGAACGCGTTTTTACACGCTCTTCCTTTGAATTCCGCGCTTTACCATGCTATAATAGCCGCAGGCTGTTTTGAGGGAGGGTGTTTCTCTTGTTCAAGCGCGACAACTACAATCACACCGTATACGCCTGCTTCACCGGCTATATCGTGCAGGCCATCGTCAACAACTTTGCGCCGCTGCTCTTTCTGACGTTTCAGTCCGAGCTGGGCGTATCGCTCGACCGCATCGCCATGCTCGTGTCGTTCAACTTCGGCGTGCAGCTGGTCATCGATCTGCTGGCCAGCCGCTATGTGGACAAATTCGGCTATCGCCCCTGCGTCTACGCGGCGCACATACTCTCCGCCGCCGGTCTCGTCTCTCTGGCCGTGCTGCCCGGCCTGATGGGCGATCCCTTCGTGGGGCTGCTCATCGCCGTGCTGATCTACGCCATGGGCGGCGGCCTGCTCGAGGTGCTCATCAGCCCGATCGTCGAGGCCTGCCCCGCCGATCACAAGGAGGCGCGCATGAGCCTGCTGCACTCCTTCTACTGCTGGGGGCACATGGGCGTCGTGCTGCTCTCGACCGCCTTCTTCGCCGTTTTCGGCGTGGCGCACTGGCGCGTCATGGCGGTGATCTGGGCGCTCGTGCCGCTCTTTAATCTGTTCTTCTTCATGGCCGTGCCCATTCCCTCGCTGGCCGACGAGCCTGTGGACGGCGTTCCCATGCGCCGTTTGATCGGCATGCGCCAGTTCTGGGTGCTGATGCTGCTCATGTTCTGCGCCGGCTCCTGCGAGCAGGGCGTCAGCCAGTGGGCGTCAGCGTTCGCCGAGCGCGGTCTGGGCGTGAGCAAGACCATAGGCGATCTCACCGGCCCGCTCTTCTTCGCCTTCACGATGGGCTCGGCCCGCGCGCTGTACGCAAAATTCAGCGAGAAGATCAGCCTCGACCGCTTCATGGTCTACAGCGCGCTGCTCTGCCTGATCAGCTATCTCATGGCCTCGCTGACCAATGCACCCGCACTGGGGCTGCTGGGCTGCGGGCTGTGCGGCCTGTCGGTGGGCATACTCTGGCCGGGCACATTCTCCATCGCCGCCAAATCGATCCGCGGCGGCGGCACGGCGCTGTTCGCCCTGCTGGCGCTGGCCGGCGATCTGGGCTGCGGCGGCGGCCCCGCGCTGGTGGGCTTCGTCTCGGACGCGGCGGGCGGCTCGCTCAAGACCGGCATACTCGCGGGCGTCGTCTTCCCGATACTGCTGCTGA